>DAHVDN010000067.1 GCA_027313505.1 Candidatus Dormiibacterota bacterium
CTCCGAGGTCCACAACCAGTTGGCCTCGCAGAAGATCAGCTTCCCGGCGGCCAACAGCGCGGAGATCAAGGCGCTCCCCAAGGCCGACGCCGCCGTGATGAAGCAGTACGCGGGACAGCTCATGACCACTGGGGCTCAGGCCGAGGCCTATGCCGATCACTTCATCGCCGTCCACCTGCACGACATCGGGCTCACCTACGCCCAGGCCAGCACCCTGGCCCGCTCCAACCCCACCGACACCAAGTACGCGGCCCTGGTGGACACCGTGTTCAAGGGCACCACGCTGCGCAGTGAGCTGCTGGAGGCGTACGGGTTCTCAGTCTTCGGAACCATCGCTTGGATCTCCTCGCTGGTGGCCTACTCCCTGGCTGCGGTCTTCCTCCTGCTGACGGTGCTGGGAGTCGTCCACTGGCGGAAGGTCTCGCCCACAGCTGAGATCTGAGCCGGATAGCTCCGACCAGACCCGGAAAGGAGGGGTCCCGCCCAGTGGGCGGGACCCCTCCCGATTGTCCGGGCGGCGACACGGGGGCCGGCCGTCGGCGGCAGGTCGGCCCGGCGAACGACTCCAGCCTAGTTACGGGGACCCGGGGCGGTCTTGTACGCGGGCCTGGGCGAGGCAGACCCATAGCGGTGAGGGGACTGGAACCGGGGGTGGCGGCGAGGTGGCCGGTCGAGGAGCCGAACCGTAAACGGTATCGAGCTGCTTGCGCGATAGGCAGTGATACAACACGGACGCACGTGCGAGGGTAGGCTGGCGGGGTGAACCATACGGAGTGGGCACGGCGACAAGGGATCCACCCCCAGACCGCGTACAACTGGTTTCGCGCCGGTACTCTCTCGGTGCCCCCGGTCCGGGTGAACCAGCGCACGATCCTGGTAGCTCCCGATGCGGCGCTCGAGCAGCCTGCTTCCGCCCTAGGCCTGTACGCTAGGGTGCCCTCCCACGACCAGAAGGGGGACCTCGACCGCCAGGTGGCGAGGCTATCGGGGTGGGCGGCAGCCACCGGCCAGCACGTGGTTCGGGTCGAGGCCGAGGTGGGCTCGGGGATGAAAGGCTCGCGCACCAAGCTGTGCCGGGACGAGCGTGTGGCTGACTTCCGACCCCGGTTTTGACCCCCAGAACTGACTTCAGGAGCAACTTGGCAACTCTCGCTGCAATTGGCGTGGTGGAACTGTCGCAGGGTTCTGGATCGGGAGCCAGCCGAAGTGACGGGCAGAGCCCGGGCAGGTCTTCGCAGCTTCCTTGCACGCATGGCAGGGTGGTTCTTCCGCGCCCGGGGTGGCGAAGCGGGCTTGACTTCGGACCGCCAGCCTGGCACATCCACTCACGGGTAGGTAGTCGGTTGGGCGTGACCCGCGGCATTCGCCGCCACCACCGCCCCACCCATGGGCACTAAAGTCGACATCCCGACCGTTTCGTCACTTGGACTGACGAGTGGGGGGTCTCACGCTGACAGGCACGTCTCGCTGCCGTGTATTAGCGATCGATGCTGTTAGTAATGCAGTGTTCTCAGGGTCCAAGTAGGCCGAGCGGTACTACGATCACTCCGTCTGGGCGCCGATAGGCGTACTCCGTGGCGGTAACCACGACAAGGCAGGCGGGTGGACGAACAGTGCGGGCTCGGGCGAGTCGCAGCAGGGATGCAGCAGCACTGTCCAGCACCCTGGCACCCATCTTGATTTCAGCTCCTATCCAAGCGCCATCGCGACGTTCAACGATTAGGTCGACTTCGAGTTCGCCAGCTCGTTCCCGATAGTGATAGACAGTGGCGTCGGCCGCCGTAGCGTAGATGCGAATGTCCCGAGCAGCGAGAGACTCGAAGAGATAGCCCATAGTATTGAGGTCGCTGAGCAACCTCTTCGGGTTGCACTCCATCAATGCCGCCGCAAGAGACGGGTCCACCAGGTGTCGCTTTGGAGTGGTCATCAGCCTGGTTCTGGAGCGAAGGTCGGGGTTCCATGCCTCGATGTCATCGACTACCATGAGGCGGGTTAAAGCGTTGAGGTAGTCATCAGCCGTCCATCGCGATGGGGCCCCAGCTTCGGCGACGCTCTTTGCCCGTTCCACGATCGTACTCAGTTGAGCCGGCTGCGCCGTCAATTGAGCGTAGGCCTGAAGGAACCGCCTTACCATGCGAGGATCCCGGGACGCTCCGGAGACCACATCGATGTCGTGCTCAACGATGGTGTCTAGGTATCCGGTCAAGAAGGCTGTTGCTGCCTCAATTGATCGCCCGATGAGTCCCGGCCACCCTCCTATCACGATGCGTTCGGCATATGCCGGGAGGTCCAGATCGGATCTCCCCCCCGGTGACTGTTCTCCATTGAGAAGATCGGCCAGAGAGATGATGCCCGGCGAGTAGAGCTGCTCGAACAAGCTCATGGGCCTCATGTTCAGAACCGTAATTCGTCCGGCACCAGAGTGCCTAACAGCACGGTCGTTCGGCGTGGCTGACCCTGTCAATATGAATTGCCCAGGAACACCACGAGCATCCACTTCGCGGCGCACGCCGTCCCACACCCGAGGTTCCCGCTGCCATTCATCAATAAGCCGGGGGGTTGGCCCGGCGAGGACCAGGCGGGGATCGAGGCCTGCAGCGACCTGGGCTTGGGCATCGATATCTAAGAGAACCTCGCTGCGGGCATGCTGTCGGGCCGTCTCCGTCTTGCCGCAGGCTTTGGGACCCTCGATAGCGACCGCTCCTAGCGCTTCTAGGTCAGCACTCAATTGCGCGTCGGCGAGACGCTTGAGATATCCAACCTTCGTGCGGGGTGCTTGGGCTCTGCTCACGGGGGCTATTCTACAAGTCGCACCTTCGCCAGTCAACAAGTCGCAACCAAGCCGTCGTCTAGCTTGGGAATATGCCCTCCGGTTGCCCTCTCCCCGCCTCCAGCGGTCTGAGACAAGCCGGCTGATTCAAGCCTCCCCAAGTGGGAGCTTCAGGGTGCCCGAATTCGGGCGGTGGGCCTCCTTGGACTGGTTCGTGGCTTTGCTCGGGGCGTTCAAGGCCCAGCTGGACGGGTTCGGATCTGACTTCGGACCCTGCTCTGGTCCCCAAGACCCCACTTCAGGAGCAACCTTGCAACTCTCGCTGCAATTGGCGTGGAGGGGCTGTTGCAGGGTTCTGGATCGGAGCGAATCCGAACGTGCGCGGCGGCTCTCTAAGGGCCGTTCGCGGTCCTCTTGCACACCTGGCAGGGCTGATCTTGCACGCCCGGCGTAGCCGATCCCCTCTCCTACCCGCCCTCCAGTTCTAGCGCCCACCCCTAGGAGGCGTCCGGCGTCGACCCAGCCACTTGACAAGTATCTGTGCAGAGTGTACAGTCTGTACAGACAAGGTTCGACGAGGAGACGAAGAGATGAAGTTTACGGAGGCGCGTAGCCAACTCAGCCAGCTCTACTCGCGGATTAGCGAGGGCGGGGTCGAGGTCATCGAGCGCAACCAGGAACGTGACGTGGTCATCGCCAACGCCTCCGAATACCGCCAGCTGCTCGAGCGGCAGAACCCCTTTCGGATCGAGATCCGCTTCGGAGAGAGAAGCGTCGCCGCCTGGATCAAAGGTCTCCCGGTGCACGCTGAGGGCGAGACCGTGGAGGAGGTACTCGACGGACTTGCTGCGGCCTTGGTGGACTACGCATCGACCTGGGAGAAGCACCTCCAGCACGCCCCCAACCACAAAGAGAACATCGGGTATGTCCGTCGGGTGCAGCTCGCCGGTTCCACCTCGGCGGTGCGCCAGATGTTGGCGCGCGACGCGACCAGGGAGGCGGAGGAGTACAGCGGTGATAGCGCTCAGGCTCCAGTCTTTCCGTGAGGCTACCGCGCAGCAAGGATCAGCACGCCTTCTGCCGGAAAGACGGCTGGATCCCTGAGCGAGAGTCGGGACACACGGTCTACCGCAAGGTCTTGGCCACTGGGGACGTGCTCACCACGGAGGTGGCCCATGGCGACAAACAGATCCGCAATCCCGACCTCTTCGCCTACATCTGTCGGGAGGAACTCCGCTGCACTCCCACCCAGTTCTGGGCGGTGGTGGATCGCGGAATCCCAGTTCCTCGTCCCCAGCCGGAAGAGCCTTCCCCTGAGGATGCCATCCCTTATGGGCTTATTCAGATGCTACGGGCACTTGGACATCCCGAGGATCGGATCCGGCAGCTACGCTCCAAGGCTGAAGCGCTCACGCTACTGACCGGCCCCCCGTGAACGGCTACCCGGGGGTTGGGGGCTGATCTTGCACGCCGGTCAGAGGGCGAGCAAACCGTAGTCAATTGGGGGTTAAGCCGTCCCCAGGGCCAATCTACGGGCTTGAGAGTGGCCAATTTGCGATTTGCGCACCAGTCAAACCCGGGCTGGCGGACCTCGTCGCGCTTGAACGGAGCCTCAACGCGGACACGGACCTCGTCTGGTGCGAGCTGCACGAGTGGCACAAGCCGCGCACCTTCAGCGCAGTCGAGGAATCGCTCGACCGAGTTCGCCACCTCCTTGGCGCCCGCGCCCGCCTGTTCGGCAACCTCCCGCGCCTCAACGAGCTACTCGCGCTCGTCCAGCTCCACCTGCTTCGACTTGACGACCCCAACGCCTACGCCCGCATTCTGAGAGAGAACCATATTACCCACGCCGGAACTCCCCCGCCGCGCCGCCAACATGACAGCGCCGGACTCACAGTCCTGTAGAGTACTCGGCCAAAACCAGCTCACCTGGGAGTATCGAGTACAGAAAGCGATCCTCGCGTCCGTCGTCGCCCGCGCGATAGTGACGCAGGAGGCCTTCACACTTGAAGCCCAGCCGGTCGAGCACCCGCGCCGAGCGGGGATTGTCGGGATGTACCAGCGCCTGCACGCGTCCCATCCCTAACTCCTGGAAGCTCCACGCGACGAGCAGACCCATCGCACGAGTGGCCAGTCCTCGACCGCGAGCGTGCCCCGAAAGCAGGTAGCCGACTTCGCCGAGCGCCGGGTCCTCCGGGCCCGGGCGCCGGATGTCGCACGAACCCCCAACGACGGTCGTCGCCGCATCAGTAATGGCGAGCGCCAGCGACCTGCCAGCCTTGCGAGCTTCCTCGCTCCGAGCCATATGTGCGCGCGCGGCTTCCTCGGTGTAGTTCGCCGGGACACCAGTCCAGCGCACGATGACCGGGTCATCGCCCCAAGAGGCCCTCACGGCAGCATCCTCGGGTCGCCACGGGCGCAGCACCACGACTCCGTCGGTCAGTAGCGGCTCAGGAAACGGCAACTCAGACATGGCCTGCAGCGTACGCACGCGCACCGCCGGACGCCTGGGTCTCCGGTAGCCCTCCGGCCCAAGTCAAGTCCCCGCCGGAAACATTTCCAGAAGGTGATGTTGGCTCAGTCGACAGGCTACCGCGGAATAACTTCACCGTGCTGGCGACAAATCGTGGATAAACCTTGGGGAACACCCCGCGCAAAAGTCGATTCCAGCCACTACTGCCCCATCGCCAACCGGGAATGGTCGTCGGGGCGGGAGTTTGCAGCGGCGGTATCCTCGGCTTCGTCAGAGGCACCGGAGTCGCCGCACAGCCAGTGGTCAGCAGCGCGGTCAAGACGATCCCTACCCCACAGCTGGCTGCCAGCGAAGATCCAAGGAGGCGTAGCAATTGGATGCAGCGTCCAGCAGTCCCAGATTAATCAGCACTCGCGTCCACTACGCGATTGAACCACGATCACGCGTGGAGGTCAACTCCCCGTAGCAACGGTCGTTCACTTGTGCCCGGGGCAGCGGTGGGACTGACTCGGAGGCTGATCGAAGACCGTTAGGGATACACGGTTGAACCCTTGGCCCAACGGTGTACTATTTCGGGCATGACCAGCCTGAGGATCGACGATACCGGGAATCGCCACCACTCTCTCGTCAACGGCGAAAAGGTTCACCTAGGGCCATGGTCCCGACCGGCTAGCGCGAGTAACCACGCAGACTTCCAATACTCAACGAGTCACACGCACTGCTCTGGCTGGCTGCGAACCCGGCGCAACGCTCCCACGACCGCCCAGCCGGTGTCTGGTGGGGTTTCCGCGCCATCACTGGGGATCCGTGACGTCCAACAGCCGCAGGCCAGGTGGGTGCTGACATGAATCGCGAGCCTGGTTACTCGGCGGCCATCCGGGCATTCGCCTACTCGGCACTATTTGGGACGGTTATTGTTGTCGCGGCCCTGATTGCTGGGCTAGTCAGGGCGATTCCCGTCGGCGGGGCGTTGGGACTTGGGGCAGCGGGCCTTCTGCTGGCTACGGTGTGCCTGCGAGAGGTCCGCCGGGCCGTTCTGTTGCGGCGGAAGGAGCGCGAGCGGGTGAACAGTGGAATCGGCGGATCTGGAGGGCTGACCGTGACCCGTCAGAGCACCCGCACTTCGCACATTGGACGGTCCCTGAATGTCGCGGCCATTGGGGGGGCGCTCTTCTGTGCGGCGTTAGTCATAGGTTTGACTGGCTTGGTTCTCGCCAGTGTGGCCGCGGTGCTCGGGGGAGGGGGATTTGTACTGTGGCTCGTGGGAGTGCGAGGGCTCATTCAAGCAAGGCGCCGGAGACAGAGGCAGGGGGCGGACGACGCGTGACCAAGCGTTGGGGGACGGCGCGGCTGTGCCACCACGTGGTCAAGATCACGCGATCACCAGCGGGAACATGAACGGCGGGTACGGACGCTTGGCCATCGGACGATCATGATCCACTTTCAGACTATATGCGAGCTACTTCGCGTGCGAGGCACTACGTGTCCGGCCCTGAGAGCGTGCCGATAGAGCAGGTGCCATGGCCCGGCAGCCCGGGCTACCTTGCCCTGGACGAGTCGCGCTGGGCAGGCCCTTCTTTGCCTCGGCTTGTCATGTGTGTGCCTGTGCCAGGATCAGGCTTGGCGTGAAGTGGGGCTGTGTACAGAAGACCGGTAGCAGCGTGTACAAGCCCGATCCGAGAGCGCCCAGAGTCGGGTCCAGCCGAATTGGCCAGAGGTTCGAATCCGAGCTTTGCAACAACCCCACCAGGGTTGTTACAAGGAGAGTCATTCAGCACCGGTGCTGGACGCGGGCTATCACGGCCAGACGGACGCGCCGAGCGCTCCTATCAGCAAGACCGCGCAGAAGGCGCCGCCGAACTTCAGAAAGCGTAGCAGCCACCGTCTTGCGGCTTGTCGTGCCGCTTCGACCAAAGGATCAGGGTCTGGCTTGCGGGAAAAGAGGCGCACAAAGATCTCGACTTGAGCAGTCGGGTCGAAGGTGAAAGTCCAGACGCCTGGCAGCCCATCTCGAGTCTTGATTAGGGCGCGCCAGCGAAGATACGGCGAGAAGCTGGCGAACATACTTACAACCCCGCCAATCCAACACATCAGGCCGATCGTCGCGACCGAATAGAGGAAGGCGGCCGGAGCATGCGAAGGGCGCGATGTCGTAGCGCCACCTACCAGCCCAGGGCCAGCCAGAAGCGTCGATGAAACGGACCAGAGTCCAATCCCGACGCCGGCCAGGCCAAAGCTCACCTGCGCCCATCTGGGTATCTGCGGTGGCATACGCCACGACTTGGGAAGGTAGTTGAAGATGTGCATTACACCACCAATCGCCATCCAAGCACCCATTGCGATGACAAACCACCCACTTCCCGTCAAGGACCCATCAGGATTCTTCAGGATCAGGCCAGCGATCATGGTTTCCTGCTACGAGACCCTCCATGGCTCCGGTACTCCAGGGGATCACTGCCTCCTAGCCGCTTTTGTTCTCCGCGCCTCATCATGCCGGGCAGAGACCACGCAAAGAGAAGATTCACTGCTGAGTACGCCACCACGATGCCCGCCAGGAGCGGCAGCGGCAGATGGATCATCAGGAGCGCGACAACCCCGACTACGTCTTCTGCCACCATGCATGATAAGACCAAGATCTGAGCTCGCCGGACCCGAGAGTCAAGACTTGACCTAATCATGGCCCGCCATAATACAGCGGCAGGCGGGCGGCCTATCTCCAGATGCGCCGTGTCGTGTCGGGCTTCGACCGCGGAGCCCGACGCGATCCCTGGCGTCGGGAGAGGTCAGCGGGCTCAGGTCCCCGATCAATGCCTCCTAAGTGTCCCCCTCTCAGTAATTCACGTATCTGGGAAACGGAATCCCCTCAGGAGCATCGAGGCGCCGTCAGGATCTCTCACCGGTTCGGCCCCGGACTCCACGCCCCTCGCCCCTCTCATTTGACAAGCCTCCCCTGATGGGGCACGATTGCGAGCGAGGCTAAACATGGAAGCTCACAGTGTAGGCGGAGACCAGAAGTCTACAGTTCGGGGACACAGCATGTCGGAGGGGTGTTGCGCTGGGTACGGGCAGAGCCATGGTGAGGGCAAGCAGGCATGACCAAACGCGACCAGATCGCCGCCTCGGTCGGCGAAGAGGCCACCGGGTTGGCCTACCGAGGCAACGCTCGGCTGTTGCGTGGTGCATTGGCAGTTTTTTCGACGGCGCCCCACCGACGCTTGGCAGCCGAGAGTGAGAAGACAGAGAAGAAGGCCACTGCGGACCTCCGCAATAAGCAGGGGCTCGACCGAAAGCAGGAGAGTTGGGGGGAGTATCGGTGACAGCACCCCCAAGATCCGGGGCAAGGGGGTTAGCCATGCCCGCTAGTGCCTACAAGACCAGCGCGTGGAACAGCATCAATCGAGAGAAGGTGCGACTGGCCAGAGCTGAACTCGTTCCCCTCATTGGCGAGGAAGCCTTCAAGTACGCACAACGGCCGGCATGGGTGCTCAAGTTTTCGGTGATTCCGTTTGTTGTTGGGATCTTGTTAGCAATCTGCGTTGGCCTTACGCACGGTACACTCTCCGTGGCTCTGGGTGCGGTAGACTGGACTCTTGGAGGCATGATGGTTGCTGGAGTAGTGCTCTTCTTCCATTGGGCATTCAAGGCCAGCCGCCTAGCCAACGCCAAGCTAAGTGCGGACCTTGGGTTCCCAATCAAGGTCCGCGGAGGAGGTGGGGGCATCAACCCGCAGGACTGGGCACGAGCCATCGAACGAGCCAAGCAGCGCTACTGGCAGGAGCATCCCGAGGCTAAGGCCGGAGATGGGCGGACGGATGGGTCGGATGGGTAGTTGGGCCAGGGCCCACGGCCCGACGCAGACCGAGCTTGGCACAGAAAGCGGGGCAGCCCGGAGGGTAACGGTCGCGATGGCAGCGAGTGGAGGGCCTTTGCGACCGACTTTGGTCGGCCCGGCTTCGCCAGTCGTTGAACTCATGGGTTCCTTCGCAGCTCTTGCCAAGAGTCTGTTCTTGCTCCATCGATGGTGGCCACTTGGTTTTGGGAGAAGCCAGAGGATCAAGGAAAAGCGGGCACCAATGAGGCGGAGGTGCCATGTGTGAAGCGTACCGCCGACACCACACTGCTCGGCTCCAGGAGGTGGCAGATCTTGTGGGGCCAGAAGCGGCTAGATTGGCCGCCATAGCCTACCGCGACCTTCAAGGCGCTGTGGTCGCTGGTGTCGTCTTCGTCGTGTGCGGAATCTGGTTGGAGAGACGTGGCCCCACGATCCTATCGGTCCCATTGGCTGTAGCGGCCTTGGCGTGGCTCGGCTTCTTTGCTGGGACGGTCGTGATGGGCAGGCGGATGAACCGTGCCGCGTCACAGCATGTGAGCGAGGCCTTGGGTCACCCGGTGACTCTGGTGCCAAATCAGTTCGTGCTCCGGCGCTCCTCGTGGGAGAGCGCGATCGAACGGGCAAAGCGCGCGCATGAACGGCAAGTCGCGGAGAAGCAACAGCGGTGGCACCTATGAGGGGAGTCATTGGTTGTTGGGTTCCCCTCAGCGGGACCGTTGACTACGTGTGCGGCCCCGGGGGTCGGCCGACAGAGCAGGTGCCGGGCTCGGGCAGTGCCATCTACCTGTCCCAGGAGCGGTTGGGCTCGCCCCGGCTGATGACTAACTCCTCGGGAGCGGTGGTGGGCCTACCAAACAGAGGAGCTCTCCTGCCGTGACCCAGGTATTCAGTTCCCGTTTTCGCTTCCCCGGCCATACGCGAAGAGTCACACGCGAGTTGGAGCCGATCATCGGGCCGAGCGCTGCTCAGCTAAAAGGTATCGCAAGCAGCACGAGGCTTTTGGGTGGTGGCCTAGTGTTTGCCTGCGTCGGGTTTTCGGGATGGGCCGAGGCAACCGGCGGCGGCATCCCAGGGCTATTTGCGATTCTGTGCGGAGTTATGTTTGCTTGGGTCGCGGTCGTCGGCACTCGAATTGGACGCAGAGCTGACAAGCTGGCTCACGAGTATGTCAGGGAGCATCTCGGATACGACCTCGAAGGCTACGGGAGTGGCCCATCGCCCTCTGGGTGGAACCGTGCCATCGAGCGGGCAAAGCGGAAACACTCACCGGGATTCTAGCCGCTCGTTGGTTTCTGGACTATTTGGGATGGTGGCAGGATAATCGAGGGGTGCCAAGACTGGACCGCCGGGCAGCCTACGCCGAGCAGCCGAGGGCGGTTCAGGCGATGGGGCGCGGTCGAGGCGTAGAGGTCGTCGCCGCTGTGCTGGGCGTCGCCCGGCCCTCATCGTTTGGGTGAGCGCAGGCATCCCGATGGGGCAGCAACACATACTTCTTCACCCCGTGACGTGACCCCGTTTGTCAGTCCAGGTCACGCGGACTACTTGGAAGGGGTCGCCCCACAAGAGCTAGGAGACTTCCCATGATCTGGGGTGGCCACGTAACCACAACTATTCTCGGGATC
>DAHVDN010000068.1 GCA_027313505.1 Candidatus Dormiibacterota bacterium
CGCTACTTGACGAGCTGGCCCGCTCGATACCGGGCGCGCCACCGAAGCGTCCGTGAGCGCAAGCGGCGGTCTCGGCCCTTCCTGTCCTCTCCCGCCCAGGTCACCCCTTTCTCTCCATTGATCCTCCAGTGGTTTGGTCGCTCGCCTCAATCCCGCCAGCAGAAAACCGGCCGGCCGGCCGCCGCCCCTCCCACCGCTGCGACCTCACCGAGCAGCGGGCGGGATGCGAGCTCCGAGATGCCCGTGACCCGAGCCGATTGCCGGAGTGGAAGCGGGCCATGGCTGGGTTTCCCTCTCCCTTCCTAAGGGGTCCCGGCCGGCTGGGCGGTGGCGACCGGGGAGCCAACCCTTTCGCAGGGACCAAGGGTGGGTGACGCCACCCGCCTTAAGCTGCACTGGCAGCCCCGGCAGGGGTCTCGTGACCCCCACCAGGGGCCAGTTCCAGCTGCGGCCGGAGCTGACCTCGTCCCCCGGCCGCAAGGTCGGAGAGCTGCTGATGCGGTCCTGCGCGAAGCTGTCCCACCATTCGGTACCCGGTGGGCCTGGTTCCGGCGGCCTGTCAGCTCAGGAACGCATCGACTCCTGGATCCAGCGTCTGTGGGAGGAGGTGGAAGTTGCCTACCGGGACGGATAGCGCCGCTCGAGTCAGGCCGGGATATTGAGGGATCGGACTCTTTGCGTACCGGTCCCGATCTTGGTCAAAGTCCGCGAGTCGCCGAGGTAGCCGGCCCACACCGCCAGCGGCCCCGTCGCCCAGCGCTGGTGCCACGCGCGGGCCGGCGCGGGCCGTCCTTCAACCGCGGGCTATTCCGAATCCACCCCTCGGGCGTTGGGGGAGCTTCGGCGAGCCGTCGCCGGCAGCAGAGCGGAGGGCAGGGTCGAGGCCGGGGGCCCGGCGGGTGCCAGCCGAGAGGCCGGTCCGCGGCTGGAGGCGGGGTTCGGCGAGAAGGTAGCGGCGAGGTGTACGGTTGCGTTGGGAGCTGGGCCCGGGCCGTCATCCGCAGGAGGGCGGCCGCGAGTTGCGCAACCGGAGGAGGAGTGAGATGCGACCCTGGAGACCGGGCGCTGTGGCCGTCAATTTTGGGCTGCCTCTCGGCGCCTGCGGGGCGACCCCCCCTCCTCCTCCACTCCCAGGGTGGAGACCTCCCCGCTCCCCCACCCGTCCCCCACGCCGGCGATCTCCCCCACCGCCCCCGCTCCGACCAGCTGCTCGACCTCCCACTTGGGGGCCTGCCTGGCCAACGGGCCGGGGGCGGCGGGCAACGTCACCTGCTCGCGCAAGTTCCAGAACGTGAGCCAGGTGGGCTGGATCCTCTTCGGCAACCCCGGTGTCTCCCCGGTGGCCGGCGCGTCAGGACCTCGGCTGGGAGCTGCAGCCCCCTTCGTGAACCACTCCCAGTCAATGACCGTGACCCTCCAGCCCGGGGCGACTGTCTCCGCCAACCCGGAGATCGGGGAGGCGGGCAGCGTCCCGCAGAATTCCTGTGACGAGGCGCCGTCGGTCAGCCTTCGGGTGTACCCCCCGGGCCAGACCGCCAGCTTCTTCATTGGCCAGAGCGGCCTTCGGGCCCGCCGAGACCCCGGGACCCAGCCCCTGCAGGTCGGCCCGGTCACCGGCTGACAGCGTGCCCCGCACTACAGCGCCTCCAGCCCCGCCCGGCCCCTGCGAACTCGGGGAGGGAGGCCCTCTGGATGATGGCGCTCTTCCTGGCGGCGGCCGGGCACCAAGCAGTCCCTGTTCCGCTGGAACTTGTCATGTTTAGGATCGGCCTGGGCGCCATCCTGGGGCTGGTGGGTCTGGTCTGGATCGGCCAGGGAGCCGGGCTCATCCCCGGCTCCTTCATGACCGGGCAAAGCCTGTGGCTGGGCCTCGGAATCGTCTGCCTTCTGCTGGGTCTGGCGCTCATCCTGGCCCCCTTGAGGAGGGGAGCGGGCCCCCGGAGCTAGGGCGCGGGAATCTTCCTCGGGCGGCAGCGCCGCGGCCCGGGATCAGCTCTGGACGGTGACCGCCAGCACCACCCCCTCTCCGGGGAACGAGGTCTGCTCAAGCAGCACCTGGAACTGGCCCTTGGTGAGGATGAGGAGTTCCAGGCCGGAGCTGCTGGTGGAGCTGGAAACGGAGAAGCCCTGGCCCTGCAGGTCGGCTTCGTACTGAGAGAGGGCGTCCTGGCTGCTCTCGGTCATCTGGAGGTACCACTTGGTGGAGCTGAGCTGGGCCGAGGAAAAGACCTTGCCGGGAGGCGTGGGCACCTGAGAGGGGAAGGCCGGGGGCAGCTGGGCGGTGCCCGGAAATGCCGGCGGCGCCGTGATGGTGGGGGTCGCCGCCGCCGCCGTGGGAGCCGTGATCACCCCGACCCCGCCGATCGAGGTAACGGTGAAGCTGAGGGAGGCCCTGGCTAGGTTGTTGGCCTGAGCCGCGGAGCCGGAGGGCACCCCGGCGGTGTACGAGAGGAGGGCGCCCGAGCCCTGGGCCACGCACCCAGTGGCGGTTTCCACCAGCAGCGAGGCCGCGGCGCTGGGAGACTCAAGGTGGTAGACGGTGCCGCTCTCGCCGGCCACCCGGCAGGACCCCGAGGTGGTGATGCGCTCCCCGGTCACGTGGGTGTACCCCACCAGCGACTCGGCGGCGCTGTACTCGCCGTCCAGATGGGTGAGCCCCTCAGGGGTTTGGAACGAGACCGCGATCACCTGGCCCAGGGTGAAGGCGTACCCCCGGCCCCCAACGTCGTAGCGGGTCTCCGCCACCGGGAAGGTCGACTCGGTCTTCCAATCCTCGGGGTCGTGGACCTGCCCGATGGTGGTGAAGGTGTAGCCGGCGTTGGAGGAGCTGGAGGTGAAGGTGTAGTCCCGAAGGCTGCTGAGCCTTGTGAGGGTGAGGGCTCCACCTCCGGCCGCCCCAGCCGAGGCCGGGGAGCCGTGGCTCGAGGGCGCAGTTGACCGCGGGGAGACTGCGGTGGCGCCGCAGCCGGCCAGCGCCAGGCCCAGCACCAGGCCGGAGAGCCGCCAGCTCTCGAAATTTCTCTCCAAAGTGCACCCACCTCCTGGAGCGGTTTCTCAGCTGCCCCCCAGGATATGGCAGCGCGGGCAGCGCTAGCCCCCCGTTCCCCACTTGAGTCAGGCCTGCGCCCCGGCAGGACGGCTGATGCGGCGCGCCGGATGAGGCCCGGGAATGGGGCCGGATCAGCGTGAAGTGGCCTGCCAAGATAGACAAGAACCCAAGCTGCACTTATCGTGATCAGGTCATTGCACTTTTCCTGATCGCCAACACCAGCAGTCCCAGTCCCCATACGAGCTACAAAGGCGCGGGTCTGGATCGGCCTTCGAGGAACTGAAGCTCAGCCCTAAGAACACCACCGTCTCATTCGCACGGGTCCCAAGAAAGGGAATTGGGAAAACCCACTCTTGATCGTGGAGAGGACCGGCGGCGGGCTGAAGATCAGCGAAGACATGACAGGGGCGGTCTGCGTAACGGTGCGCGGTGTCGGCATCGTCGTAGGTCGCAGGGCTCGTAGCCGAGCTGAAACACCCACTGCCACCGGAACCTTGCCCGGTTGCGCGGGATCGCGGTGGCAGTGGGTGCCGTCACGCCTTCAGTCCTACTATGCTGGTTGCAGCCGCAATCTACCCACCATAGCCGTAACATGGGTAATATGTGCCTGCGTAGCTCGTGGGAACCGTGCACGATTGTGTGCCTTTATACGTTCCGTTTTCGTTACTGCCCGTATAGGAGGCGAGGTAGGTGACGCCCTTCCACCAGTAACCACCGTCGTAATTGGCTTGGTTCGGGGTGTAGTAGTTTTGGGTCGTCGGTGTTCCGTTCTGATTCGTGCCCGTGATTCTGACACTGTAGATCGATGTCCCAACGTAGACCACCAGTTCCTGACCATTGGTGCCGGCCAGCACATCAGTTGCGCCAAAGCCTACTGTCAGCAGGCAAGCGAGCACGGTGGCCGCCATCAACCGCGGGGTGTTACGGAGACCGTGGAGGTGTGTCCAAGGCAACGATCGCGCGCTCTGAACATGTCGCATCACCCAGTTTCTCATGCGTTGCTCCTCGCTTAACGGATGTAGGCAAAGATGCTGCTCATACGTAGACTATGCCCGACGTTCGCAAAGTCAAGTCGGCAAAAGTACCGACATCCCTGACCGCGATTAGCACTGAGCCTTTGCCACATGCGGCACACCTTCCAAGCGACTGACGCTATCGGCGACGTATTAGGGATAAGTTGCCGCGGGGTACAATCTCTTTGCCGTAACGTCGACCTTTTGGCCGGGGGTTTTGCCCGAATGCTATTGCCGGGCTCGGAGTTCGCGGCCCTTCCCCAATCGCGCCATTCAGGCTCGGAGCGAACCTCCGGCTGCTTAAAGGAAGCTGAGAGCGGAGTCCTCGACCGGTTCCGCGCCCATCCCGTGGCGAATCTGAAAGGCTACAACTGCTGGCCGACTGTGGATATCCCACCGAGCAAAGATCCGCTCCCAGTGGGTACGCACTGTCCGATAGGACACCCCAAGTTCTCGGGCAATCTGCTTGTCGGAGAGCCCGCACGCCGCACACTCAACGACGGCGGTCTGTCGAGCTGTCAGCGGTAACCATCCGACGCCATCCACCATCACTCCGAAGTTATCCCGAGCGGACGAGCTTGCCTCACATATTGGAGTACGAGGTGACATGAGAAACTGTTACACGAAGGGGCCGCTCGTTTTCGTCCAGTGCGACGATATGTGGGCCACATTGTTCGGTTGTCGACCGGCCGGGGACCAGACCCAGGGGGCGCCTGTGATTTCGGGGTTGACACCGAGAGATGACGATTTGCGATTTGCGGAACATGAGAAGAGGGAGGTAGGTTCCCGGTGAGCGGCGGGGTTACGGATCCAACCTCAGGGCATCGCTAGGAGGCAACCGCGAAGCCTTCACTGCAGGGAAGATACCCGCCGCGACTCCGACCAGGATGGCGGCACCGCATCCCGCCCCTACCCCTAAGAGCGGAAGTGCGTCCGGGACTCCTGAATGCCAGGCGTATATTGCTCCCACCACCAAGCCGAGCGCTACTCCTAAGAGAGCCCCTCCAAGAGCGAGTACAACTCCCGCCGTGATGAATTGGATCGCGATGTCACGCCGTGTAGCTCCCAACGCTCGCCGAAGGCCGATCTCGGGACGATGTTCGACGACGGCAATCGTGAGTGTGTTGGCCACCCCAAGGCCGGCCACGATGAGGCCGACGCCGGCGAGCGCCAGGAACAGGTTGTCCAGAGAGGTGCGGGCGGCGATTTCCGCCGCCACCCCAGCACTGGGTTGGCTCACGAGGACATCAACGGGCGACAACGGCTCAACCGTCGCGGGGAGGAGGGACAGCACTCCAGATGCGGCACCGGGCTGGGTTCGGACGTACAGGGTGTCGAACCCCCCTGGCGCTGCGTGGTCACGAGCGGCAAACGCGTAGCCGACCAGTGCGGAGTCATTGATCTGGGCGGCCAAGGGGGCTGGGCTCAGGACCCCTGTCACGACGACCCACCGGCCGCCCATCCATATCCGACACGGCACATTCTGCCGGTTGACCGCCAAGAGTTGGGCTGCCTGGTACCCGAGGACCGCGACTGGGAGCGAGTTTCTGGGACCCAGTGCGCGGCCGAAGAGGAGATGAGTACCTACAGTATTGGCGATATTTCCGGACACTGCCAGAACAGTGATGCCAGCTGTGTACTCCGGCGGCACCAGGGCGTTCCTGCGGACGGTCCAGGTCAGCTGAACTGAACCGCTCACCGACTCGACCGGCCCCAGCCGGGCCACAGTTGCCAAGGAGTACCCAGGTAGAGCCGAAGAGCCGGTGGTCACGGCGCTTCCGTTGACCGTGAGCAGGTCCTGGAGCGAGTACAGCTGGTTGAGCAAACCCGCGGTGGTGGACTGCGCAATCCCCAGTATGGCCACCACAGCCGCAACCCCAATGGCGATTCCGACGCAGGACATCCAAGTCCGTCCCGGCCTGGCTCGGATATCGTCGACGGCCCGACGGACGGCCTCAGTCACCCGCAGGAGGACCGGCCGAGTCGGAGATGAGGATTCCGCTCTCGAGGCGCAGGACCCGCGGTAGCGCTCTGGCAATTGTCTCATCGTGGGTCACCACCAGCAGAGCCGCTCTACCTCGGCCGATCCCGGCTAGGAGTTCCAGAATGTTGTCGGCAGCGGCGCGGTCCAGATTGCCAGTAGGCTCGTCAGCCAAAACAATTGTCGGTTCCTTAACCAGGGCGCGCGCTATGGCCACGCGCTGTTGTTCGCCGCCGGAAAGTTGGCTGGGCAAGTGCTCCAACCGCTGCCCGAGACCGACTTTGGCGAGCGCAACGGCAGCCATCTCACACTTTGCGGCGCGGCTCAAGTCCGAGTATGCCAGGGCCTCCTCGACGTTAGCGAGCGCGGTGAATCGTGACAGCAGATGGAAGCTCTGGAAGATGAACCCGATCTCGTTCGCGCGAAGTCTGGAGATGGAGGAGTCAGAAAGTTGAGATACGTCGGAGCCTTGAACTAGCACGCGGCCAGTTGAAGGACGGTCCAGTGTTCCCATGATCGACAGGAGGGTTGACTTCCCGGATCCAGTGGCGCCGGTGATTGCCAGCGATTCCCCAGCATCGACCGTGAGGCTCACATCCCGAAGCGCCAGCACCTCGGCGCGACCCTTGAACTCTTTCCCTACGGCCTCGAGTTGGAGGACCGGCCGATTCACTCCCATGCGTAGACCCGGGTCAAAAGAGTGTCGGGACCAGAACCCGCAAGCCGGGGCGAACAGCGGCCCCGCTCACCTGAACGGCGTTGTTGCTCCCCGTGATACCAACATGAACTCCAATGAGGTGTTCACGGCCGCCCAAGGTTGGCACCTCCAACGCGTACCCGCCTTCGACGAGCGCCACTAGTGCCTGCACAGGTACAGCGAGGGTGTTCTTTACGCTCTGGGTCAGTACGCTCACCTGGGCCGCAATCTCCCCGGTTGGCAGAACGGGCGATCCGGCCAAAGTGATCGTCACAACCTGCTGATTCGACCCGTTGGAGTTCTGGGCGACCAGGCTACTCACGGTGCCTGTCAGAGCCGCAGGACCAGACTCTGGGCTGACGTTAGCCCTCTGTCCAAGCGCGAGCCCTAACCCGGAGTAGGCGCCAGTGACCGTCCTCGCGGTGGTGGTGACTGCAAGAATCTGGGATCCGCCACTGACGGTGGATCCCAGCCCCACCGCCAGCCCAGCGACGTACAACGGCCCTGGTGCGTACAGCACCGCACCATACGTGAGCTGAGTGCCGGGCGTCAGACCCTTCGCGTTCAGAAAGCGCTGCACTGCGGATGACGTGCTTGACGAGTAGACTCCGTTCTCCACAAGAGGGTACCCATCATCGTAGCCCAATTGGTTCAAGTTCTTCTGCAACTCTTGAATGTCGGCGCCCGGAGACGCCCCGGAATCGAGCGTGCGCCACTCGGGCACTGAGCCGTACAGCAGGATGGTTGGCTCGCCGTCAACCTCGAACAGAGTCTGCCCCTGACCGATGACCGAGCCTACTGCCGGCAGTCCTGTCACCACCCCCGAGACAGCCGTGACTGCTTTCACTAGGGCCGGCAGATAGCCAATCGTGGCCGAGAAAGACGCTGTCACTGTCAAAGTGACCGGTTCGAGCGTTATCACCGACTGGTGAATGGGGTCGCTTGGGAGGGGCGCGGCCCCGCCTCGGCTAATCGCCACCAACCAGCCGGCGCCCCCAGCGCCGACGATGACAGCTAACGCTGCCCAAAGTCCGACCCTGCGCATCCGCGTCATCGCAGTCACGTCGCAGTGGGGCTCTGGCTCAAGGCAATGACCCATCGCGCCCCTGCTTGTCCCCATGCCAGACGGAATTGAGTCGTCATTGAGCCGAGCAGATCTGGAGGGCGTGCTGGAAGTTGGGGTCCGCCACCTTCACTCCAGGCCCGTAGTGGATCGAAATCAGTCCCTGAGCACCGACCTTGGGGTCATCTGTCGGAATCCCATGCTTTCGCATACACTCGGCAAACTTTAGATCGCTGGCGAGCTCCTGCTGAAGACTTACCGGATGCTCAATCCGTAGAAGTTGATCCTGGATACCGGCACACGCCGCAAGGGCGGCGGGCGGTAGTTTGCTCGTCTGCGTCTTGTCCACCGGATTTAGGTTGGAGGAGACCGTGACTCCGTGACTCTTCATGCACGCATCGAACTGCACAATCAGACTTGACACGGAGAACGTGCCACTGCCCCCCGATGGCGAGGCGCCAGCGCCAAGGCTCGGCAGTTGGCTGGTGGTGCTCTGGCCACAGCTCGTCACCAGGGCTACGCAAGTGGCGAGAGCGCACCCAAGCGCGAAGGCGCGAAGAGAGGTCATGCAACGCGTTTCCCGATGAACGACTGCTCCCCTTTTCGGTTGCCACGGGTCACAGGAATGCGAGTGACCGTGTCGAATAAGGGGCCATCGCCCACGGCCGCGAGCCTCGCCCGCCGCGGGACGGATCCAGCGCTTGGGCAGGTCCGTCCAGAGATAACCCCTGTGCCAAGGCAATGGCGACCTCACTACCGGCTCCGCCGCCGATGGCTTCACCGATGGCTCCGAGGGGGTGACGGCGGTCACGGAACGTGAACCTCGAATGCCACGGAGGAGCCAGCGCCCATGACTAGCCTGTAGGTACCGGCTCCGTTGATGGCGAAAATCGCCTCATTGGTCGCAGTGCTCGAGGTAGGCTGCAGGCTTCCACTTTGAGTCACAATCGTCGTCACCTGCCCGGTGGGCGCGTAGAGTTCGTAATCCCCGAGGACGGCGTTGGCCAGCTTGAAAGAACTGGCGTGAGTGCTGGCCTGAGTCGGCGCGAGGCCTGACTCTGTCCATGCCACGTCCAGGAAGGGTCCCGATTTCATAATGCCCGTGATCGTGTAGGTAGTGCCGGCCTCGACTTGCATCGCAGGTGGGGGCAAGCTCACCCCACTCATCGCCCGCAACCGAAACGAAAGACTCCAATGCCCGATCGTCACAGGTCCCGGGTAGTCACCTTTTGTGCCGGCCGGATACCCGGCGACATGGACCAGAGGCGCAGATTTTGTGGACTCGGAGAACATTGCCGGGATGCTCAGCGTCAAGCTTATCGGGCGAGTGGAGGCACTGGCGCTCAAGGGAGGAAACAGCAGGATCTGCTCACCACTCACATTCCCATCGGGCAGCCCCTTAAGCGTTTGACCGTACTGGTCCGTGAGCGTCGGTTGGTCTGGCCCCGAGAAGAACGGAACCAGAGCCTGGGGTGTCTTCAGGAGTAGAACCGTCCGAATGGCGTCTGCGTAGCCTGCGCGAAGCGTGACCCTAGTACCGCCGCTCATCTGCGATACGGCTAACCGTGTGGGAGTGGCCCCTGGTGCTGACGGAGCCAGACCTAGACCACTCAGCACCCCCATGGTCACTGGCCCAAAGACCGGAGTATCTGCGAGTACTCCGCGATACGAAGGCCAGATCTGCAGAGCCCCAAAGTTACTGATGACCAGCAGCGCCACGGCAGCTAGCGCTCTGGTGAGCCACTTCGAAGCTCGAACAGGCCGTGAAGCGGACCGCGGGAGCTGAAGGACGCGTGGGCGCGCAGCAGCAACAAGTTGCTGCGGATAGAGCGACGGCGGAAGGGGCAGCTCGAGAGCACGGAGCCTCTCCTCAAGGGTCGGCTTCACCTCAAGTGCCCTCCTCAAAGTTAGGTTCAAGCCGGCCGCGCAGCATGATCAGCGCTCGCCTGGTAGCGACCCTGGCCGTGACGGCCGAGATCCCCAGCAATCGGCCCACGTTGTCATAGTCCAAGTCGGCCCCGAATCTCAAGGCGACCAATGCTCGGGGCCTGGCAGGTAAGGTCTGGATCGCCTCAAGGAGGTCCAGGTTCGAGGCCCCCGTCGGGCTTTCGGACCCATAGGAGCTAGGACGAGGCATCAGAGCCATGGCTCTCTGGGTAAGCGCCCTTCGCCTCTGTGCCACCCTTCCTGCGTCGCGACTTGCGTTGATGACAATCTGCCATAACCAAGCCTCAACGGTTCCGCGCTTCGGGTCGAACCCAGGCAACCCTCGGATCGCGCGGATCATTGCTTCTTGAGCAAGGTCCTCCGCCTCGTCAGGATTGCGGGACACCATCGCCGCGAATCGGTAGACCCGCGGGGCATAAGTACCACACAGACGTTCTGGGTCTAGTGGTTCAGAGTGACCTTCTCGTTGATACTCCACGGCCCTGGACCGGATCGTGGCGCCCCCGTCATTCATGCCTATTCCTACGGAACCGGCAGAAGAGATGTAACACGTCGCATCAGGTGAGTAGAGTCAACACAGGTAACCTCAATGGCCCCATACGGGGTTTGTGCGGACCCACTGAGCATGGGCCAGCCATCAGAGATGAAGCCCGGAAGCAGGTTGAAA
>DAHVDN010000069.1 GCA_027313505.1 Candidatus Dormiibacterota bacterium
GGAGGGTTGCGATGGACCCCAAAGGCGCCCGGAATCTCGATCTTGGTGGCGCCTGCAGCGGAGTCCAGAGCGGCCATCACATACACCACCTGGGCCAGATCCCCGCTGTCAAAGACGTGTACCGGCATCTAGCCGACGAAGACTCCCGCCTGATCATCCTCGTGCAGCAGCGTGTAGCAACGCCCGAATCGCACCCCGGGTTGCGCTGGCACTCCCTCCAGGGTCAGCTGCTGTGGGTCTGCATCTGAAGTCTTGATACCCCGGTATAGCACATCTTCAACTGAAATGCACCTCAGATTGGTGCCGTCTCAACGATCGCGATGTCCGGTTCTCTGAAGCTAGTCCGCATGACGCGACTTCCAAAGGCGCCGGCCGCCCAGGGCTAGTCCCGTTGCCGCGCCCAGAAGCAGGCAAAGTGCCAGAATCCCAAGGCCAAGGGCTTCCCAGCGTTGGGGCGCAAAGGTGACCTCTATGGGTCCGTGTGCGCTTGGGCCCGAGAGCACGAACCCGTTCGCCCAGCCATTCACTACCACGTGCGTGAGTGGGCGGCCGGCGGCGCCGACCGCGACCCACCCTGGGGAATAGCTCTGCCAGAGCACGAGCAGCCCGGTCCCAGGTCGGCGGGGCACTGACACCGAGAACGAGTCGCGGCCGACCCCAGCTCTCCACCTCGGCGAGTCGGCAAGTGAGGCACCGCTCACCCCAACCGTGGCGGCCGGAGATAGTACCAGTTGAGGCTTCGGCACCTGCTGGGACAAGGTGACGCTCGAGATCTCTGCCCGGGCCCTGGGCGTGGTGCCGGGCCAAAGCAGGAGCGTGAGGTGGTCGATCGGCCTGGCAGCGCTGGGAGACGGCCCGAGCGAAGAGGCGTACGTCGTCATCACTTGCGTCTCCCAGCCTCCGCTAGCGGCGGGGAACGAGAGCGCGACCGCAGGCGCCGCCGCCCCTTGAGGGTACAGCTGGGCCTCCAGTTGGGCACCAGCAGTTGCCCGATAGGTGACCGCGATCCGATATTCGTCCGAAACGGCGAATGGGACAAAGTCTTGGGAGACTGCCGCCGCCCCAATGGCCACCGTGAGCGCCATCAGCCGGCCCAAGGGGCTAGCGATGGCGTAACCGCTGATCCCGTCTGCGCGGAGCGACGTGTGGTTGTAGTCGAATCCGTTCCCAACTGCCCCCCATGCCCCAAGCCCATGGGCAAGTGTCGTCGTGTCCAGAAGCTGGAGGTCATTGGCGGCCACATCAGCATACGAAACCTTCCCCTCCAGGGCACCTGGCTTAGGCGGCGAAAGTGCCAGGGCTGACGCTACCGGCAGTCTCACCTGTGCCACTCTTGTGACGGGGAGGACCCTCGCGCCACGCACGCACCCCACTGCCGCGCCGCGCCCGGAGGCATAGAGCAGCAACTGCAGGTCCGAGACCCCGCCATCGGCCACAAAGGTTACGGGAGTCCAGGCATGGTTGCTCCGAGCAGCCCCCACTGGAATTAGCCCGACGGCGGGCTCGCCTACTCTAAGAATCGGAGGTGGCCCCGACACCGAGCGGATCTGCGCAGTCACCACATCCCCCGTGTTGGGGCCCGACAAGAGCAGCGCGCTGATGCCCGCGGCGTCCTCCCGGGCTGTGAGCGCAACAGCACCCGGGCCGCAGACCCCCTGAGCGGATACGCTGATTCCCGCTTGAGCCAGAGTTGGCACATGGTTGTAGTTGTCTTCGTTCCCTAGGGCACCCCACCCCGTGACTCCATCGGCCGATACCTTCTGCGAGATCAGGGAGTCTCCGAGAGTCGACACGCGCACGTTGATCGTGCTCCCTGAGGAGTCGGGAACGACCGCTACAACCGCTGGTCGGCCAGAGGACACGCTAGGCCCACTGATGTAGTGGCTGAGCCCGTCCACTGTCACCACGATCCCACGGTTGGCGGCCCGCACCCCCAAAGCGGCGATCCGAACCCACGGGGCAGCCACGGGCGCGGACACCCTCTCGTCCCCAACGTAGATGCCTTGCACTGTGGGCAGAGTTCGGCCGAAAAGTACTGGTCCCGAGGCCATCACTTCCACAACCGAGGACGGGCTCGCTGGCTCCGCCACAGAGAGGGACTGACCTGGGTGTCCGCTCACTGCTGAAACTGCAGTCGGGAACAGGGACGCGACTCCAGCCGCGGCGCCGGCAGGCCCGGGCGTGGATATGCCTAGCGGGTATCCTCTGAATCCTGCCTGAGAGTCGGGCGGGACTCCGGACAACACCGCGTTCGCGGGTGCCATGGAAAACGGTGCCGCGGGAGCCTGCGGGACGCGGTACACGACCAGCGGGCCGAAGGCGCGATACGCCAGGTTCTTGAAATCCGCCAGAGCGGCGTTGCGGGTGGCCGAAAGGGAGATGGAGAGAGTGCTGTACGGCGCCGGATCGGTGCGGACAATGATGTAGCGGAATCCGTACCGATGCAAGATCTGTGCGGTCAGCGTCGTGTGCGACAACCACTGGGCCGGGCTGCCAATCCCAGAGGGAAAGTTCACTCCTTGCAGCTGCCCCAGGTTCCACGCTGAGACTGAGGGGTTCACGGAGCTCTTGACAGCGAAGCGCGACGTGTCCGGAATCCAAAGGACACTTCCGCCACCACTATGCCTCAGGAAACCTGCGAGCCTGAGGTAGTAGCCGGGTATGGACCTCGGCTTCAGGTTGTCGCCAAGTAGCCCGGAGAGTGCGGGGAAGCTGGCCACCAAGATCAGGACTGGGAAGAGGACCAGCGCCGCACCCCGCAATTGATCCACCGCAGAGTCGGCGTCGTGCCCCCTTCTGACTCTCCGCCTTGGTGGCGCTTGCCAGGGGCGACGGATGGTCAGAGCGGCCAGCAGCGAGACGGCCAAGGCAGCGGGACCGAAGTAGGGCGAGGGGTCGCGGAAGACGTCTAGGCTCGGGACGTGGCTGAACAACCACAGGTTCAGAGGACCGAACGGGGGACTCGATCCCGAGGTCAGAGCCGCGAACACCAGATACACAGCGCTGGCTCCCATCACGGCAAGTGAGGTCCTCCGGGTCAGGAGTGCCAGGCAGGCCACGGCCGGTACCACGATCCACAACACGCCGACTCCGGCGATCCTGGCGGGGTGCTCGAAGAATGGCCAGAACGGGTGGAATATCGTCAACCCGTCTCCGAGCGTCATATAGCTGAAAGTCTGGAGAGCGCTCACGCTGGCGAAGCTCCCGGGAAGCGCTGGTCGGATGGCCAGCAGTGCGGGGAGAACCCATGGGAGTTGGGTTATCGCCAGAGCCCCGGTCCCCAGCACCACCGGCCACGGCGCCAGTCTTGCCCTGACCAGTGTCGGGCGTGCTAGCAGCAAGACCACGAGGACCACGCCACCTGACATGACGGCGAGTAGGGCCTCGCGGGGGTCGAACCATCCCTGGACGCCGACCAGGGTGCCGAACGCCACAGCTCCCCTCCAAGTCGGCCGGCGCCAGGTGCGCAGACCCAGCCACGCCGTCCAGGGGGCCAGCGCGTACCCCATTCCCACGGTCAGCTGTCCTCCGGCTAACAGCGCCTCAGCGTATGGATTGGCGGCGAAGAAGACAGCTGCGATGGCGGCAGCCACGGGCCCGGAGCCCGCCTTCCGTGCCAGGACGTGGCATCCCAGGTATGAGAGCACGACCGCAGGAAAGTAGAAGAAGAGTCTCTCGATGAGGCTGTAAGGCACGCCCAGGCGAGCTACAAGCCCCATCACCGCCTCGACGGGTGCTAGCGGCAGCCCCAAGATGTTCTGGCTGCCAAGGTCGGAGAAAGTCCAGAAGGATGGCAAGGGGAACATCTGCCGGACCGCCCCCGAGTTCAGAAAGTAGTTCCAGTCACCCCAGGTGATCACCCCGAACCCAAAGATTCCGTGATAGATGGCGAGGACGGCTCCCACCCCGAGCCCGCCGACCAGTAGCCCTTGCCACCGGCGTGGAGCTTTGCGCGACGCCGAGCCCGAAGGCTGAGAGATGCGGCCGGGCACCCGTTCCGCCAGGTCGAGTTGCGCGGTGGACTCGACAGGCCGTCTGTACTTGAACCTCAAGCCGACAATCCGAGCCGCCAGTCCAGCAGCCAGACCGGACCAGATGAGTGTGAACAGGGAAGTCCCCAGCGGCCCGTGATCGGCGGGGCCCGCCCTCATCGCCAGGGCCGCGACAGACCACGCTCCGTAGGCTGCACAGGCGCCGAGCGACACCCAGATAGCCACCGTGCCCACTGACTCCACGACCTGCTCGGGTCGTGGTGATCCACCGGCCAAACCGGCCGGGTGCCAGCCCAAGCTCAACGCACCGCGCCGCCTGTGCGATGAACCCGCCGCTCGAACCACATCACGCCTAACCCCGGACACGCAGGCACGAACTGGTGGTGCACGCACCGCAGGCCAGCCCGATCTAGTGCTGCTGCTAGTTCAGCGGGTGAGTGTCCTTCAAGGGGGTGGTACTCCACGACGGCGCGGTTGACCCCGGCCAGCGCACGCGGGTCTGTGGAACCAAAGATCTGGTACTCAGCGCCCTCGACGTCGCACTTGAGCAGGTCCACCTCCTAGCCCGCCTCGGCCAGCACGTCCTCCAGTGGGACGGAGGGAACTGACCTTGCAGTCGCCCCGACGCGAGGCTGCGCTGCTGTGGGAGGGAGCAAGCTGTTCCCCGCGGAGTTCTGGGGATCGTCCCAAAGCAAGACCTCGGGCGGGACTCCGGATCCCACCACCGCACCCCAGCGCACGTCGACGGACCGTCCTAGGCGGTTCCTCTCAATGTTGCGCCGCAGGTGGTCGGCGACCCGCGGGGAGGCCTCGAAGGCAAGGACCCGAGCGTTGGGGAACCTCTCCGCTACAGCCACAGAGAAGGCTCCGACGTTGGCTCCTATGTCCAGGCGGGTGGCCACCGCGTCCTTGGCCAGGTGGCTCAAGTAGTAGCTGTCGGTGCCGAAGACCTCGACGATGGTCCACCATCCTCGGTCCCTTGGGGGCGCCTCAAGTCGGGAGCCGCAACGGGTTCGAAAGTACATCGGGGCGTGGATCGAGAACATGCGTCGGGCCACGACTCGTGCAAGCACCCCGGGCCAGTTGGATCCCGCCTGGCGGATTGCTTGCAGGGAGCCCAGCGGGCCCAGTGCGACGGTGGCCAAGGCATCTGGGTACAGGGCTCCCCCACCTTCTCCGCCGGGGTAGTCGGTCTCTTCGAACCAGGGCACCAGCTCCTTCATGGCTCGTCGGGGACCACGTGGACCACTGAGCGCGGTCTTCGGGCCGCCAGTACGTCGTCATATAGCTCCGCCCAGCGGGCTGAGACCGCACGGGGGTGCAGCGTCTCCTCGACCCAGCGCCGACCGCTGCGCGCGAGGTGAACCCGCAGTTGGGGCTCCTGGCAAAGCTGAAAGAGGCGAGCTTCACAGGCCCCCGCGTCTCCAATGGGAACCAAGAGTCCGTTCTCACCCTCCCGGATCTGCTCGCGTGCCCCGACGTTATCGGCGCTGACCACGGGGGCCCCACACGCCATCGCCTCTCCCAGGGTCAGGCCCCAGGACTCGGAGCGAGACATGGATACCAGAATATCGGCTGAGGCGAGGAGGTCCGCTAGTTCGGCCCTGCCGAGCCAGCCGGCGAAGACCACGGCATCGCGAACTCCCAACGAGCCTGCTTCCGCCTCGAGGAGGGCACGCCTTGGCCCGTCGCCAGCGATCACAAGTTGGGCGTCGATTCCGCGGCGGCGGATGCCCGCAAACGCTCTGAGCACTTCTTCGACCCCCTTGCGCTCGATCAGCCACCCGGCTGTGACGAAGCGCAGGCGGCTTCCGTCCCCATCCTCGACATGAGAACGAAAGAACTCCGCCCCCACGGGAGGCGGAATCACCGTGATGCGCTCGTCGGTCACTGAATGCTGCAACAATAGTCCGCGTGCCGCTCTGGTCATCGCGACGACGGCGCTGGCGGCCCGGAGGGTTGCCACGGAGAGGCTCCTGAGCAGGTGGCGGACAGGCCCCCTCGCCAGCTGCTCGGCGCTTCTGTCAACCCACATGAGTAGCGGCCTTTCGGCGAGGCTATTTGAGGCCTCGTCTGGCCAGATCTGAGTCTGAGGCGTCTGTACTGGCCCGATCACAAACGGGACGTCACGGTGCTGAAGCATCAGCGGAAGGATGCTGAACGTACGCCCGACCGCGAATGGGAATGCGTGCTGAGCGAGGTCCGCACCCTCAAGGAGGCGACCTCGCCGGACCGCCGTGGCGGTACGAAATGGCAAGGTCAGACCCCCGAGCGAATCGAGCCGGCGTCGGCCCACAAGGACGGTAGGACAGGGGCTTGTGCCTCGAAACCGCTCGGCCACAGCGATGAACTGGTGGCCGTTGCCGGCAAGCTCACGCACAATCTCGAACATCATGTTGTTTTCCGAGGTGGCACTGGATCCCCACTCGATGGCCGCAGTGGCGAGCAAGATTCGGCGCCCCATCGCGGCTGGCCACGGGGCCGTCGGTCGAATGGCATTGGTCATCTAGCGATCCAGCGGGTCGATTCGGAGGCCTGGATGACCAGAGCCTTCAGAAGGCTCGTCCGCAGCCCTGCCAATCCGTGAAAGGGTAGAGCAGCAAGTCCCGCGAGCCTCGCGATCTGGTCCCCGTGGGTCCTGCGGCCGAGATGTTGCTCCATTTGGCCTCTCGTTAGTAACACATGACTGAACCCCACCGCCGCCGCTTGAGACCCGGCGCCGAGCCGAGTGGCAACTTCGAGATCCGCTTCCTACCGTCTGCTGGCACCACACGCGGGAGTGGACTACCGGTGCAAACCCAGGCGCGACCCTGCCGAACCCACGGAGACGAGGATGTGCCAAGCGCGGGTGGAAGCCGAGAGGCCGCGCCAGCCGCCGCTGTTCACTGACCGCGACCGCGTGTGTGGTCGCCAAGCCGGCTGCACCGAGCGCCACCCTGGCGGTCACCGCCGAGCTCTGCCACGAGCCGTGGCTCGAAGCACCTGATCACACTTCGGGCCGTCGTCGCCGCTACTACTGCAGTCGGCCCTCGGTCTTCCCACCCACGCACCGGGACGCCGCATCACTGGAGCGACCTGGCGTACCCATCGGTGGTGCTGAGTACGCATAGAGCCAATACGTTCCACGCGGGCCGTAGGGCCCAGTGGCCCATCACTAGAGATAAGTGGACACGGCCGGGACGGGACCACCTCCGGCAGACTTGGAAGTCGAACTCAGGGTCGAGCCTGTCCCGCGGAGAAACCGCTACCACACTGCGCCCTCGGTCAATCCAAGCATCGCGCCCAACGCTCCTGGCAAGACTGGATCCCGGCTCAGCCAGGGACTCCATCACGGCCGGAGAAGCACACCTTGCTGCTGACTGCGCGCCGCGCGGGCTACGCTGGCCTCCGATCCACAGGGCCAGAACCCGAGGCTCAGCACGATGAGTCATCCTCGCCTAGAGGTGGCAGGGCGCGCTGCGCCCGCCTTCGACACAGTCCATCTTGCACCGAGACATAGGCAGTGTACCTCACGTACGATCATGATGTTCCGATTTCACCTGACCGAAACGGCGGAGTCGTGGGCCATGCGACGTGCGAACAACCGTCTGGGCTATCGCGGATACCTCTCCCAGCTTGAGCACTACTAGCCCCGCTCCTAGGAGCGGGTGGGGACAAACCAAGCGCCACGGCTCTCGAACGTACAGCCGGTTGAGAGCCTGCAGCGTTGTCGCCGTCCCGTGCTTGGCCTGGAAGGCCTTGAATCCGGGCGCGTAATACGCCTTCTTTCGGCAGGCCTCTCGAAACGTCAGCCCACCCTCCAGATGGGAGATGTCCGCTGCTGTCCGACCAACCGGTCCGAGAACGCGAGCCCTCCTGGCCAAGTCCCAGTCTTCACCACCGGTCAGAGCTTCGTCGAACCCTCCCAAGGTGGCGAAGGCATCGCGTGTGAAAAAGCGGGCCGCCTCTACGTTCGGGTCTCCCAGGTAGAAGGCGCGTTCAAACGCTCTGACAGAGGCCCAGAACCCGTGCCCGACAGTGCGCTCCGGAACTACTACCGACACGGCGCCCCGACCTACCGCCGTGGCGACATCCGAAATGACCTCCGGAGCGAGAGTCATGTCAGAGTCGATAAAGCCGATCACGTCGCAGGTGAGTTGTGCGGCACCAGCATTGCGCTGTGCAGACCTTTCGGGACCACAAATCAGAATATGGTCGACGAGCGGCTTAGCGATCGCGACCGTGGCATCGGACGAGTGGTTGTCGACGAGCGCAATCTCACAGCCCACGGTCTGGGCACGTAGCGAATGCAGACAGGCGCCGATTGTGCGCGCTGAGTTGTACGTGGCGACGACCACTCCTACCATCGTCATGCTAGGCGGCCTGCCCTGGCGGCGTATCGGCCCAGCGTAGAATCCGATAGGAGCGAGTAGGTAGTGCGGATCCGGACAGCCCTCTGGGAGTGACAGCAGTGTGGTAAGCAACTGGGGCTACACCATTGGCAGTGGTGCCTGGAGGGGGCTCAGACGGGGCTAAGAGCCTGTGTGAATAGGGGAATCCGAGCTGGTGCGAAATGGCCCTTCGCGGCTCCATCTGGGATGGACCGGTGCGGAGACGGTAGCGACCAACGGGTGTCACGGGAATGCTTCGCCTTGACACTTGGACCATCACCCGGAACGGCGGAAACTGGAGCGCGAGGGGCCATCCGCTCGCCGCCTTCCAGTAGTGGGGCTTGCCACCGTTCCGAGAGCGTCGGGCACCCACTCTTGGAGACAGCGCCTCGACATGGCCCCGCCAGTTTCTGGGACATGCGACGGTGGGGTGGGCAAGCTTGATGCCGGACGGCCTGGCTGGTGCCTGGGATGCAGAGCGCATAACATGCGGATCCAGTGCTGTCCGACCGGCTGGGGATAGTGCCGGTCGGTGCCACGTTGTGGCGAGCCGGGCGACCAGTCGCGCTCGTTCATCACCTGGCCGTCCGCTGGCACTCGGACCACGGGGTAAGTATCGAAGAAGGGTAGAGCGGTCCAGAGAGCGCTCCCAGCCCTACTAATGGCCCCATCGGAGTCATCGCCTGTTGCTCGCCCACCACGGCTGAGGCCAGATGCCCATGCCGCTGCAGTCTACGCCGCAGCCCGCTCTGGTGGTGAGCGCCACTGTAGACACGATCAGGGACGACCTGGGTGCCAGTGATGGCTGGGTCGTAGCTGGGCATGGCCCTCCCGGGGGAGATTCGGGAGCCAGGTCCGTGATCGCTCGCAGAGGGCTTGATTGAGTCAGAGGTCCGGCTTGAGATCTGACTTCCTCTGCGCGGGTTGGGGTGTCATGCTGGTGGCGCCGCGCCAGAGTATAGCTGGGGCTTCCCGCGGAACTTGACCGGCTCTTCGGGAATGGCCTTCTCGAAAGTGCCCAGAAAGTCACCCATGCTCGCACCAATAAGAGCGTCGGGACCGGCCAATTCGGCCTGAAGGCCTCGCCCAACCTGCGTAACGTAGGAATCACGGGTAACGGTTCTTTCCTGAGGTCGGTGCCCAACCGGACCGCTGAGCCGATCAGAAGACCCGGCCGGGCCGGTGGCTGGGAAGCGGCAACCGGGATCGCCCAGGAGCCACCGGCCCGACCGGTGGTCCTCCCGCCCGTGACGCACTTGTCACGATTTGAGGAACGGCTAACCGGGACAGTCTCCAGCCTTACTTCCGTCCTTCCATGTACTTCCCTGGCACAGGGAACTATAGCTATACTTAGAAGTATGACCGAGCTGAACCAGCTGGAGACGAGGGTCCGCCGCATCCTCGCCACGGCTCTGCCCGGCACGCTACGTGTGGCTGTGGCGGCCCGGGGCGAGGGGCCGGGATCGAGCTTCGAGGTGACGGTACAGGCTGGCGCCGCCGATCACCGGTTCCTGGCCGGATGGGCCGGCGAAGGGTGGCCCGGGGACGTCAAGGCGATGGTGCACCTCGTCCCTGGGGTCGAGGTGGCCCTGGCGGCCAATCTCTCGCACGGGGCGCGGGACTGGCTTG
>DAHVDN010000006.1 GCA_027313505.1 Candidatus Dormiibacterota bacterium
AATCCAGCCGAAGCTACAGCGCGTACTCGAAACTTCGATGCCGCCCGCTCTTCGGGAGCGGCTAGGCTCGGTCACCGTCCATCAGCTCGGCGCCCTTGGCTTCCTCCCGCCCACCGGGGCGACGATGCGCCAGTTTGCCGAGGCAGTTGGAATAAGTGGGGCCGCGGCCACTGCCCTGGCTGATCGCATGATCAAGCAGGGGCTAGCCGAGCGCAGATCGGATCCAGGGGACCGCCGGACAGTCTTACTCGCCCCCACGGAGCAGGCGTTGAAGCTGCTGTCCGCTTTTCGCGTCTGGCAGCGCGAGGCGATGGCCGTCGTGTTGGGCAGGCTGGAGCCAGCGCAACTGGCGATCTTCGCCGAGGTTTTGACCGTGCTCTCAGAGCAGCCACTTGTCTGACGGAGGGCGGCGGGGGGACGGCTCGGAAGGGCCGGCCACCGTGCCGGAGGGCGACCCGTTGGTCGACTTGTGGATGGCCTCCCAGTTGCTGCTGGAGAGGTCATATTTCCGTTCTCTTGGGGACAGCGGGGGGAGACGTCTTAGGCTGCTAACCTTGATTGAGCTTGACACCGTGACGCAACTCGACGACGCCGGGCAGACCGCTGCCGCTATAGCCGAGTCCCTGAGAGTCGACCTGGCGACGGCTAGAAAGGTCATCAACCGCTTGGCCAGGCGGGGACTCGTACGGCGGCAACGAGCCAGCGACAAGCAGTGGATGGTGCTGCGTACCGAAGCGGCTGACCAACTCATAGCGATGCTTCGGCGCACTCAGATCGATCTCGTCTCCAGCGTTCTTGATCGCTTGGACGTGCGATTGAGGACCGCACTGGTCGACCTCATGTCCAGAGGACCGCTTTCGATCGGTGAGCGTAGTCACCGATCCCCGTCTGAGTAGAGCTGCCTCGTCTGGCGACACACATAGGCTAGGTCCGAAGGCCCGCCCGCGCCAGTTCAAGGCTGTACCCGACATCGATGGTCAGGGGCACAAGGGGCCACAAGAAGGAGTGGACCCGAGCGGGCCCTTGCATATACTGCCCTGGTGAACATAGCCGCAGTGTTGCTTGGCGATCTGGCTACTCTCCTCGATATCTACGCTCTCTGCATCTTGGTTTGGGCACTCCTGACATTTTTTCCTGGAGGATCTGGAAGTGCCATCGGAAGGCTGCTCGACGACCTAGTTCTTCCCGTGATACGCCCCCTTCGGCGCGTCCTGCCCGGGATGGGTGGGATGGACTTCTCACCACTACTGGCGATAGTGATCACCTATGCGCTGGCGGACGCCTTCCAAAGTGTCGCCCAGAACGGCTTCCTTAATCCCGTAGCGGCGATAGTCTCGGTGCTGCTGCAGTTCATCATGGCGGTGCTGCTGGTGATTCTGCTGCTGCTGCTGGTCCGTGTCCTCCTGGGCATCCTTCACGTCGACCCCTGGCACCCCTTGGTTTTCGCGATCCGACGGATCACCGACAGCTTTGTCGACCCGATTGCGAAACTGACGAGAAGCAGGGGCGAGCGCGCTGCCATCGCCGCCTTCGTGGTCTTCCTGCTGCTCTACATCGGCATCGTCCAGATCCTCTTTCCGATCATCCAGACAGGTGCCAATCGGCTCTGAGGGTCTGGGCGGTCATCGAGCTGCCACGCTGCCCCTGGGGCGGAAGCGCTGCGGGGGTGGCGCCACCGCACGCAGGGTTTCCACCCTGTAGGAGGAGGGCCCGCAGAGGGCAGCCACCTTAGCTGCCAACTCCTGGCTGGGGTTGACTCGATGACCCTCCCCTAGCTGCACTTCATGTATCCCTTCCTGGTCCCGCATGTGCAGCACCACCGGCGCCTCCCCGCTGTGCTCGGCCAACCTCGCGGCCAGTGAGCTGAGGAGCTCGTCGGTCAGCTGTGGGGGGGTGATGTGAACAACGGCATCTGGCGTCCATCCCTGAAGCTCAGGTGCATCCAGGGCGAAAATCTCCTCGGCGATGACTCTTGACTCCTCCGACTCCTCTGGAGAACTGTCAGGATCGACCCCGTCGAGAGGTTCCGGATTGCTCGACCGCTGTCCCGAGGTTCCGCCCTGGCCCGGTCGGGGCCCTATCTCCACCCTACCGCGTACCACGATCACTGCATCAGGATGGAGAAGATCGACTGCCTTTTGGAAGACCTTGGGAAATATGACCACCTCGCAGACTCCGGTGAGATCTTCCAAGGAGGCGAAGGCCATCGCGTCGCCCTTGCGATTCTGCACTCTGCGAAATTCTCGTAGCGACCCACCCACCTGAACCAACCGTCCCTCCAATCCCCCAAGGTGCGTCAACGTGGTGTCTGTCACGCTGCGCAGCTGGTCCCCGATCTGCTGAAGTGGATTCTGGCTGAGATACATACCCAGAAGCTCCCGTTCCCACAGTAATCGCTCACGTTCCGCCTCGGGATTGAGCACGACTTCTCCCGGAGGCGTCAGGCCTCCACCTGGCCCATCCTGGTTGACACCTGTGTCGAGGTCGAAGAGGGCAATCTGACCTGATTCCCGGTCCCTCGCGGCCTGCTCAGCCCGGCGCATCGCTTGGTCCAGTTGGGCAAGCTGCCAGCCACGGTCTCCCAGGGCATCGCAGGCCCCGCTGCGGATGAGCGCCTCCAGGACCCTCCGATTCAGATCCCGGCCGCGGACCCGACTGCAGAGATCAACCAGGGAGGTGAAGGGCCCCCGCTGTTGCCGATCAGCAACGATGGCCCTGGCAGCCCCCTCACCTACGTTCTTGATCTGCTGCAGCCCATAGATGATCCGGCCACCCGAAGCGTCCGCATCGGCTTCAGGCAACACTGCGCTGAAGGCCGGCTCAGAGAAGTTCACGTCCGGAGGGAGCACCTCAATCTGGCGCTCCCGGGCATCGAGTATGACCCGCTTGACACGGTCGAAGTCCCCAGCACGGCTGTTGAGCAACGCCGTCATGTACTCGAGCGGATAGTTGGCCTTGAAGTAGGCTGTCTGGTAGCTGATGAGGCCGTAAGCCACGGAGTGAGCTTTGTTATATCCGTAGCCGGAAAAGAAGTCTATGAACTCAAAGAGCTCCATAGCGGTTTTTTCCGGCACACCGCGCGCCAGGGCTCCCCTCATGAACCCTTCACGCTGCGCCGCCATCTTCACCTTGTCCTTCTTGCCCATGGCGGCACGGAGCAGATCCGCCTCCCCAAGGCTGAAGCCGGCAGCAGCCGACGCGATCTGCATGACCTGGTCCTGGTAGAGGATCACGCCATGGGTTTCCTCCAGGATCGGCTGGAGCTCGGGGAGCAGGTAATGGATCGGCTCGTCACCCCTCCGCCGCTTCATGTAGAGCGGGATGACCCCCCCCTCGATGGGACCCGGCCGGTTCAGGGCAACAGCGGCGGCCAGATCCTCGATCGATTTGGGTCTCATGTCCATCACGATCCGTCGCCCGCCTTCGGCCTCGAGCTGAAACACTCCCATCGTGTCCCCGCTGCTCAGAAGCTCGTAGGTGGCCCGGTCCTCAAGGTCGATTCCGTCAAGCTCCGGGCGAGATCCCCTTAGTCGCTCGATATGGTCGAGCGTCTCCTCCAAGACTGTGAGATTCTCGAGCCCCAGGAAGTCCATCTTCAGGAGCCCAATCTTCTGGACCCCGTTCATGTCGAACTGGGTCACTACAGCGTCCCTGTTGGTGGTGGCGCGCTGAAGTGGAATGTAATCCATCAGCGGGCCAGGGGCAATCACCACCCCTCCCGCGTGAGTTCCGGCATTGCGAGCGATGCCCTCCAGCCGCTGAGCAGTGTCCAGCAGCCGCTTGGCCCAGTCCTCCAACTCGTAAACGTCACGGAGTTCCTTGGACTCCTGCAGCGCGCCGGCCAAGGTAGTCCCGGGCCGAGCGGGTACCAACTTAGCAAGCCGATCGACCTCGGGAAGCGGCACATTGAGCACCCGCCCCACGTCGCGAATGGCCGCCCTCGCAGCCATGGTCCCATAGGTCACAATCTGGGCCACCCGGTCGCTTCCGTACTTGGCGGTCACATACTCGATGACTCGCCCACGACCCTGAACGTCAAAGTCGATGTCAATATCTGGCATCGAAACTCTCTCAGGGTTCAGAAAGCGCTCAAAGGTGAGGCCGTAGTGGATTGGGTCGAGCGACGTGATCCCGAGGCTGTAGCTCACCAAACTCCCGGCCGCCGACCCGCGCCCAGGCCCAACCTTGACTCCGACTTCGCGTCCAGCCTTGGTGAAGTCCCAGACGATGAGGAAGTAGGCAGCAAATCCGGTCTGTCGAATCACCTCCAGCTCGAAGTCAAGCCGCCGCTGGTATTCCTCTGGGGGATCTCCCCCACAGCGCGTCCGCAGACCACTCTGGGCCGCATGCCGAAGTTGGGTGTCGGCGTCTTCTCCGCTGGCGACCTCGTATCGCGGCAGCAACAGCTGGTTGAGAGCGGGCTGAAAACTACAGCGGCCTGCGATGGCCGCACTATTGGACACCGCCTCCAGGCAGTATTCAAACTTGGCCGCCATCTCCTCCGCAGAGCTGAGATAGAAGTGCGGACCTGCAAAACGCAGTCTCCGCTCGTCCTCCAGTCTGCTCCCGGTCTGAATGCAAAGCAGCACGTCGTGAGCCTCAGCATCGTCGGCGTCGACGTAATGGCAGTCGTTGGTCGCCACCAGCGGCAGGCCAGTGGCCCGGGCAAGCTCCAAAAGGCCCTCACGGACCCGCTCCTCCTCTGGCATCCCGTGGTCCTGAAGCTCGAGAAAGTACGAATCGGCACCCATGATCTCCGAGTACTCCGAAGCCAGAGAGCGGGCGCCGGCCATGTCTCCTGCAAGGAGCCGCTGAGGGACGTCGCCGCCGATGCACCCAGAAAGTGCGATCAGGCCGCCGGCATGTTCTGCCAGCAGTTCCCGGTCGATTCGGGGCTTGTAATAGAACCCCTCCAGGTGAGCACGACTCACCAACTTCATCAGGTTCGAATACCCCTGCCCGTCTCTCGCGAGCAGGATCAGATGGGAAGGGTCCCGGTCTACCCGACCCTCCTTCTGCAGTCGAGAGCGAGCCGCGACGTAAACCTCGCAGCCAATTATGGGATTGACGCCAGCCTCGTGAGCGGCCTCGTAGAACTCGATGGCCCCCGCGAGAACCCCATGGTCGGTGATGGCGATGGAGGTCTGCCCGAGGTCGCGCGCCCTAGCCACGAGCCCCTTGATCCTGGCCGCTCCGTCGAGGAGCGAGTACTCGGAGTGGGTGTGAAGGTGGGCGAAGTCTACCGAGGACATGGCTCTGCTCAGCTTTGGAATGTCAGAAATGAATCGACACCAGTATCCGGCATGACCGCCCCTCCCGGCCATCCCAAACGGCTCATTTCCGTCTCAAAAGAGCAACCGTCTCGAAGTGATAGGTCTGGGGGAACATGTCTACCAGCCGAATTTGGTCAAGCTCGTAGGGGCCGAGTCGGCACAGAGCCTCCAGGTCGCGCGCCAGAGCCGAGACCTCGCAGCTCAGATACACCACAGTTGGCGGTCCAGCCATAGCCAGCCAGCCGGATACCTGGGGAGCCAACCCACTTCTTGGTGGGTCCAACACCGCTACTGTCAAGCCCTCAAGGCCGGGCAGGAGTTCTTCGACCGAACCGCAGAGCACCTCAAGAGTTCCCGGCCGATACATCTCCGCGTGGAGTTCGCTAAGGCGAGCGGAAACGGGACTCTGCTCGAGCACGGTCACCCGCGCACCCTCATCTGCCAACCGAAGGCTGAGCCACCCGGAGCCGCCGTAGGCGTCCACTACCTTGCTGCCCGGAAGCTCCGGCCGGAGCCAGTCGACCACGGTCTCGTAGAGTCGGTCCAGAGACCCCTGGTTTACCTGGATGAAAGAGTCCGAGTAGACCCGAAAGGACCTCCCGCGGTAGTCAATCTCTGTAGCTTCACCGGTCAGGCGCACACCCACTGGATTGCCTGAAGCGGACTCAGAGACGACACGGTCACTCAGACTCGCTTTAGGGCGGCTCTTCACCAGCACCTCGGCCCCCCCTGCGCCGACCGTAAGTTGAAGGGTCTCGGGATGGCCGCGCTGACCTTTCACCGAGGGGCCCACTGTGCCCAGAACCTGATTGATCGACGGATGGTGAATGGGACAGCTTTCCACCTCGACCACCGAGTAGGATCCTCGCTCTGTGAACCCCAGGCCCGACCGACCTGCCAGCAGATGGAACTCACCCCGCCAGCGATAGCCCCATGGCTCTGCCGCCCCAAGGGCGTCGGCGCCCTCGGGCATCCGCAGACCGTGCCGCTGGAGCGATTCGGCCAAGACCTCCTCCTTCAGCTCCAGCTGCAATCGGTAAGAGGCGTGTTGAAGCTGACAACCACCACAGACCCCGAAGTACGGGCACAAAGGAACCACCCGGTCCGATGAAGCGCGGTGGACCACCACCGTGTCGGCAAAGGCGTGCCGGCGGTGTACCGAGGTGATCTCAACTGTGACCTCCTCGCCGGGAAGCGCCCCAAATGCAAAGATCACCTGGCCCGCATACCGTCCGAGTCCCAGCCCGCGGTGCACCAGCCGCTCACACTCAATCCGAACCCGACTGCCGCGGGCCAGATGGGGGGTTAGGGCACCAGTGGAGACAGTCACCCGATCCTAGGAGGGGTCACTTTCGGGGAAGCCGGTCCCGCAGCAGTTGCCCGACCGCTTTGGGGTTGGCTTTACCGCGGGAGAGCGCCATGACGGCACCGACCAACGAGCCCAATGCCCGGTCGTTTCCTCCCTGGTAGTCGGCTGACGCCTTCTGGTTCGCCGCGAGGGCCTCTGCGACCAGCCTCTCCAGCTCAGCTGTGTCACTCACCTGCCCCAGGCCACGGGCAAGGACAACTGCTGACGGTCGTGCTCCGGTCTCGAAGACCTCGGCAAGAACCTCCTTGGCCACGGCGCCGCTCACCTGGTCGGTGACGACCATGGTGATCAACTCAGCCAACAGTTCGGGCCGCACCGGGCATCCGGACACCGAAATGTGGGCCGCATTGCACAGCGCCTGAAGGTTCTGAACCTGCCAGTTCGCGGCTGCAGCGGGAGGTGCCCCCGCAGCGACCACCGACTCGAAATAGGCGGCGTCTAAGGCTGTCTCCGAGATGAGCCGCGCCTGCTCCTCCGAGAGCGCATACTGCTCCCGAAGCCGACGCCGCGTCGCCATGGGCAGCTCCGGCAGAGCTGCCCGCAGCTCTGCCACGTAGGCTCTTGAGATCACCAGCGGAGGCAGGTCCGGCTCCGGAAAGTATCGATACTCTTGCGCCTCCTCCTTGCTGCGCTGGGAAACCGTGACCTGCTCCAGCTCGCTCCACCCCCGGGTCTCCTGGGCCACCGACTGACCCTGATCCAGAAGCTCGGTCTGGCGCGCCACCTCGAAGTCCAGAGCCCGCTGAATACTCCGGAAGGAGTTCATGTTTTTGACCTCGACCTTGGCCCCGAGCTCGGAGGCGCCCGTCCTGCGCAGGGAAACATTGGCGTCACAACGCAGGCTGCCATCTTCCATATTTCCGTCGTTGACCCCCAAATAGATGAGAGTTCGCCGAAGGGCGGCCAAGTAAGCGGGCGCCTCGACGGGGTGCCGGAGATCGGGCTCGCCGACAATCTCCATCAACGGTACCCCCGCTCGGTTCAGGTCGACCAACGAGAAGGAGGCGTTTTGGATCTCACCAGCGTGGTGCAGGGTGCCCGCGTCCTCCTCAAGGTGAACCCGGGTGATGCCGGCCCTGACCAACCGCCCCTCCACCTCAAACTCCAATAGCCCATTCAGCGAGAGGGGCAGGTCGAACTGTGAGATCTGGTAGCCCTTCGGAAGGTCTGGATAGAAGTAGTTCTTACGATCGAACTTGGAGAATTCCGGAATCTCACAGTTGAGGGCCAGCGCGGTGCGGATCGTTAGCTGCACGGCAACCTGATTGATTACCGGCAGCGTGCCCGGCAGACCCAGACAGACGGGACAGGTGTTGCTGTTGGGAGCCATCCCCAGGTACTGCGCCCGACAGCCGCAGAACATCTTGCTCGCAGTCAGTAGCTGCGCATGCACCTCGAGCCCGATCACTGGCTCCCAGATTGAGGTCATACGGGAGACTCGAGGTTGGCGTGTCCCGCTGGCCGGATCTGCCAGATTTGGGCCATCTCCTCAATAGTCGCCGCAACCTGAAAACATGTCGCCTCACCCATATAGGGTGCCAACACTTGAAGCCCGACCGGCAAGCCGCCGGCAAAGCCGGCCGGCACCGACATTCCTGAGACGCCAGCGAGATTCGCCGGGAGGGTTAGCAGATCCGTGGCGTACATCGCCAGGGGATCTGCCAATCGTTCTCCAATACGGAACGCGGTGGTTGGGGCGGTGGGCGATATCAGACAGTCCACCTCTTTGAACACCTGTTCAAAATCCTGAGAGACCAAGGTCCTGACCTTCTGAGCACGGAGGTAGTAGGCGTCGTAGTAACCGCTGCTCAGGACATAGGTACCCAGCGCGATCCTGCGCCGCACCTCTGGTCCGAACCCCAGGTGACGGGCGCTCTCATATGCTGCCATCAGATTGGGGGCGGACCCGAAGCCCGGCCCAAACCTGACGCCATCCATCCGCGCGAGGTTGCTGCTGACCTCCGCCGGCGCTATGACGTAATAGGCGGCGAGAGCGTATTCGGTGCTTGGCAGGGATACCTCCGAAAGTCGCGCTCCCGCAGCTTCCAGGCGGGAGACCGAGATATCGAAGACATCCCTTACCCCCGGCTCAATCTCCATTGAGAGGTACTCCTTGGGGATTCCGACTCGGAGCCCGGAGACACCGGCTTTCAGGGCGCCGCGAAGGTCTCCAAGAGGAGCGCTCGATGAGGTGCTGTCGCGGGCGTCCAAACCCGCAATCACCTCCAGCACCAACGCCGCGTCCTCAACTGTCTTGGTGAGTGGGCCAACCTGGTCCAGAGAGCTGGCAAAAGCGATCAGGCCGTAGCGACTCACCCTCCCGTAACTTGGTTTCACTCCAACGACCCCGCAGAAGGAGGCCGGCAGTCGAATGGATCCACCGGTGTCCGTGCCCAACGCGGCCGACACCATACGGGCCGCAACGGCCACCGCGGACCCGCCGCTGCTGCCGCCGGGCACGCGATCGGTAGCCCACGGGTTCCTTGTGGTTTGGAAAGCAGAGTTCTCGTTGGAGCTTCCCATGGCAAACTCGTCGCAGTTCAGCTTTCCCAGACCAACGGCTCCCGCCGCCTCCATCCGCTCGATGGCGGTGGCGCTATAGGGCGGAATGAAACCCGTCAGGATCCGGCTCCCAGCGGTCGTCTCCACCCCTTTGGTGCAGAGCACGTCCTTATAGGCCACCGGAATCCCTAGTAAGGGGGATCTGTTGCCGGTATCCTCAGCTAGCTGCCTGTCGGCTTTAGCCGCCTGAGCCATCGCCGCCTCGGCCGTGGTCCTGAGGAAGGCTCCAAGCTCCCCATCAACGGTCCTGGTGTCCGCCAGTGCGGACTCCGTCAACTCCACCGAGGAGAACTCTCCCGTCCGCAACCCACGGCCAAGTTCAACTATTGATCGATCGAGAAGGGTCACTGGATCGCCGGGACCCGGAGGAGACCGGCCTCCTGACTGGCGGCATTCGCAAGTGCATCCCCCTGACTCAGGCCCTCCAAAACCACGTCTGGTCGACAAACATTGGTGAGGCCTCCGACCTGGGCAGTCGGGTCCACCCGGTCGGTATCGGCTTCAGCCAGCTTGTCCACAGCCGCCACTATCGCCCCCAGCTGGGAGCCCAATCTCTGTAGCTCGTCATCTGAGAGGCCAAGGCGCGACAAGCGGCTGAGCCGTGCCACCTGCTTTGGGTCGATTCCGGCGGGGTCGCTAAGGTTCGTATGTTCGATGGCCACTGACAGTGGATTATAGAAAGCACCCAACCCCAGCCCCGGAGATCCGCATCAACCTTTCAAGCTCGCCAGACCAGCCCCCAGCACTTTCCGCACTGGCCGCGGCGGTCGAGGCGTTCGCCGCTGCGCGCTCAGCGCGGCGGCTGCTGGACAACTCCGGCCGTCTCGGTGCGGATGCGGTGGTGCGAGCCAGGCCGATCTCCGGCGCCCGCAGGGCCAGCGTCCGGGCTCAGACTGCCGTGGAGCAATCAGCACTGCAAATGGACAAGGCGAGAGATCGCTGGGGTGCCCTGATGCGGGGCCTCGCGGCCGACCTCGACATTTCTCCAGAGGATCTGGTGATCAGGGTGGAGTCGGCTGCGGTGCGTCTGGGTATCCGGGATGTGCGAGCGGCCATCGCCGCGGGCCTGGAGGCGGCGAACTCGGGGATTTCCTTAGGTCCCGGCTATGTCTCCGCTCTCCAAGCTGCCCTGGCCGCCCTGTCGCAGGTTGACTGAGCGCTTTCAAGCCCCTCCAATCCAATCGAGAGCTGGTCCTACGACCACAGCGCGTCGCGCCAGATTCGGTCCGGCTGGTTTCCGGACCTGCTCCGGGGCGTAGACGGCGGTCTGCTCACTCCGTTGGGTCCCGCATGTCTGCAGGCCGTGAGGTAACCCCAGCCGGAAACTCGTCCGGGCTCTCTATCCAAGTCTCAAACTGCTCTTCACTGAGGACCGGCACCCGGAGCCGCTCGGCAGCCGCCAGTTTCGATCCGGCCGAGGCCCCAGCCACCAGGGCCGAGGTCTTGCGAGATACGCTGTTCGCGGAGCTGCCACCCAGGCTCCGGATCGCCTGCTCAGCCTCGGCCCTTGATCTAGCGGTCAGCGTTCCGGTCACGACTATGGTGAGCCCAGCCCACGGCCCCTCAATCCGCTCTTGGGCCTGGGGCTCAACCCCACCGGCGAGCAGCTGATGAATCAATAGCGCTCCGCCTTCCTCGTCATGCAGGAAGCGGTGGACGGATGTCGCCAGCACCTCCCCGATCCCCGGGACGGCGGTAATCTCTTCAAGCTGTGCCGCCGTCAGGGCCTCAAGCGACCCGAAATGCTCCGCCAGGAGCTGAGCCGTCCGCTCTCCAATATGGCGAATGCCGAGCGAATACAGGAACCGGCCCAGGCTCGGCCTCCGCCGGGCCCTGATCGCGGCCACCAATTGCGAAGCTGACCTTCTGCCCATGCCCGGAAGTGCCAGCAGATCGTCAATCGACAGCAGGAAGAGATCTCCAGGGCCGCTCAGCAGGCCCTCAGCGGTCAGCTGAGACAAGACCGCCGGTCCGCAGCGGTCTATGTCAAGAGCCCCTCGGCTGACCATGTGCTCAAGTCGCCGCTGGGCCTGCGCGGGACACAGGGGATTGACGCACCTCGTGACTGCCTCGCCATCCTCTCTTAAGAGTTCGGCCTGGCAGGATGGGCAGCGCCGAGGCATCTCGAACGCCACCGAATCCGGGGGGCGGTCTCCCAGCACCACGCGGACCACTTCAGGTATGACATCACCCGCCTTTCTAACCACCACCCGGTCCCCCACTCGGATGTCCTTGGCCCGCACCTGGTCCTCATTGTGCAAAGTCACGTGGCTCACGGTCGAACCGGCCACCAGGACCGGGTCAAGAACGGCGACTGGAGTGACCGCGCCAGTCCGGCCGACACTCACCTCGATCCGTCGCACCGTAGTCTCCCGCTCCTCGGGAGGAAACTTATAGGCAATCGCCCAGCGCGGTGCCCGACTATCGGAGCCGAGCTCATCCTGCAAGTTGAGCCGATTGACCTTGAGCACGACCCCATCAATTTCGTATGGCAACAGGTGGCGCCGACTGTGGAGCCCCTCCAGCAGGGCCTCCGCGCCTCTTCCCTCCGGCAGAAGGACCCTCTCGGCGTTCACTGGGAAGCCGACTTCCGACAGCCATGAAAGCAGATCCCACTGTCCGATGACACCAGCCGGGTGCGGGTCGCAGGCATAGAAGAATGCGGCCAGCCTACGAGACCGGGTGACCTGTGAGTCGAGCTGGCGCAGACTACCGGCCGCCGCGTTGCGACAGTTCGCGTACAGCTCCAGCCCTACGGCCCCGCGTTCCCGGTTGATCTGCTCCAGAACCAGCTTGGGCATGTACACCTCGCCGCGGACTTCGAAGCTCCCAAAGACCACATCACCCGCGTGCCCAATTCGTTGGGGAATGCTCGCCACCTCACGGACATTGGCGCTGATGTCTTCCCCGGTGTCCCCATCTCCGCGGGTTGCGCCCTGGAGCAGCTCCCCATCGCGGTATGTCAGACTCACCGCCAGCCCATCCATCTTGAGCTCCGCGACCAGGTCGGGATCCTCACCCAACACACGCCGGAGTCGCCCTCGAAAGAGATCCACCTCCTCAAAGGTGACGGCGTTGGCCAGGGACCTCATCGGGACCAGATGCCGCACCTTGCGAAAGGGAGTGGCTCGGCTGGATCCCACTCGCTGGGTCGGAGAGCCCTTGGTTCTGAGCGACGGATATTGGTCCTCAATCTGCTCTAACTCCCGAAACAGCTGGTCGTAGTCGCCATCGGGGATCTCTGGCTGATCCAGAACGTAATAGAGATAGTTGTGTCGCGCCAGCACTTCGCGCAACTCTGACGCGCGCCCCCGCACCTCCTTGGGGACAGCGGACCCGGACACCGGTGTCATCCCAGCTTGCGAAGTACCGCGTCGGTCACCGCAAACCGCCGACGGCCCGAGCTGTCGAAGTCGATCACGACCTCCTCGCCTCCCGGGGTCATCTCACTGGTTGCTATGGACCCCTTCCCGAAGCGGGCGTGTTCGACCCGGTCACCGCCTCTGAAGCGCGCCTCGATGAGGACGGGCGGGCCCGGTGAGGTGGCTCGCTCCATGACTACCTCGCGAGCGCGACGCAGCGGCGCCGGCTGCCCGTGGGCTGCGACTGGGGCCACGTAGGGCCTGGCGCTGGGGAAGTCACCATTGGCACCCCACCGCTCCATGGCGCCACTCTTGCCCAGAGGTGCCAGAAAGCGGGAGGGAATCGCTGCTTTGGGACTCCCATAGAGATGGCGCTGGAAGCAGTGGCTCAGATAGAGGAGACGCTTGGCCCTGGTCATTCCGACGTAGAGCAAGCGCCGCTCCTCCTCCAACTCGGCGACCGTGTCCAGGGATCTCACGTGGGGCAACAGCCCCTCCTCGACTCCCGTCACGAATACCACTGGAAACTCAAGCCCCTTCACCTGGTGCAGTGTGATCAGGGTGATCGCCCGTGAGCCTTCCTCCAGCTGATCCCCCTCTCCGGCCAGGGCCACCTGCTCTAGGAACGCAGGCAATGACTCGAGCATGGGCCCGTCACCCTGCTCCGCGGCCAGCCCACGAAGCTCCATGACGTTCGCCCAGCGTTCCTCGCCCTCGGGACTGCCATCTCGCAAGTAGCTCCTGTAGCCTGTGGATTCCACCATCCGGTCAAACACCTGAACCAGGGGCCACGAGACACCCCGGTCAAAAACCTCCTCGATGGTCAGTCCGAACCGCTTCAGCCCAGACGCTGCCTGACCGCGGATGCCGATGGACGCAGGATCGGCGAGAAGCTCCCAGTAGCCGACCGACAGCCCCTGGGCGGCGCGCATGAGTTGCTGGAGTGACTGGCCCCCAATCCCACGTTTGGGCAAGTTGACGACCCGTTCAAAGGCGACTCGGTCCTGGCGGTTCACCAGCAGGCGCAGGTATGCCAGGACATCCTTGACCTCCTTGCGCTGGTAGAACCTCACCCCTCCTACCAACCTGTAGGGGATCCCCGCCCGCAGCAGGACCTCCTCAAACGACCGCGACTGGGCGTTGGTCCGATACAAGACGGCAATCTCCCCGAAGTCAGCTTCTCCGCGATCCACCAGAGTCACGGCCTCCCGAGCGACTGCCGTTGCCTCCTCCCGCTCGTCGTAGAACTGCGCGACGGTCACCGCGGTACCCTCCGGGCCGTCGGTCCACAGGCCTTTCTCCACCCGCATGGAGTTCTCCTGAATCACCGCTCCGGCAGCGCGGAGGATGGCGGCAGTACTCCGGTAGTTCTGCTCCAATGGGATCACCAACGCGTCGGGGTAGTCCCGCTGGAACTCCAGTATGTTCCTGATGTCCGCTCCCCGCCAGCTGTAAACCGACTGGTCTGGGTCGCCGACCACAGTCACCCGGCGGTGCTCCTCAACCAGAAGCCGCAGCAGACTGTATTGGGCTCGATTGGTGTCCTGGTATTCATCCACGAGGACGTGGGCAAATCTGGCCCTGAAGTAGTCTCGGGTCTCATCAGAGCTTTCCAGCAGCCTCACCGAGCGCAGCAATAGGTCGTCGAAATCCAGCGCTCGGTTGGACTGGAGAAGCAGCTCATAGTGGGGGAAGACCCGGGCCACCAATCCCTCCACGTAGCCATGAGCCCGCTCGGCATATCCAATCGCGTCCACCAGATCGTTCTTCGACCTCGAGATCTCGCCCGACACCGTAGAGGCACTGGTCCGCTTTTCGTCCACACCAGCCAGACGCATCCCCTCCTTCAGCACCGCCAAGCGGTCTACCTCGTCGTAAATGACGAAGTCCCGCGGGACACCAGCCTCCTCGCCCCGCAGCCTCAGCATTCGGGCGCTGCAGGCGTGAAAGGTCCCCAGCCACATTCCCCTTGGCTCGCCACCAAGCAGCGCCGCTAGCCGCGAGCGCATCTCTCGAGCGGCCTTGTTGGTGAAGGTTACCGACAACACCGCTTCCGGCCGGGCGCGCCCGGTAGCTACCAGATATCCGACTCGGTGTGTCAGCACCCGAGTCTTGCCCGACCCCGCGCCGGCCAGCACCAAAACTGGAACATCGGGAGCGGTGACCGCCTCAACCTGCGCCGGATTCAGCCCCGACAGCAATTGATCCGACCCGACCACCCCCTCGAGTCCTGAGCTCACCGCGACGTCTCAGTCAGTCCCGCGGCGAGCTCCGCATAAAGTTCGGGCCGGCGGTCCGCCAGGGTGTCGTTCCGCGGCGTCCGACGCTTGGCCCGGCGCGCCTGCGCAGTGTCAATCTTCACTGTGATCAGAGCCTCGGCGTCAAGCGAGGCAGGCCCCGCCAACATCGAACCGTCCGGGCCGACCAGACAGCTGCAGCCCACAAATTCGACCCCTCGCTCCTCCCCGATGCGGTCAGCAGCGGCGATGAAGATCTGGTTCTGCGTGGCCGCACCCACACAGGCATAGTCGCCCATGGTCCAGCCCCTCTCATCCGCTGGCCTGCGACGAAAGTTGGCCACCCAGTTGGTGGGGACAAGTATGACATCCGCCCCTTTCAGCGCCAGGATTCGCGCCGCCTCTGGAAACCACAGGTCATAGCAGATGAGCATTCCCAGACGACCAAAGGGCAGATCGAAAACTGGGAACCCTAGATCGCCCGGAAGAAAGTACAGCTTCTCGTCATTGAAGAGATGGGCCTTGCGGTAAACCCCTACAACGCCATCAGGCCCGAGCAGAACCGCAGAGTTATATCGCCCGTCACGGCCGGATTCGGCAAAACCCGCCGCCGCCCAGACCGACCTGCGACGGCAGATGGAAGCCCACTCCAAAATCGTCGGTCCATCGGTCGCTTGGGAGGAGGCGGCCGCCTCCAGCTCACTTTGGAAGGTATAGCCGGAGGCGGCAAGCTCCGGGAGCAGGACCAGCTCCGCGCCCTGGTCAGCAGCGCGGTTGATCCAATCCGAGCCCAGGCGACGGTTGCCTTCAACGGCGCCAACTTCCGGAGCGTACTGGCAAAGACCGACAGTGATCTCGCTGCTATGTGGCATGGCCTCATTGTCCGTCCCGGAGGCGGTCAGAAGTCCATGTCGTCCATGCCGCCCATCCCGCCCATGCCACCCATGCCGTCCATTCCACCCATGCCACCCATGCCACCCATTGGGTCCCCGCCTCCGCCTGGGGCCCCTGCCATCTCCGGCTCCGGCAGATCGGCAACGGCGGCCTGTGTCGTCAGCAGCATCCCGGCCACCGAGGCAGCACTTTCAAGGCTCGCCTTCACAACCTTGGTCGGGTCCACAATTCCCAGAGCCAGGAGGTCCCCGTAGGTCAGCGTCTCCACATCGAACCCCTCGTTGGGGGCCAACTTGCCTACCCGCTCGCAAACCACGGACCCCTCCATGCCGGCATTTGCGGCCAGCTGACGAATCGGCACCTCCAGCGCCGTGCGCACGATGTCGACCCCGGTCCGCTCATCATCGTCGGATCCCAACCCAGTTAGCGAAGAGCTGACCAGCAGGAGGCTCCTTCCCCCGCCAGGCACGATCCCGTCCGCAACCGCTGCCTTCGTGGCTTCCAGGGCGTCCTCCACCCGTTCCTTGCGCTCCTTTAGCGCGGTCTCAGTTGGCGCGCCAACCTTGATGACCGCCACTCCACCGACCAGCCGGGCCTTCCGCTCCTGCAACTTCTCGCGGTCCCAGTCGGATTCCGTCTCCTCCAGCTGACGCTGAATTTCGTCGACCCGCGCCTTGACGGCGCTGGCGGCACCCCGACCCTCGACTACGGTGGTGTCGTCCTTGGTCACCACGATCCGACGCGCCGAGCCCAACTGCCGCTCCTGAACCGCGTCGAGCGAGAGACCCAGCTCCTCCGAGATCACTTCGGCGCCGGTCAGGACCGCGAGATCCTGCAGCATGGCGGTCCGCCGATCTCCGAATCCCGGGGCTTTGACCGCACAGCACACCAGCGTCCCACGCAGGCGGTTTACGACCAGCGTCGCCAAAGCCTCACCGTCGATGTCCTCTGCGATTACGAGCAGTGCCCGGCCGGACTTGACAGCCAGTTCCATCACCGGGACCACGTCCTTGACCGCAGAGACCTTGCGCGGGGTTATCAGCACCAACGGATTTTCCAAGACCGCTTCCATCACCTTCTGGTCGGTCACCAGATAGGGGGACACGAAACCACGATCAAACTGCATGCCTTCGACAACCTCGACCTCGGTGTCGATCCCAGATGACTCCTCGACCGTGATCACCCCATCAGCGGTCACCCTGTCCATGGCGCTGGCGATCATCTCCCCGATCTCGGGGCTCCCACTGGAGACGGCCGCGACATGGGCGACGTCCGCCCGGCCGTTCAACGGCTTGCTGTACTTGTCCAGCTCAGCGATCGCCTTGGCCGTGGCAAGGTCAATCCCGCGCTTGATTCCCAGCGCCGAAGCACCACCGGTCATGTTCCGGACCCCACCTTCGATGATCGCCTCGGCCAGGAGGGCAGCCGTGGTGGTTCCGTCACCCGCCCGGTCATTCGCCTTCTTCGAAGCCTCAGCCAGTAGCTGTGCACCCATGTTCTCAAAGTGATCGGGGAGTTCAATGTCGCGCACGATGGTTGCCCCGTCGGTGGTCACCTGGGGACTACCGTACTTGCGATCGATCACTACTGAGCGGCCTCTCGGCCCCAGAGTGGGCCGGACCGCCGCCGCCACTTGGGCGGCGCCCCGCAAAAGCGCCTCACGGGCCTGATCGTCGAACTTTAGCTGCTTGGCTGACATCTTCTTTGGAATCCTCCTTGGAGCCGAGGGCTGGCGGCTCGCGGTCGACCCCTGTGGCCGCCGCGAGGCCGCCGCTCAGACGCTCAGGCCTTGCCGTTCGGGTTGACGACCGCCAGGATGTCCCTCTCAGCGAGGATCAGGTAATCCTGCTCATCGATCTTGATCTCCGAACCGGCGTACTTCGCGTAGATGACCCGGTCGCCGACCTTGACGTCCAGTTCCACACGCTGCCCTGTCTGCTCGTTGTATTTGCCGTTACCTACCGCTTCGATCAGACCCTCTTGGGGCTTCTCCTTGGCGGTGTCAGGGAGAACAATCCCACTCTTGGTGGTCTCTTCCCGCTCCAACGGCTTCACCACGACGCGATCTGCCAGGGGACGTAGCTTGAGGCTCATTGCGACCTCCTCCTCTATTAGCACTCAACGGTACCGAGTGCTAAGAGTGTAGCCCTAAACAACCCTTCAAGGCAAGTTCGCGTTGGTGCCCTTCGCGGCCGCCCAATGAGGAGTGTCCACGGCCCACCGTCAGCAAGTGGTAGCCGGGCCGGCCCCCGGTCCCGTGGACCCCTTCAGACATTCACGGCCTCCATCGACGCCGCCACAGGGCTGAGGGTCTCATCCTCGCTGCTGACATCTTCCAAAGTCCTGCCGCTGGGCTCGGGAAGCAAGAAGGTGACAAGAATGCCAAGGACCGCTGTCGAGGTCGCGATGAGCATGACCCCGGAAAGCCCAAGGGTGCTCAGAACCACCGGGAAGGTGAAGGTCCCAATGAACGCTCCGACCTTCCCGGTTCCAGCGGAGATGCCGTGGCCGGTGGTTCGGGCCGACACCGGGTAGAGCTCCGAAGGGATGACGAACGTGGTGGTGTTTGGTCCGAATTCGGTAAAGAAATAGCTGATGCCGTACAGGACCAGGAACGGGGCTACGGCCTTGACTATCCCGGGGATCAGGCCGATGGCGAGGAAGGCCGCCGCCATCCCGGCGAACCCCAGAAACTGGAGCCGCCGGTGACCAATTCGGTCGATTGCCAGGAAGGCCATCACATATCCGGGTAGGGCGAATAGGGAAAAGACCAGAAGGGTAAGAGCTGTGTCCTGGATCAGGCTGGCGTGCGGGGCCAGGGCCTTAAGAATCAGGGGCGAGGAGATGCTATTGCCGTAGAAGGTGTAGTCAAGCATGAACCAGGAACCCGCGGTTCCCACCAAGAGTAGAAGGTAACGGGGTGTGGATATGAACTGCCGCAACGACAGTCTGGTAACCCTGCCCTGCCCCGACTCCCCGGCCGTCAGTTGCTGTCTGGTGTAGGAGCTCAGCGCCTCTGCCGCAGCTTCGCCCTTGCCCTGCACCCTTGCCATGTAACGAGGGGACTCTGGCATACGCCGCCGCAAATAGATCACAGCCAGAGCCGGCACCGCCCCCAGCCCCAGCATCAACCTCCAGGCGATGTCGGTGGGTACTCCGACGGCCAAGATCACCAAGGCGATGGCCGGACCCATGATCAGGCCCAGGGCCTGCATTGAGAAGACCATGCTCACCAGCCGTCCCCGGTTCTTCCTGTTGGAGTACTCGCTCATGATCACCGCGCTGACGGGATAGTCGCCACCAATTCCGATCCCGAGCACGAACCTCCAGCCTATGAGCCAGACCAAATTCGGCGAGAGGGCGCATCCGATGGCGGCCACCGCCATGATCGCCGCCTCCAGGCCGTAGACCGCTTTGCGACCGAAAACGTCCGCGATACGACCGAAGATGGTGGCTCCCAACAGAGCGGCGATGAGGGCCGTGCTTCCGACCAATCCGATGACGAACGCCGACGGGTGGTACTCCACCTTGATGAGGGCCAAGGCGACCCCGATGATGAAAAGGTCGTAGGCGTCGGTGAAGAAGCCCATCCCGGCGGTGAAGAGGACCCGCATGTGAAACCGCCCGATCGGCGCTTCATTAAGCGCCTCAACCACCCCGCGGCCGATCGTTTCCTGCGACATTCTGGTCTATGGCACCCCCTGGCTCGGATCCAACCTTGTCCAAATTATTTCGTCCGGTCGGTTAAGCCGGTATTAAGCCCGCCACCCGTGGTTGGTGTTACGGAGTACCGTGAATTCAGCGCGGCGAATCGGCCGCGGACTGGGAACTGAAGGGATTCGGCTTCGACCAGTCGTCTGGGCCAGGATGATGCGGGAATCCTCGGCGATAGGTGATCCGGACCCAACCTGGCCGCGGCCCGACGGCGCGACCCCCTCAGACTCCATCAGTTCGCCAGCCGGAGCCCGAGTGCTCCGATGCCGTCACCAACTCCAGGCGAAGCCCCAAAGCGAGAGGCCACCGCCGCGGAGTTGGCCAGTGGCGGTGGCCCAAGTAGAGCGGTCTCTAGTCCGACTCTTGGCAGCCAACGCCCGATGAGCGGATCACACCTCCTGCAGAGGTCCCGCTCGGAGGTCGTGCTATTAGCGAACGCCGATTCGGCTGGGTGCACCCCGAAGCTGAACTGGATGTGCGGGGTCACTCCCGTGGCGGCACCGGACCTCTGGCGAGAGGGATCGACGTGGGGCCCGAGCTCTGAGCCAAGGCTGCTGTTACCGACCCGGTCACCGGTCCGCCGTGGCCGAACCACTGTTGAAGCAGGTCAGGCGTATTGCCGGAGACCGGGATCGATATCGACGGGTGCGGCGTCGAATCCGTGAGTGGAGACCCTGACCAAACCCGCGGCCCCGATCATCGCGGCATTGTCGGTGCAGTACCGGGGTTCTGGAATCGTGACTTCGGCCAGCCCCTGAAGTCGACGACGCGCGGTCTCTCGCAACAGTCGATTGCTGGCGACTCCTCCGGCGATAACCACCCTGCGGCAGCCGGTGTGCTCCACCGCTGCCTCGAGCTGGATGCACAGGGTCTCCACTGCCGCCAGCCTGAAGGCCGCCGCGAGATCAGCACGCGTTTCTTGGTCGAGCTCGCCCAAGTCGCGGATTAGGTAAAGTACCGCCGTCTTCAACCCGCTGAAGGAGAATGCGAAATCGGGGAGAACCGGCCTCGGAAGCTTGAACCTATTCGGATCTCCCAATTCCGCCAACCGATCGATTTCCGGGCCGCCCGGGTAGGGCAGCCCCAGCATCCGGGCGACCTTGTCAAAGGCCTCCCCAACCGCATCGTCCCGGGTCGCTCCCAACAGTTCCACGGTGGTGTGGGTTCGGTAGTGGATCAGGTCCGTGTGGCCACCACTGACAACCAGTGAGACGAATGGCGGTTCAAGTTCGGGATCCTCTATGCTGGCCGCCAGAACATGGCCGGTCATGTGGTTGACCCCGACCACCGGAAGGCCCCATCCGGCCGCCAGGAGCTGGGCGTAGGAAGCTCCAACCGCCAGGCAGCCGATGAGTCCGGGGCCTCGGGTCACGGCGACACCATCCAGGGCTGTCCAATCTCCCGCGACCGGTTCCATCGCCATGGCACACACCTGTGCAATGCGCTCCAGATGCATTCGAGCTGCCAGTTCCGGCACGACTCCGCCGAAGGCGGAGTGTGCCCTAGCTTGGGACGCCACGATCGAACTCTCGACCTTGAAGCTCTGGGTTACTAGCGCAGCTGCCGTCTCATCGCAAGAGGTTTCGATAGCGAGAAGCCTCAATCTTTGGGCCACTCCGGATCCGGGGGTTGACCCAACCCCGGGACGTCGATCCCGGCCACAATCCCAAGGAACCGCTCCTTGAACGCGGGAGCGTGGATCAGGTCCGACCACATGACCATGGCGTCCTCGCCGTTGTCGGTGTAGTAGCCTCTTCTCCGGCCCATCACCTTGAATCCGAATGCCTCGTAAAGCCCGATGGCTGGCTCGTTAGTCGGTCGGACCTCCAAGCTCACGAAGTTGGCGCCCAGCGCATAGGAGCGGTTCACAAGCGCTGCGAACATCACCTTTCCCAGCCCCTTGCCCTGATCACTGCGACGGACTCCGATAGTGGTCACATGGGCCTCCTCCCCCACGCTCCACAGCCCACCGTAGGCCGCCAGTTCGGATTCGCTCCAAAGGCAGCTGTAATGAGCTGATCGGTTCCCGCTCAACTCCCTGTGATAGGCGTTACTGGGCCAGGGAGTCGGAAACACATCCAGTTCGATGGCGCGCACCGCCGGAATGTCCGCGAACTCCATCGCCTTGATCGCCAGCCGCTGTCCAATCATGACCACGATATGTCTCCGATCGGCGCGCCATAGTCTGCAGAGACCAGATCGTACCCGCTCTGAAAGCCGCTGCCGAGCACCGCGAGCAAAGCCAGCCCGTCGGCGCGCAACCTGATCGGCTCAACCCGTGGCAAGCCGAGGTCCCCGCCGACACCATCGGGGTCGATCACGCGACGGGCATCCGGCCAAACCGTGGGTGGCGGCTTGGTGCCAGCCAGCGCCACAGCTTCACCGAGCGGCACTACCGCCTCCGGCCCGTCCGACCCATTCCATCCAAACGACTGAGCGTACCGCCCTCCTCGCCCCGCGGAAACCACCACCAGCAGCTCTCCGCCCGTTGGGGACGCGGTGGCTGCCACCACGCTCAAGCTCCCGAGGAGCTTGAGCGGCAAGGCGCGGGCCTGCGCGAAGCCGATGGCTGCCGCCAAACCCGACCTCACACCAATGTACGACCCGGGGCCTCGGGTGGCGACCACGTGGGACACCGCTTGCCCAGACAGAAGGACCAGTTCGCGCAGCGCTCCGACGAGATCACCCACCCCGGAAAGCTCTGAGCGCACGTGCAACACCTCCCCGGTCGAGGACGCTAAAAGCGCCAGCCCTCCGTGACGAATCGACAGGTCGATGGCGAGTGTAGTGGACGGCTCGTCAACCACGACCAGAGTCCCCAAGGGGAAATGGGAGCTCCAAAGTGACCTCCCTCTTTGAGTCCCCCACCACCGTCAGATGGACCCATCCGTTGAACCACACGCTGCTGGCGCGCTCCGGCCACTCCACGACAGCGGCTCCACCCTCCAAGGCTTCGTCTAGGCCGAGTGTTCGGAGATCGGTGTCCTGCGGTAATCGGTAGAGATCAAAGTGGTGCACGGTGACGGGACCCGGATGAATGGAGTGAAGCAGGAAGGTCGGGCTCCGCACCTCGGCATCCGCCCGGGCCCCCAGGACTATTCCCCTGGTCATTGTTGTCTTGCCAGCTCCCAAACCTCCCACCAGGCCGATACAGTCCCCGACCCGGAGACCAGAACCCACCATCGCCCCCAAGGCCATGGTCTCCTCGGCACTCTCGGTGAGGAGTCGACTCAGACCGTCTCCGGCTCCTTCGGCATCAGTAGTGCTGGTAGCCATTCCACCCTTCCATCCTGATTTCTGGACCGTCGACATCGGCGAGCAACCGCACAGTCGCCCCGACCACCAGCCTACCGACATGTGTTATCGGAGCGATGTCCTCCGGCCAGGTCGACATGGCCAGCTCCAGGGCGGCCGGGGGGATCGCGGCCAGGAGTTCATAGTCCTCCCCACCGGTCATCCCGAGCCGAACCGCGTCTTGGCCCATCATCGACCCGAGCCCGCCAGCCAATGGAACTCGATTGGCCCACAGTTCGGCTCCGACGCCGCTGGCGCTCGCGAGTCGGTGACAGTCGAGCAAAAGCCCGTCGCTTAGATCCGTCATGGCCGAGGCCCCCGAACAACGCAGGAGGGCGCCCTCGACCAGGCGGGCCCGCGGTCGACGGAGAGCCCGCAACCAGTCGGGAGCGATCGATCCCTCCCCTCCATCCAACATCAAGAGTGCGGCAGCGGCTCCTCCCAGCTGGCCCGTCACCACCAGCTGGTCTCCCGGCTGAGACCCAGCCAGCTGAACAGGTCGGTCTCCCGTGATGGACCCTGCCACCGTTACAACCAGTACGATCTGCGGGCCGCTGGAGAGATCCCCTCCGACCACGCCTGCCCCATCCCTTTGAGCTCCCTCGAGGAGTCCCAGTTGAATTGCCTCGACCGCCTGCCAAGGGGTGTCACGGGGCATGACGGCGGCCACTACCCCGACCTCGACCCTGCCACCCATCGCGGCTATGTCGGAGGCTGCCTGTGCCCAGGCCTTCAACCCGACCTCATAGGGGGATTGGTAGGCCCGTCTGAAGTGGACCCCCTCGACCATGGAGTCGGTGGATATCAGCGCCAATCGGGAGCCCACCAACCAGGAAGCCGCGTCGTCACCGGCGGGAACCGCCAACCCGACAGCTGCCGGCGTCATGTCGACCAGCCGCCGCAGCACAGACTCCTCTCCAAGGTCTGAGAGGGCTGGACCATCGCGACTATCCCAGGTGGCCAGCCGCACTGAGTCCAGTTCGGGCGGCGGAATCAACTGCTTTTGGCGTTCGAGATCGGTTCGGGGAGACCAGCGCTTGGCGAACTGGCACCTCCCGTCCCCCCTGCCACCCCTGCCAACCCCGCCAGGTAGGCGGTGCGGCCGGCTGTGACCGCGGCCGCAAAGGCGCCGGCCATGGCTACAGGGTCATGCGCTCTCGCGATCCCGGTGTTGACAAGAACTCCCTCGGCGCCCCACTCCATGACTCTGGCAGCGTCCGATGGTGCCGCCAACCCGGCGTCAACGATCACAGGTACCTCAGACTTCTCGATGATCAACTTCATGTTGTACGGATTGAGCACCCCCAAAGTGGACCCGATGGGCGCTGCACCGGGCATGACAGCAGCAGCTCCGGCGGCGCCCAGCCGGAGCGCCAGAGCTACATCGTCGCTGGTATAGGGCAGCACCGTGAAGCCCTCGGCCACCAGCCGGATGGTCGCCTCAAGAGTACCAATCGGGTCAGGAAGCAGGGTCTCCGGCTCGCCAACCACCTCAATCTTGATGAAATCGGACAGTCCGGAAGCTCGCGCCAATCTGGCGAGGCGGACGGCCTCCTCACTTGTCGTCGCGCCCGCGGTATTTGGGAGCAGGGTCAACGCGGCCAGATCGACCCCCTCCAGCTCGGAGCGCCGGTCACCGTCCAGGTGCAGACGGCGGACGGCAAGCGTGATCATCTGAGCCCCGGAGGCGGCGATCGAGCGCGACAGGACGTCGGCGGAGCTGAACTTCCCCGTCCCATGGATGAGACGCGACGAGAGGTCCACCCCCCCCAATCTGAGGGTGTCACTATTAGTCAAGAGCACCTCCTCCCACGAAATGGACTACCTCAAGCTTGTCGCCCGGCTCGAGCAGAAGCTCGTCCCAGCCGTCCCTCGATGGGATCGTCCCATTTACCTCGATCACCACTCCCTCTTTGTCGAAGCCTAGGGCACGCGCCAAGTCGCTGAGGCGCTCATGTGGCAGGCACTTTCGCATGGTGCCGTTTATCCAAAGCCAACTCCAAGGCGCTGCTCGGTCCACCGCCTCTCTGACTCTTGCCGCCTCCCCTGCGGGGTCGGCGCTGGAGCAAACCGCCCGCACTACCCCAACCATATCTGCCCCCATCTCAACTGCCATCCCTGCCTGGCCAGCGTCCAATCCACCGATCGCGACAACGGGAACTGTGGTGAACCGCGCTGCGGTGGTCACGTGGCCAAGCCCTACAGCTGGCCGGCCTGCCTTTGTCGGGGTAGGGTGGACCGGTCCCGCCGAGATGTAGTCGGCTCCGTCGCGAACCGCCGAAACAACCTGATCACGGTCGTGCGTCGAGGCACCGACGAGGACGTCAGGTCCCAGGCGGACACGGGCCTCCGACAAGGGCATGTCCTCATGGCCTAGATGCAGCCCGTCCGCCCCGCAGCTCACGGCCAACTCCAGGTGGTCATCCACCACAAAGAGGACTCCGGCCCGGTGGCAGATCTCCACACACCGCCTGGCGAGTGCCTCAAGGTCCCTGGGCGCCGCCCCCTTCCGCCGGAGCTGAAAAATGTCGACCCCGCCATCGATCGCAGCCGAGAGCAGCTCAAGAAGCGCCGCTTCGGGGGTCGCGTCGTCGCTGACCAAATATAGCCGAGCAGATCTGAGCCGGTTCCGTCGGCCGCTGCCGCTCTCCAGCCCTCCTTGTCCGGCCGAAGCTGTGGACATTCTTCAATTCTATTCAGGGATGAGGTCAACCCCCGTATTGGCATCTGCTGGCCACCGGCGATGGGTCTGCACACGGCACCGCAGGACCTGGCGGCGTGCCCCATCCCGGCAGCGCACAGCTCGTCGAACCGGGGCACAACACGATGGTTCGTCGGCCACCAACTGTCGTCCGACTCGTGGTCGCCGAAGCGGCTGGTCAGCCCAAGACTCTGCTCTCCAAGAGCCGGCGAACCTCCTCCTGGACCTCGACGACGGCGTCCGCAACCTCGGTGGCGAGAATGCCGGCCCGGCCCCTGGTCTGGGCCAGTCGCAGTCCAGCCTCCCCGTGCAGAAAGACCCCCGCCCTGGCCGCCTGTGTAGGCTGGCTCCCCTGGCTGAGCAACGCCCCGATCAGACCGGAAAGCACGTCGCCGGTGCCTCCCATCGCCAACGCGGAGGTCGCGTGCGAGTCAGTCCACATCTCGCCGCTCGGGTCGGCCACCACAGTGCCAGCCCCTTTGAGGACCACGACACAACCAAACTCCCTGGCAAGTGCTCCGGCCGCCGCCGGCCTGTCCGCTTGGACCGAGGCTGCATCGGTCGCAAGCAGTCGAGCAGCTTCCAGGGGGTGGGGGGTGATCACGCAACCCCTCGGAACTCTCCCCCGCAGCCGGGGCGAGGTGGAAATCACGTTGAGGCAGTCGGCGTCGAGGACCAGTCGCACTCCTCGATCGGCCAACCCCTCCAGGACGACGGCGACGAAGTCTGAAACCGGCTCCGCCTGTCCGAGTCCAGGGCCGCAGACAACCGCGCTGGCATCAAGGAGTTCCTTGGCAATCTCTCGAGCCGCGTCACTGCCGTATCCGGCGCCTTCCCCAGTTACCCGGAGGCGGATCACCTCCGGCGGCAGTCGGTCAAGGGTTGAGGACCGGTCCATCAGCGCCTTCACCTTGCCAGCACCTCCCCTCAGGGCCCCCATGCAAGCCAGCACCGCAGCCCCGGGAAGACCGGGGCTTCCGGCAAGCACAACCACCGTCCCGAAGCTTCCTTTGTTTCCATCCTCCGAACGCTCGGGTAGAAGGACTTCAGGGGGAAGCTGCTCATATGACAGCGACCCAATGGAACCGGTGAAGACCGCCACCGCGATGGCGAGCCCGGCGTCATGGCTGAGGGTGATCTCCAGGCCTGGCACCGCCAACCCCGCGACCGTCACCTCAGGCGCACCTCCGCGCCGGTGCGTCACGGCAATGCTCGGATAGGTGGGTATCGACCGGCCGGTGCCGCCAAATGCCTTCCGCACCGCCTCTTTTGCCGCCCAGCGAGCTGCCAGCCGCTCAGGCCGGCCCTCGCAGTAGATGGCCTCCTCGGCTGTGAACAGCTTCGCCACAAATCTGGGCCGCCGCTCACAGAGCTTGGCGACCCTCTCCACAGAGGTGACATCAACGCCCACGGACAGCCCACCTTTCATCCGGAGCTAGTCCCGGGAGGGGGGTTGTTCACTCAACGGTGACGGACTTGGCCAGGTTGCGAGGACGATCCACGTCGTAGCCTCTGGTCATCGCAGCGTGGTAGGCCAGCAACTGCCCCACTACAGCTGTGAGAAGTGGCGAGACGACCTCCGGCACCCTCGGCACCTCCACGGTGAACTGGACATGATCAGCCAAGGTCGTATCTCCTTCGCTCACTACTGCCAGAACCGGGCTTTGACGGGCGTGGACCTCCTGGATGTTGCTGCGCACCTTCTCCCGCGTTGATGAATCGGTGGCAAATGCCACCACGGGCATCTCCTCGTCAAGAAGCGCGATCGGCCCGTGCTTCAGCTCCCCCGCAGGATATCCCTCGGCGTGCACATAGGCCACCTCCTTCAGCTTGAGGGCCGCCTCCATCGCGGTCGGATAGTTGTAGCCGCGTCCCATGTACACCGCACTTCGATGCTCGGCCAGCCAGGCTCCGAGATCCGCGAACTCATGGTCCCTGGAAAGGAGCTGTCGCTGAGCCGCAGACACCGAGCGGAGCGCGGCCGCCAGTTCTCGGATATCACCCTCACCCCTGCTCCCCCGTGCCTGGGCGAGGCGCAGCGCCAGCAGCACGGAGCAGGCCACCTGGTTGGTGAAGGTCTTGGTTGCGACCACGGAGATTTCCGGTCCGGCGTGGAGGTTGATCACCCCGTCCGCCTCCATGGCCAGGGTGCTGCCCACCACGTTGGTCAGCGCCAGAACGAAACTCCCACGTTCCCGGGCCAGCCTGGCCGCTGCCAAAGTATCCGCTGTCTCCCCGGATTGGGAGATCGCGACCATCAAGGTCGAGGAAGTCGAAGGTTGCGGCCGGTAGCGCCACTCCGAAGCAACCTCCACCGTGGCCGGGATCCCCGCTAAATCTTCAAGGGCGTTTTTGGCGATCATCCCAGCATAGAAGGCGGTCCCGGCCGCCACAATCTGGACGCGCTCTATGCGACGCAGCTCTTGATCACCGGAGGCCCAGTCGGAAAACTCGACCCGTCCATCACTGAGGAGTCGTCCGCGCAGGGCGTTCTCCAGCGCGGCCGGCTGCTCGTGGATCTCCTTGGCCATGAAGTTGGGGTACCCTCCCCTCTCCGCCTGAATCACGTCCCACTCCACCCGAATCACTCGTGGGACCAGCTCTGCGCCATCAGCAATGGTTGTGACCACGGGACCAACCGGGCTCAGGACCGCCATCTGTCCCTCTCCAAGAACGATCGCCTGCCGCGTGTAGGGGATGATTGCCGTCAGGTCGGAGCTCAGAAACCACTCATCAGTCCCAACGCCGACCACCAACGGTGCGTTGAGGCGGGCGCCGATGAGTGTGTCCGGATCGGTGGAGCTAAGCACGACGACCGCGTAGGCCCCGCGAAGCCGACCGAGCGCCGTGCGTGTGGCAACCACCAGGTCGCCCTGGTAGTACGACTCGATGAGATGTGGCAGGACCTCCGTATCGGTCTCGGAGGTGAAGATGTGTCCCTGGGCCCGCAGTTCGTTCCTGAGCTCAGCAAAATTCTCGATTATCCCGTTGTGGATGACAAAGAAACGGCCAGTGCAATCCCGATGGGGATGGGCATTCTCGTGGCTGGGCTTCCCATGGGTAGCCCAGCGGGTGTGTCCCATTCCCACTCGGCCGAGGATCTCTTCGCCGTCGATCCTGTCCAACAGTGCCTCAACCTTCCCGGCGGAGCGGATGCTTGTGGGGGCGCCATCCGCCCCGAGGACCACCACCCCCGCCGAGTCGTAACCGCGATACTCCAACCGCTGGAGACTATCCAGGAGAACGGGAGCGGCCACGCGAGGCCCGAGGTATCCGATGATGCCGCACATGTCTAGGTCCCACCTCCCCGCGCTTGGCCACCTTCTCAAAGACAAACGCACCGGCTCCCTCCCAGGTTACATACATGGCGCTTTCGGGCTCCGCCCGGAGTTCCCAGGAGACGGCTCAGGGGGTCGGACTTGGATTCGGAGAGGGGCTTGCCGTAGACGAGGGCAGTTGAGCCACACTGACGACCACCGTGACCGTTGAAACTGAAGTGGTCACGCCGCTGGGCAAGTTCAAGCTCACCTGATACGAGGTGTCCTTGGAGATTCCGGAAATGTTGATCGGCTGGGTGTCAAGGGCCCCTAGTCCATCGACGGTACCAGGAGGGCCGGTCGCTGTGACCGTCAGCGGAGTCACCTGAGCGCTGGTTACCTGAAACCCGGAGGCGACCTGCCCACTCAGGATGTAGTCCACCGGCAGGGTCACCTGATTCGCTTCAGACGTGATCACGGCATGGACGGTGACTACGCTCGGCGACCACGTCACGTCCGAGGCTTGAACGCCCTTCGCGAGTGGTACCACCACATTCTCGGTGAGCGGAACCGACGCGTGCCAGGAGGATAGGTTCAGGCTCACCTCCGCCTGCAGGTGGGACATGATGCTCGCCGGTGCCCGCACCTTCACCTCGGCAGGAGTCGATGTCGTGGCTTGGGAGTTGAACTGATATCCTGCCTGCGGCAGATTCTTCGAGGGGACCACGACCCTCACCGGAAGTAGTGCCGTCTCCCAGCGGTCAATGGTGACCGTCACCTTGCTGGGGGCCGACCAGAAGAATACGTTGGGGTCCGCTATTGCCGTGCCAAGGCGAACCTGGTACACCCCAGGCCCCTTTATGGAGCTGAGGTCGACCGAAGCAGACAGGTGCTCTCTGACCTGCGGGCTGTGGACGTTGGAGTAGACCCCACCGACTTTGACTGGGACACTCTTCGGCGGATACAGGACCAGCAAGTTCGAACTAAGGCCGACCAGTTGCGGAGTGACGTAATAGGTCCCGATGGCCGGGGGATTGCTGGCGTAGACGACCCCAACCCACATCCCGCAGGCGACCGCTAGCGCGAGCAGCTTCAGGCGCCAGTTGCGAACTAAGAACCGCGTTACACCCACCCGAGTCAACTCCGTCCCGCTGGAGTCGCCTGGCCGCTCCTCGAACCGCGCGACCGAAGGCGAAGACTCCGGCGATGGCGCTCGTACAGAGGCAGGCGCAGAAACGCGCCGAGTCGATTGGTGAGGGCATCGGCGTCCAATTCGGCCTCCAGCTCACCCCCGAGCGCCCAACTTATCCGCCCGCTCTCCTCCGAGACCACGACAACCCCAGCGTCAGTCACCTGGGTCAGCCCGATCGCCGCCAAGTGCCGGGTGCCGCTACGCGGATTCTGGTCCGGACGCTCAGCCAACGGCAGCACGCAGCCAGCAGCTACGACCCGCCCCCCGTGGACCAGCGCTGCGCCATCGTGCAGAGGAGACTTGTATGTGAAGATGGTTCCGAGCGCCTCCGCGCTCAGAATGGCGTCCAAACGCACCCCTGTTGATGCAATCTCTTCGAGGCCGACATCGCCCTGAAGGACGATCAGGGCGCCGGTCGACGACTCGCTCAATCTAACTGCGGCACGGGTGACCTCATCGACTGTCCTGCGGAGCTGGGCCGTCTCCGGCGCCAGCAACCCTCGACGCAAGCTGCCCAACCTGCCCATCTGATCCAGCGCTCGGCGAAGCTCAGGCTGAAACAAGATGATCACACCAATCAGGATCACCTGGCCACCGTTGCTGTAGATGAATTCCAGGACCGGTAGATGGAGAATGAACGCCACCGCTCCCAGCGCGCCGATGAGCATTAGCCCCTGGAGCAACTGCACCGCCTGTGTCCCCCGAACCAGGACCAGCAGGCGGTACACCAAAAACGTGATGATCGCCACGTCGACGACGTCGCGCCAGCTGACCCCCTGGAGCAGCACCCTCAGCGTCTCGCCAAGGTTCAGGCCACCCAAGACCATCATTTGGACACACTCGCGGCGCGGGAAATCAACTCAAGTCAGAACCGTAAATGGCTGCCAATAGCGCCAATTGAACCCAATAGCGGTTCTCGGCCTGATCGAAGACAATCGATTGCGGCCCGTCCATCACCGAGTCGGTGATCTCCTCACCGCGGTGTGCAGGCAGGCAATGCATCACCCTGACCCCCTGAGGCGCTCGTCCCAAAACACCTTCGTTTATCTGATATGGACCAAAGTCCTGGCGCCGATCTTCGTGCTGGTCTTCCTGGCCCATACTGGTCCAAACGTCAGTGTAGATCACATTCGTGTCCTGCAGGCCCTCGTCAAGGTCGTTAGTCACCAGCACGCTTCCGCGGCCCTCGCTCCCTGACCGGCACGCCCCTGCCAGCACCACTTCGGACGGTCCGTACCCCGGTGGGGTGACGACTCGAAGGTCCAGGTCCGCCACATGAGCCGCTTCCAGCCAGGAGGCGCAGACGTTGTTGCCATCCCCCACAAACGTGATCCGAGCGCCGGCTAAGTGACCGACAGACTCCTGGACTGTCAGGCAGTCCGCGAGGATCTGGCATGGGTGACCCTGGTCCGTCATCGCGTTGATGACCGGCCCGTCCATGCTCGCCGCCAGGCCGAGGAGGTCTCTCTGCGATGGGATCCGAGCCACAAGGCCGTCCACAAACCGATCCAGGATCCTTCCCACGTCGGCAACGGACTCCCGCCGTCCCAACTCGATCTCTCGATCGAACAAAGCGATCGGGTGCCCCCCGAGGCGGTTGATTGCTGCCTCGAAAGATACTCGGGTGCGGTTACTGGGACGCAGAAAGACCATGGCTATGGAGCGTCTTCCGAGAGGTGTCCCCGGGTCGGCGCCGGACTTAAGCCGCGCCGCCATCTGGAGCAACCCACGCAGATCCTCTGGAAGCAGGTCCTTAACCGCTAGGAAGTCCTGCCCGCGAAGTCCGGTTGCCACTTGGTTCACCCGTGTCTGCCGTCAGCCACTGCTCTGCCGCCAGTATAGGAGCGAACGACCCAGGAGCTGAGAATCAGCGCTTGGTGTACTGAGGAGCTTTGCGGGCTCGCTTGAGTCCGGGCTTCTTGCGCTCCTTCATTCGAGGGTCCCGGGTCAGCAGGCCAGCTGCCTTGAGTTGGGGTCGGAGATCGGCATCCATTGCACAGAGAGCGCGGGCCAGTCCATGAGCGACTGCTCCAGCCTGACCAGCGACCCCGCCCCCCTCCACCTTCACGGTGACGTGAAATCGATCGCTGAGCCCAGTGACCCGTAGGGGCCGAAGCGCTGCTTCCTCCAACTCGCGGCGCCCGAAGTGGCGCAACGGCTCGCGGTCATTGACCACTGCGGTTCCTTGCCCCGGATAGAGTCTCACCCTGGCCACCGCCGTCTTGCGGCGTCCCGTCCCGTAGGAATACCGCAGTTGCTCTTCGTCGCTCACAGGCGCACCACCTCCCCGCATTCACCGAAGCTAACCGCCACCGGCCGTTGGGCCTCGTGGGGGTGATCGGATCCCGAGTACACCTTGAGCCGCTTCAGCTGCCTGGTACCCAGGTTGTTGTGCTGCAACATTCCCCTTACCGCCTCGCGGAGAGGGAAGGTCGGGTCGCGCTTCACCACCTCGTCGTAGGTACGCTCCCGTCTGCCCCCTGGATATCCGGTGTAGTGGTCGTAGATCTTGGTGGTGCGCTTGCTGCCCGTGACCACCAGTTCTGCAGCGTTGACTACCACCACGTGGTCCCCCATCAAAGCGTGCGGAGTGAAGCTTGCAAGATGCTTTCCGCGCAAGATCCGGGCGATGTTGACGGCCAGTCGACCGAGAGTCTCGCCCCGTGCGTCCACAAGCCACCACTGCTCGGCCGCCGTAGCCTCGCTCGCTACAAAACTACGCTGCACTACCGCGCTGCTCATATGCGAACTCCCAGCATTGCTGGCCGATGGTACTCCACTCTCCACTGGTGCAGCCCGTGCGCCGGCGCGGGCTGCCACCTGCCCAGCCCTGGCTCCGGCCGCGCCAGCGCTGCGACCAACGCCGAAACAGACAACCTTCGCCATCCCACCCTAACCAGGGCACCCACCAAATTACGCAGCATTCCCCTCAAGAAGGCGTCCGCCCGAATCTCGAAGGTGATGAAGCCGTTGACCGCCGTGACCGCCGCTTCATCTACGGTTCTCCTGGTCGATCCGTCCGCCTCAGGACTCGATCCAAACTGCGCAAAGTCATGAGTACCAATCAAGGCGCCGGCCGCCTCTTGAATCGGTCCAAGCTCCAAGCCGCGGTGGAGCTGCCATGCGAAGCGGGCACCGACCGGAGACGGTGCCTGGGCTGGTCTCACAAAGTAACGGTAGGTTCGCCGCCAAGCTTCGCGCCGCGGATCGAAACCACTCTGCGCCAGGCGGCCGCCCACGACGGCGATGTCAGCTGGCAGCTTGGAATTGCATCCCTGAACGAGGAGCTCCGGCTGAGGGGTCCCGACCAACTCAAATGCCACCACCTGGCCGTGAGCATGCACCCCGGCGTCGGTCCTGCCGGCCGCGCGCAGCCGCGGCCTCTCCCCGGTGACGGCAGCTAGCGCTTCAGCGAATCGGCCAGCCACCGTCGCGACCCCAGGCTGAGCTTGCCAGCCGTGGTAGTTGGTTCCTTCGTATGCGAGCTCCATCCGATAGGTGGCGGGAGCTGAACTCACAACGCTCACTCCACAAATTCCATGATCACAACCGGCGCCCCATCCCCCTGCCGGGTGCCGTTGCCAATGATCCGAGTGTAGCCTCCGGGCCGATCACGGAACTGCTCGGCGTACTGAGTAAAAAGCTTCGCCGCCACATCCTCTCGCGTGACCACCCTGGCGACCCGTCGACGGGCGTGGAGGTCATCCGTCTTGGCAGTTGTGACCAGCTTCTCCACCCAGCGGCGGATCTCCTTGGCTTTGGCCTCGGTCGTCTCGATTCGTCCGTGTTCGAACAAGGCAGTGGCCAAGTTCTTAGTGAGGGCGATTCGGTGGGCGGAGGTGCGCCCGAGCTTCCTTCCAGACTTGAGGTGACGCATAGCCCCTAGCGATCCCCCGACTGGAAGATGGACTCGATTTCCTCCTCGGGAACAAAGCCCTTGGCGACCAACTTTTGCTTGATCTCGTCGAGAGACTTGGTGCCGAAATTGCGAAGAGCCAGCAGCTCCTCTAGACGCATTGACAGGAGCTCACCAACTTTGCTGATGTCATTTGCCTTAAGGCAGTTCAGAGCCCGGACGCTGAGCTCCAACTCCTCAACGGGGACCGCCCCAAGCCTGGTCTGCAGATCGGTACCGGCCGCCGCGGACTCGGTTGCGGCCGTCAGGCTTTCACCGAAGCTCGAGAAGAGGTCCAAGTGGCGGGTGTAATACTGGGCGGCATGGCTGACGGCCTCCACCGGACTGATCGTCCCGTTCGTCCACACCTCCAAGACCAGCTTCTCCCAGTCAGTGTCCTGACCGACCCGTGTCTTCTCCACCAGGAAGTTGGCCTTGACCACGGGGGTGAAGATGGAATCAACCGGGATCACCCCGATCGGTTGCCCTTCCTTTTTGTTCTTCTCAGCCGGGGTATAACCACGGCCCCTCTCCACAGTCAGGTCCATGCGCAGCCTGGCCTGAGCTCCGTCCAATGTACATAGGTACAGATCGGGATTGGCGATCTCTACATCACTGTTAGGAGAAATGTCTGCGGCCGTGACCCGCTTGCCCCCGTGGACCTCCAGCGTGAGGTGCGCGCCCTCTGGGTTGTGGCAGGTCAGACTCAGCTGCTTGAGATTGAGCAGGATCTCCCCAACATCTTCCTTGACGTGCTTGATGCTCGAGAACTCGTGAGCGACGCCGTCGATGGACACGGCCGTCACCGCGGCGCCGGTCAAGGACGAGAGCAGCACCCGGCGCAGCGAGTTGCCCAGAGTCGTGCCATATCCTGTCTCCAGGGGCTCGATCTCAAAGCGCCCGTGATCGGTCGAGCTTAGGACCTCGTGTACTGTCGGTTGAATCGCAGTCTCTGGCATGTGAAGTAATTTCCTCGTGACTGAAGGGCGTGGATGCCCCGGTGGTTAGCGGGAGTACCACTCGACGATCAATTGCTCGTCGATGCTGGTCTCCATCTCCCCGCGCTCTGGATGCCGGCTGACGTCAACGCGGAACTCCTGAGGATATAGAGTGAGCCAGCTCGGGACCGCCTGGCCCCCGCGGAATTCCACGGAGCGGCGAATGGGCTCCAACTCGCGACTCCGTTCCCGCACCTGAACGACCTGTCCGGTCCGAAGCTGATAGGAAGGGATGTTCACAGCCCTCCCATCCACTTGGAAGTGCCGGTGTGACACCAGCTGACGAGCCTCCCGTCGCGAGGAAGCGAACCCCGCCCGGTACACGACGTTGTCAAGACGCTGCTCCAACATCTGCAGCAACACCGTGCCGGTGACCCCTTTTCCGTGTGAGGCGTCGTCGAAGTAGTTCTGGAACTGAGTCTCGAGCACCCCGTATATTCGGCGGCCCCGCTGCTTAGCTCGCAGCTGGATCCCGTACTCGCTGATGCGCCGTCGTCGAGCCAGCCCATGCTGACCTGGAGGGGTCGCATTGCGTTTGGTGAACGTGCATCGGTCACCGACACACTTCTCGCCCTTTAAGAAGAGCTTGACCCCCTCCCGTCGGCAGAGCCGGCAGACCGGAGCGTGCGGATTTGCCATATCAGCCCCCTCAGACTCGGCGCCGCTTTGGCGGGCGACATCCGTTGTGCGGCACCGGGGTGACGTCGACGATCGCGCTGATCTCGAGCCCGGCGGCCTGCAGCGAACGTATCGCCGCCTCACGCCCTGATCCCGGCCCTTTGACCAGCACTTCAATTGACTTCAGTCCATGTTCCATGGCCCTCTTCGCCGCACTCTCAGCGGTGACCTGTGCCGCGAACGGAGTGCTCTTTCGAGAGCCCTTGAATCCTGAGGACCCGGCACTCCCCGAGGCGATGACATTGCCCTGAGGATCCGTCAAAGTGACAATCGTGTTGTTGAAGGTGCTGAGCACGTGCGCCTGGCCAACCGCGATGTTTTTGCGCTCGCGGCGCCGGGTCCGAACCACCTTCTTCTTCTTCGCCAAACCGTCTCCTCGACTAATTGCGGCCCGAGCCCCGGACCAACTGGCTACTTGCCCTTCTTCCGCCGCACGCCGACTGTCTTGCGTGGACCGCGGCGGGAACGCGCATTGGTCCTCGTACGCTGCCCCCGGACCGGGAGGCCCCTACGATGCCGAAGGCCACGGTAGGTACCAATCTCCATCAATCGCTTGATGTTGAGAGCCACCAAGCGACGGAGGTCTCCCTCTACCCGACCCGGCAACTCCTTGGCAACCACATCACGGAGGCGGCTGACTTGGACCTCGGTTAGATCGTTCACCTTCACCCCGGGATCGATTTGGGCAATCCGTAGAAGCCGATGGCTGGTCGTCAGCCCGATCCCGAAAACGTAGGTCAGCCCGATTTCTATGCGCTTGTCCCTGGGTAGGTCCACACCGGCAATGCGAGCCATCCTTCTCCTACCCCTGCCGCTGCTTGTGCTTGGGGTTTTCGCAAATCACGCGGACCGTGCCGGAACGCCGAATGACCTTGCATTTGTCGCAGATCCTCTTAACCGACGCCCGGACCTTCATCGCCAACTCCTAAGGGATTAAGTCGCCGTCAAACCAACCGGGTGAGGATTCTTCCCCGACCCGGATCGGTGGCCGATCTCTCGACCATTACCCTATCTCCCGGAAGGAGTCGAACACTCGCCAAGCGAGCCCGACCGGATGCATGCGCCACCATCTTGTCCCCGCCCTCCAACTCGACCCGAAAGAGCGAGTTTGGCAAGGGCTCAAGGATTCGACCCCGGAGAACACCGGGCTCGTTCAAGTTGGAGGGCACACAAAAGCCCGAGCAGACTTCGCCCGCAGAGAGTATAGCCGATCCGAAGAGTTGGAATCACGCAAGGCTGGCAACTCGGGGGGCAAGAGTGGTCAGCACCTCTGGCCCCGACTCGGTAATGGCGATCGAATGTTCGAAGTAACACGACCGACGACCGTCGGCAGTGACCACTGTCCAGCCATCCGGACGCACGACCGTCCCCGGTTCGCCCTCGTTCACGATCGGCTCTATGGCGATGCACAGGCCAGGGCGGATCTCGACCCCCTTACCCGAGGTGCCGTGATTGGGTACCTCCGGATCCTCGTGCATGTCCCGTCCGATCCCGTGTCCGGTGTAACCCCTCACAATCGAGAAGCCGTTCTTCTCCACGTGACTCTGGACCGCATGACTGATATCTCCAATCCGATTGCCAGGCTGAGCTGCCGCGATCCCCAGACGCAGAGCCTCCCGGGTCACCTCGATGAGCCGTGCCGACTCCGGCTCGATCTGCCCACATCCCAGAGTGATCCCGGCATCTGCCCACCAGTCCCGATACACCAGGCCGCAGTCGAGACTCACCAGATCCCCCTCCTTGATCCGAAGACCGTCAGGGATGCCGTGTACGACTTGGTCGTTCACAGAAACGCAAAGATGCTTTGGGAAGCCGTCATAGCCCAGGAAACCAGGAAAACAGCCTCGACGACGGATCTCTCGGTTGGCCGCCCGGTCCAGCTCGGAGGTGGTCGCTCCCGGTTGAACCAATTGAGCCAGGACCTCGAGGACCTCGGCCAGGAGCCGTCCGGCATGGCGCATGAGGGCGATCTCCTCTGGTCGCTTGAGAATGATCACAAAAGAACTCGAAGGAGACTGGAATTAACCTCGGCCACCGGCGCAACTCCGCTGATTTTGACCACGGGCACCTGATCCGCCAGATACGCCAGCACAGGTTCTGTCTGGTCGCGATAGATGGCAAGTCGCTCCGTCACCACCTCGGGCCGGTCATCCTCACGGTGCTCGACGCCCGACCTCCGAGATAGCCGCTCGACGAGTTCCTCGGTGGGTACGTCCAACACCACCACCAGATCGAGCGGCCGATCGATCTGCGCGAGCAACTCCTGTAGGGCACGAGCCTGCGCGACAGTCCGGGGAAAGCCGTCAAGCACAAATCCGGTGCCGACCGCTCCCTGCTCTAACCGGTGCCGGATCATCCCCACGATCACCTCGTCCGGCACCAGCTTGCCGGCAGCCATGTATGAGGAGGCCATCTTTCCCAGCTCAGTTCCCGCTGCCCGGTGCTCGCGGAGCATGTCGCCCGGCGCGATGTGCTCAAGCCCTTGATGCCTTTGCAGAAGGTCCGCCTGCGTTCCCTTGCCCGAGCCCGGCGGGCCAAACAGGATCAGGTTCCGCTTAAGTCCATTCCCCTCCATCTCATCCCTCAGCGAATGAAGCCCCGGTACTGCCGCATCAGCAACTGGGTCTCCAACTGTTTCATGGTGTCCAGGGACACCCCCACCACGATCAGGACGGCCGTGCCGCCGAGATAGAGGCCGCTATTGGGCTGCTGGCCGGTTAGGAATGCGGTCAGCAGCGGGAGCACCACCGTCACCACCCCCAGGAAGATCGCGCCTGCCAATGTGATCCGGCTCATCACCCGAGCCAGATATTGAGCGGTGGCAGCGCCCGGCCGGATTCCCGGAATATAGGTCGCGGACTTCTTCAAGTTGTCCGCGGCGTCGTCGGGGTCGAACGTGACCGCGGTGTAGAAAAAGGTGAACCCCATTATGAGGGCGAAGTAAATCACCTCATATCCGATGTCCACGGCCAGATTCGGCCCCACTGGGTTCCAGTAGGTATGGAACCAGGTCGCCGCCTGGCCGATCACCCCCCCGGACTGCCCAACCGGAGGCAAGAAGAAGTTCGCGAATAGGGTTGGGAAGAACATGATCGAGATGGCAAAAATGATTGGAATAACTCCAGCCTGGTTGACTCGAAGCGGCAAAAAGCTGCTCCGACCCTGATAGACCTGCCGGCCCACAACACGCTGTGATGACTGGATGGGAATCTTGCGCGTCGCCTGCTGCACGAAAATAATCCCTGCAGCGACCAAGATCCCGATGATCGCGAAGACAAAGATCGTGAACGTTTGGCTGTGCCCGCCGTTGGTGAAGGTGATCAGCCCGTTGGGAATCTGCGCCACGATCCCGGTCATGATGATGATAGACACCCCATTTCCCAGCCCATACTCAGTGATCAGTTCCCCGAACCACATCATCACGACCGTGCCCCCGGTGAGAATGATGATGATCCCCACGGTCGCAGGAAATGAGGTATTTGGCGAGAGGATGTTCTGGCCCCGGAAGGTGTAGGTCTCGAAGAGGCGGGTGTACCCGAAGGATTGAAGAAGGGCCAACCCGACAGTCATGTAACGGGCGTACTGGGTGAGCCGACGCCTTCCCAGGTCACCTTCCTTCGACATCTCCTTGACTCGGGTGGAGATGACGGTCATCAACTGCATGATGATCGTGGCATTGATGTAGGGGTTCAAGCCCAGTGCCACGATCGAGATACCAGCATTGGACCCGGTGCTGAACCCACTTCCTGAGAATAGGTTGACCAGCCCCAGAATGCTGTTGCTGTCGAAGAGTTGCTTCAAGACCCCGCCGTTGACGCCCGGAATGGTTACCGAAGCCAACATCCGGAACACGACGATGAGACCGATCGTGATCAGGAGCTTGCGGCGAAGCTCAGGGACCTGCATGGCGGCGCGAAGGGCACCGAACAGGTTCATGGCTCGCTAACCTGCCCTCCGTCGGACGACTCGGGCCCCCCTTCTTCTGATTCGTCCACGAGCTCCACCTTGCCGCCCGCCGCTTCCACGGCGGCGCGAGCCGACCGACTGACGCGGTGGACCCGAACGGTTAGCCGTGGAGGTGACCCTCCACCGCCCAACAACTTCACCGGACGGCGCGTGTGCCGAACCAATCCCACCTGGTTGAGCAGCTCCGGCCCGACTATGGCGCCGGCCTCGAACCGGTGCAGGTCCCGGCAGTTCACGACCTGATACTCAGTCCGGAAGCGGTTGTAGAAACCCCGTAACTTGGGCACCCTCTGAGTAAGAGGCATCTGCCCCCCCTCAAAGCCCCTGGGCAAACTCCAGGAGGTCCGCGATCCCTGTCCTTTCTGCCCGCGCCCCGCGGTCTTGCCTCCGCCAGCGGAGATCCCTCGGCCCACCCTCTTGCGCGGGCGTCGACTCCCCTTGGCAGGTCGAACCTCATCCAGCCTCATTTGACGACTCCGCCACTCGACGTGGCCGCAACCTCTTCGACCCTAAGGAGGTGAGGCACCGTGGAGATCATCCCGCGGATGGCAGGGTTGTCCGGGTGCTCAACAGTCTGGTGCAACCGCTTGAGCCCAAGAGCCGCGATTGTGCGCTTCTGGTTCTCCGCATATCCTATGGCACTCTTTGTCCAGGTGACCTTGAGGGCCGACCGAATCTCACTCACCGGGCGTGTCACCCACCTGGGCTGCTGCTTGAGACGATCGCAGCCCAAGCTCGGCCAGCGTCCGGCCCCGCAAGTGCGCCACGGTCTCGGCGGTCCTCAACTCCTTGAGGGCCTCAATGGTGGCTCGGACCGTGTTGATCGGATTGTCGCTACCAAGCGATTTGGTCAGGATGTCTTTGATCCCGGCTAGCTCTACCACCGCCCTCATGGCTCCCCCGGAGATAACCCCAGTACCCGGCGATGCGGGACGGAGGAGGACTCGCGCCGCCCCTTCCTTGCGCAGAACCGCGTGCGGGATCGTCCGCCCCACCATCGGCACCTGGATCATGTGCTTCTTGGCGTCATCGACACCCTTGCGAATCGCCTCGGGCACCTCCCCGGCCTTACCGAGCCCGGCTCCGACACGGCCTGCGCCGTCGCCGACCACAACCAGCGCGCTGAAGGAGAACCGACGGCCTCCTTGAACTACCTTTGCAACCCGATTCAGGCTCACCACCCGTTCGGCGAACTCTCCCCGGGCCTCCCGGTCGGCGCGCGCAATGTTCATGCTCATGAAATACTGCTCAGAACTCCAGACCGGCCTCGCGGGCCGCGTCAGCTAGGGCTTGGACTCGACCATGGTACAGGTAGCCGCCGCGATCGAAGACCACCCGCTTCATCCCAGCCGCTACCGCTCTCTCCGCGACCGCCCTGCCCACCGCGGCAGCGCTCTCACGATTTGACCCCTTTGCCACAATACCCGGATCAGCTGTGCTGGCCGAGGCGAGGGTATGCCCCTGGCTGTCATCTACGATCTGGGCGTAGACGTGGCGCAGACTTCGGTACACGCAAAGGCGCGGACGATCGGCAGTCCCGGTGACGCGCTTGCGAACTCTCCGGTGCCGGTGCTGCCGCGCCGAATCACGATCTTGGTTGGTCATATCAGCCCTTGGCCCCCTTGCCACTCTTGCCCGCCTTGCGCCTCACGACCTCACCGCGATAGCGAACTCCCTTCCCCTTGTAGGGCTCGGGCGGCCTCGTGGACCGAATCTTGGCCGCGAGCTGCCCGACTGACTCCTTGTCCATGCCACTCACGGCAATCCTCGTGGGCTCTGGGACCTCCACTCTAAGGCCCACAGCCGGAGTGATTCGGATGGGATGCGAATACCCGAGCTGCAGTTGGAGGTCAGAGCCTTGAAGTGCGGCTCGGTAACCGACGCCTTGCAACTCCAGCTCCCTCCGGAACCCGGTCGTCACTCCGGTCACCATGTTGGCCACCAGAGTGCGGCTGAGGCCGTGCAAGGAGCGATGCGTCGAGGAGTCGGTGGGCCTTTCGACCAGGACCTGGTCCCCAGTCTGGTGTGCGCTTATCGGATACGGCAGCGTCCGACTCATCTCACCCAGCGGGCCGCTGACGCGCACCGTGGGACCTTCGATCGTCACCGTGACCCCCGCCGGCAAATTGATCGGGGAGCGGCCAATCCTAGACATCCCCTACCAGACCTCTGCTATGACTTCACCGCCCAACCCTTGCTGCCGCGCCAACCGCCCGGACATGATGCCCTTCGGAGTCGAAACTATGGCGGTCCCCAGCCCCCCCAAGACGCGGGGAAGATCCTGATTGCCCCGGTACACCCGTAACCCAGGACGGCTGACCCGGCGCAGGCCGTTGAGGGCACTACCCTCTTTGGTCTGACGCTTGAGGTCCATCCACAGCTGCTTGTGGGTCATGTCCTCACTGGTGCCGAAGGCGGCGATGTAGCCCTCCTCCTGCAATACCCTGGCAATCTCCACCTTGACCTTGCTGGCTGGCATCTCAACCCTTGGGTGGCCCGCCATGTTGGCGTTGCGCACCCGGGTCAACATGTCAGCGATCGGATCACTCTGCATCTGCTTCCTACCAACTCGACTTACGCACCCCGGGGATCTGTCCCTGGGAAGCATGGATTCTAAAGCAAATCCTGCAGAGTCCGAATTTGCGCATGTAGCCCCGTGGTCGACCACAGAGATTGCAGCGACTCCGTGCCTGCACCGGGAACCTCGGGGCTCGCCGGCTGGCCATCACCTTGGACTTCTTGGCCATTTCCTGCCCCTCCTAGCGCCGGAACGGCATGCCCAGCGCAGCCAGCAGGCTGCGCCCCTCGGCATCCGTCTCGGCGGTGGTCACGATGGTGATCTCAAGTCCCCTCAACTTGTCGATCTTGTCATAGTCGATCTCAGGGAACACCAGTTGCTCCCGGAGCCCCAGCGTCATATTGCCGTGCCCATCAAAGTGAGCGGCGATCCCCCGAAAGTCGCGAATTCTTGGCAGGGCGATGCTGATGAGCCGATCGAGAAACTCCATCATCCGAACGCCCCTAAGGGTCACCTTGAGACCGATCGGCATCCCCTCCCGGAGCTTGAAGGCGGCAACGGACTTTTTGGCCTTGCGCACAGTGGGCTGTTGGCCGGTGATCAACCGAAGGTCGGTCGATGCGGCGTCAAGGGCTTTACCGTTTTGGGTTGCCTCTCCCACCCCCACGTTGACTACGATCTTCTCCAGCTTAGGAACCTGCATCACGTTCAAATAGCCGAACTCTGTGATCAAAGCGGGCACGACCGTCTCACGGTACATCTCGGTGAAGCGGGGAGTGATTGCTTGGGTCATGCCTTTGGACCGCGCAGATAAGCCTCGCCGCAGCTCTTGCAGTAGGGCACGTATTGTTCACCTTCCAGCCGTCGACCCAGACTCGTCGGCTGGTCACAGCGGTTGCAGATCAGCCGAACGTTGCTGTAGTGAAGTGGCGCGGGGAAGTCGACGATACCTCCCTGCATGGCGCTGGTGCCACCACGCTGTTGGCCCGCTCTCTGATGGCGCTTTCGGATGTTCACCCCCGCCACCACGACCCGCTGATCAGGGGAGAAGGTGCGTTGAACGACCCCTCGCTTGCCGCGTTCACTTCCAGAAATCACCACCACCGTGTCGCCTGATCTGATGTCCAAGGCACGAACGTGCGGACGATCCTGCGACTTTTGGCCGGGCATTTTCAGAGCACCTCCGGAGCGAGTGACACGATCTTCATAAAGTTGCGCTCCCGCAGCTCACGGGCGACTGGACCGAAAATTCTGGTCCCCCGGGGGTTGTTCTGCGGATTGATCAGCACCGCGGCATTGTCGTCAAACCGAATTCGAGTCCCGTCCGGACGACGGCACTCCTTGGCGGTTCGCACCACCACTGCCTTGACCACGTCACCCTTCTTGACCCCGGAATTTGGCTGAGCGACCTTGACTGCCGCCACGATGATATCCCCCAACGAGGCATAGCGGCGGTAGGAGCCTCCGAGAACCCGGATGCAAAGTATCTCCCGAGCTCCGCTGTTGTCCGCCACCTTGAGGACAGTCTCCTGCTGGATCATGGGTTATCGCGCCCTCTCCACAATCTCGACCACTCGCCAGCGCTTGGTGCGGCTGAGAGGCTTGGTCTCCATGATGCGGACGCGGTCTCCCACGCGGCATTCGTTGATCTCATCGTGAGCCTGGAATCGACGACTGCGGCGGAGAACCTTCCGATACAGGTTGTGGGCCCTGAGATCCTCAACCTGGACCACTACTGTTTTCTCCATTTTGTCGCTTACCACCAGCCCTACGCGCACCTTGCGTCGTGCTCTGACTTCAGAAACGGGCGCCTCAGCCATCATTCCTCCCCCACAAGGTCCGCCATCTCGCGCCCTCTAACCAGGGTGTGAATGCGCGCGATTCCCCGCCTGACCTCACGGATCCGGCGGTGCTGCTCAAGTTGCCCGGTTGCTCTTTGGAGGCGCAACTGGAGCAGCTCCTGGCGACGCTCGCTCAGGGTCTGGGTCAACCCGAAGTCGTCCATGTCCCGAAGCTGCTGCAATTCATCACGGTGCTTGCTCATGACTCAGCATCCCCGCTCGGAGCCGTCTCCTCAAGAGCGACAAACCTAGTCTTGACCGGCAGCTTGTGGGCGGCAAGACGCATAGCCTCGCGTGCCGTCTCCAGCCCAACTCCATCCATTTCAAACAGGATACGTCCGGGGCGCACGACCGAGACCCACCCCTCAGGGTTCCCCTTACCGGAACCCATTCGAGTCTCGGCAGGCTTCTTGGTGATCGGCTTATCGGGGAAAATCCGAATCCAGATCTTGCCCCCGCGACGCACGTGGCGAGTCATAGCGCGTCGTGCCGACTCGATCTGGCGGTTGGTCATCCAGCACGGCTCCAAGGCCTGCAATCCGAACGGCCCAAAAGCCAGGGTGGAACCTCGGTGGGCCGCTCCGGTCATCCGTCCCCGGTGGACCTTGCGGTGGGCTGGTCGGCGAGGGATCAGCATCTCAGCTTGTCTCCGTCTTCTTCGCCGACTTGCGGGCCCCGCGGGCAGATGGCTTGGCCTCAGCATCGGTCGCGGCAGCCTTGGCAGGCCGTTTGCGAGCGACAGGCTTCTTCTCGGGGGCCACCTCAGCGGCGGCCGCGGGAGCGGTTCCGGGGGACCCCTCAAGTGACGGGACAATTCCGGCCTCGACCGCCAACGGAGCCACCCCACCAGCCGCCGGCTCCGATCCAGCCGCAGCCACGACCTCGACTACCGGTGCCGCGACCGGCTGCAGCGGCGCGAACTCGCCACGATAAATCCAGACACTGACGCCAATCTGGCCGAAGGTGGTCTTCGCCTCGGTCTGGCCGTAGTCGATGTCGGCTCTTAGGGTATGCAGTGGCACCCGGCCATCACGATCCCACTCCCGGCGACTCATATCACCGCCTCCGAGGCGCCCGGACACCTGGATGCGCACGCCCTTGGCCCCGGCGCGCATTGCCCTCATCACCGACTGCTTGACCGCCCGCCGAAACGCGATCCGCTTCTCGAGCTGGTTGGCAACATTCTCTGCCAGCAGATGGGCGTCCAACTCTGGCACCTTGATCTCTTGGATCGTTACCCGAACCTTCTTTCCCGAAATACGCTCCAAGTTGTCCCGCAGGGCGTCGACCGAGGCACCGCTCCTCCCGATGACAATTCCCGGCTTTGCCGTGTGAATTATCACCGTGAGCTGATTCACCGAGCGCTCGGTCTCAATGCGCGCGACGCTGGCATTGCGCAGCCGACTCATAATCAAGGCGCGCATCGCCAGATCTTCCTGAAGCAGCTTGGTGTACTCCGGACCGCTCGCGTACCAGCGGGCGTCCCAGTTACGGTAGACGCCGAGGCGAAAGCCGTTGGGGTGGACCTTGTGTCCCATGTCCCTTACCTACTCCTCTTCATCACCATTGCCGGAAGCAGCCACCGTCGGCGCCGTCTGAGGGCCGCGCCGACGCGCGCGACCGGGACGGTCCAAGTTGTCCTCAACGACCGCCACCAGGTGGCAAGTCCGCTTGAAGATCGAGTACGAGGATCCCCGAGCGCGGGGCCTGAACCTCTTAATGATAGGGCCTCCATCGACCTCCAAGCGCACCAGCTGCAGACGGTCGCGGTCCAGGCTAAAGTTGTTCTCGGCGTTGGCGGCCGCCGAACGCACTACCTTGCTCACGTCCTCGGCCGCGGCTTGCGGCATGAACGAGAGCGTTGTCAGCGCTTCGGTGACCGGCATGCCCTGAATGAGCCCTGCCACCAACCGCGCTTTGCGAGGAGGTACCCGGACCCACTTGGCTGTCGCCTGAACCTGCATTACTTAATCTCCAGCGTTACTTGAGCGAGCTACTGCGCTCGGTGTGATGGCCATGGCCCCGAAACCGCCTGGTGGGCACGAACTCCCCCAGCTTGTGCCCTACCATCGCCTCGGTCACAAAGACCGGCACGTGCTTTCGTCCGTCATGGACAGCGATGGTGTGCCCGAGCATCTCCGGGAAGATGTCACTCCGCCGTGACCAGGTCCGAATCACGCGCTTCTCCTTGGCGTGATTCATCTCCAGAACCTTCTGGAGGAGCGGGGCGTCACAGAACGGGCCCTTTTTGACAGACCTACTCATGGATTATTTGCGTCTCCTGCGCACGATCATTCGATCGGTGGCCTTGTTGTTGCGGGTTCTGTGCCCGAGTGCCGGCTTGCCCCAGGGGGTCTGAGGATGGCCACCAGGTCCGGAACGGCCCTCGCCGCCTCCGTGGGGATGGTCAAACGGGTTCATGGTCGATCCACGGACCGTGGGACGGAAACCGCGCCAGCGATTTTTACCAGCTTTGCCGATAGTCTCGTTGGAATGATCGGAGTTCCCAACCTGCCCGATCGTGGCCCGACAGCGCACGTCGAGTAGACGGACCTCTCCGGAGGGCATACGCATCTGGGCGTACCGGCCCTCCCTGGCCACCAACTGCGCTCCCACGCCGGCGCTGCGGACCAGCTGCCCACCCCGGCCTAGCTGGACCTCAAGGTTATGAACTGTGGTCCCTAGAGGGATCCGGCTCAGAGGCAGCGCGTTCCCCGGTCGGATGTCTGCCTTCTCCCCGGCCATAACCTGATCGCCGACGACCAGACCGTCTGGAGCCAGGATGTAGCGCTTGTCCCCATCGCGGTAGTGGACGAGGGCAATCCGAGCACTGCGGTTCGGGTCGTACTCGATAGCCGCCACCTGGCCCGGGACGTCGACCTTATCGCGCTTGAAATCGATCACCCGATAAATGCGCTTATGGCCACCACCGCGGTGCCTTACGGTGATCTTGCCAGTCGCGTTGCGCCCCGAGTGCTTCTTTAAAGCGACTGTCAGCTTGCGCTCAGGCCGGCTCTTGGTCACCTCCTCAAAGGAGCTGACACTCATGAAGCGCCTCCCGGGGGAGGTCGGTCGGTAGCGATTTACCGGCATTTCAGACTCCCTCGAAAAGATTGGCAATGGTCTCGCCCGGCTCAAGAGTCACGATGGCCTTCTTCCAGTCCCGGCTTCGACCCACAATCCGTCCACCCCGACGCATCCTGGTGCGGACCTTGCCCTTGACTACCATCACGTTTACTGAGGCGGTCTTGACTTTAAACGCCGCCTCAACCGCCTGCTTGATCTCAATCTTGTTGGCGCTCGAGGCAACTCTGAACACATACCTCTGGTGGGCCATGCCCGCGTACGATTTCTCGCTGATGACCGGTCTGAGCAGAATCTCCGACGGATCCTTCATCCCAGATGCTCCACGACCACACCCAGCGCCGCTCGGGTGAAGATGATGGTGTCGGCGATCAACACGTCACGTACATTGATGTTAGAGGCCAGTAGCAACTTCACCTGGGGAATGTTTCGAGCCGAGAGCACCAAGTTTTCAGAGTGCTCGGCAACGATAACCAGGACCCGGCGACCAGCTCCGACCCGCTCCAAAAATCCAGCGAAGTCACGGGTCCTCGGACGCTCGTATTCAAGGGACTCAGCAAGTTGAATCACCCCGTCTGCCGCCTTGGCCGCGAGCGCGGACCGCAGCGCCAGCCGACGTTGCTTGCGCGGCATCGCCAATTGGTAGGTGCGAGGGGTTGGGCCAAACACTGTCCCACCTCCGCGCCAGTGAGGGGCGCGAATGGACCCCTGGCGGGCCCTACCTGTCCCCTTCTGCCGGTACGGCTTGCGTCCGCCACCGCTGACCTCTCCGCGGGTCTTGGTGTCATGCGTTCCCTGACGAGACCCTGCCAACTGGCGGACCACCGCCTGGTGAAGAACGGCCTGGTTGACACTGATACCGAATACGGAATCTGCCAGCTCCTCAGAGCCGCTCTCGGTTCCGTCCTGGCTCCGAACGACCGCCTGGGGCATCAGTGTTGCCCTCGGACCTTGCGGATTCTGGGGCGTGACTGGGACACCATCAGAAGGCCGCCAGTGGCACCGGGAACAGCTCCCTTGACCAAGAGAAGATTGCGCTCCTCGTCCACCCGGAAAATCTCCAGGCGCTGGACCGTTGATCGTTTGGCGCCCATGTGGCCCGCCATCGGCAGACCCTTGAAGGTACGAGCGGCGTCGACCGAACCGACCGAACCGGCCTGGCGAATGTTGTGGCTTCCGTGAGTGACCGGACCCCGCCCGAAGTTGTGGCGCTTGTGCTGGCCGGCGAATCCCTTGCCTTTACTCACCCCGGAAACGTCAACTTTCTGACCCACCTCAAAGGCCGAGACCGTCAGAGTATCCCCCACTGCCGCATCAGACGAGCCGGGGAGCTCCCGTAGGTAGCGATGAGGTTCGACCCCTGCTGCGTCGAAGTGGCCTCGCGAGGGTGAGTTGATCTTCTTGGGATTGGCCCCGAATCCAACTTGAACACCATCGTAGCCGTCGACGGCGAGACTTTTGACTTGGACGACCGGGCAGGGACCGGCCTCCAATACCGTCACGCCATAGCAGCGCCCATCCTCGCTGAACACCTGCGCCATCCCCAGCTTACGCGCCAGCAATGAGGTGCCCATCAGAGCTTGATCTCAATATTGACCCCGCTGGGCAAGTTGAGATGCATCAAGGCATCCACCACCTTGGGGTTTGGATCCAGGATGTCGACGATTCGCTTGTGGGTGCGCATCTCAAATTGCTCGCGTGAATCCTTGTCAATGAACGGCCCGCGAATCACCGTGTACTTGTTTATCTCCGTAGGCAATGGCACCGGGCCCACCACCTGCGCCTGGTTACGAGCCGCGGTCTCCACGATCCGGGCCGCCGCTTGGTCCAGGACCCGATGGTCATAGGCTTTGAGTCGAATCCGTATTCGCTGTGCCATTGGCTTTATATGAATCCGGGCGCTACTTGATGATCTTGGTGACGACGCCGGCCCCAACCGTGCGACCGCCCTCACGAATGGCGAAGCGCATGCCATCTTCCATGGCGACTGGGGTGATCAGGGCGACCTTGAGCTCCACGTTGTCTCCCGGCATGACCAGCTCGCGACCCTCGGGAAGCTCGATCTGCCCCGTCACATCCGTTGTGCGAATGTAGAACTGAGGGCGGTAGTTGCCGAAGAACGCGGTGTGGCGGCCACCCTCCTCCTTGCTCAGGACATAGACCTGTGCATCGAAGTCGGTGTGGGGCTTAACAGAGGCGGGCTTGGCCAGGACCTGTCCGCGCTCGACGTCCTCGCGCTTGATTCCACGTAGCAAGCACCCGCAGTTCATCCCCGCCTCTCCCTGGTCCAAGAGCTTGTGGAACATCTCCACACCGGTGACGACCGTCTTGGCGGTGTCCTTGATCCCCACGATCTCGACCTGGTCGTTGACCTTGACGACTCCGCGCTCGATACGCCCGGTCACGACAGTGCCTCTTCCCTCGATCGAGAAGACATCTTCGATGGGCATGAAGAACGGTTGGTCGATGGGGCGCTCGGGCACTGGGATATAGCTGTCCACAGCATCCATGAGCTGGCGTACCTGATCCTCGGCCGCGGGGTCCCCCTGAAGCGCCTTGAGCGCGGAGACTCGAACCACCGGTACGTCGTCACCGGGGAAATCGTTCTTGGTGAGGAGCTCCCTCACCTCCAACTCCACTAGCTCCAGAAGCTCTTCGTCGTCGACCGCGTCAACCTTGTTGAGCGCCACGACGATGTACGGCACACCCACCTGACGGGCAAGCAGGATGTGCTCCCGAGTCTGGGGCATCGGACCGTCGGTCGCCGCCACCACCAGGATGGCGCCGTCCATCTGGGCCGCCCCGGTGATCATGTTCTTTATGTAATCGGCGTGTCCAGGGCAGTCCACGTGGGCGTAGTGACGAGTGTCGGTCTCGTACTCCACATGAGAAGCGGCAATGGTTATGCCTCGGGCCTTCTCTTCGGGGGCGTTGTCGATGGAGGAGAACTCTCGGTACTCCGAAAGCCCCTTTTCAGACAACACCTTGGTGATGGCCGCAGTGAGTGTGGTCTTCCCGTGGTCAATGTGACCGATGGTGCCCACGTTCAGGTGGGGCTTGGTGTTCTCGTACTTCTTCTTACCCATCTTTACCTGCCCTTCGTCTTTGGTGCTCTGCTCTGGCTTCTGATTCTGTTCAACTCTTCCGCTTGGCCGTGATTTCCTCTGCCAGCGACTGCGGCAAGTCCTGGTAGTGGTCGAACTCCATCGTGTAGCTGGCGCGACCCTGGGTCATGCTACGCAACTGCGTGGCGTAGCCGAACATATTGGCCAAGGGGACTTCGGCATGCACCGTCTGCATGGAGCGGCGGCTCTCCATCCCCAAGGTGTGGCCCCGCCGCGATGCCAAGTCCCCAATGATATCCCCTAGGTTGGCCTCCGGGACTGTTACATCTACTTTCATGATCGGCTCAAGTAAGACCGGAGCCGCCTTGCGCATGGCGTCCTTCATACCCATTGAGCCCGCGATCTGGAAGGCCTGCTCCGAGGAGTCAACATCGTGGTAGGACCCGTCATAAAGGGTCACCTTGACGTCCACCACCGGGTACCCGGCCACCACCCCCGCCTGAAGAGCGTCAATGCACCCCTTCTCGACTGGCGCGATGTACTCCCGGGGGATCGACCCGCCGACGATCTTGTTCACGAACTCGAATCCCTTGCCGGTTTCATTGGGCTCGACCTCGAGCTCGCAATGGCCGTACTGACCGTGGCCGCCGGTTTGGCGGACAAAGCGCCCGGTGCCCTTGGCCTGACGGCGTACAGTCTCCCGGTAGGCGACCTGAGGCTTGCCCACGTTGGCATCAACTTTGAACTCGCGCAAGAGGCGATCGACAATCACCTCGAGGTGAAGCTCTCCCATCCCGGAGATGAGGTTTTGCCCAGTCTCTGGCTCCGTCCTCACCTGGAAGGTTGGGTCTTCCTCGGCCAGCTTCTGGAGGGCTATCCCCAACTTGTCCTGGTCCGCCTTGGTCTTGGGTTCGATGGCCACGGAGATGACCGGCTCCGGAAAGACGATGGACTCCAAGACGATCGGCGCATGCTCGTCGGCCAGAGTGTCTCCGGTCGAGGTGTGGCGGAGGCCAATGGCCGCGGCGATGTCGCCAGCGAGTACCTGATCGATCTCCTCTCGTCGATTGGCGTGCATCTTGAGAATCCGACCGACCCGTTCGCGTTCGCCTTGACTGGCGTTGTACACGTAGCTGCCGGACTTCAGCACCCCGCTGTAGACCCTGAAGAAGGTCAGCTTCCCGACGAAGGGATCCGTCATGATTTTGAACGCCAATGCCGAGAACGGTGCCTCGTCGGAGGCCTCCCGCATCAGCTCCTCATCGGTGGCGGGGTTCTTCCCGGTGATCGGTGGCCGGTCGAGAGGGCTCGGAAGGAACTCGACCACAGCATCGAGCAACGGCTGGACGCCCCGATTCCGCAGGGCCGCCCCACAGAGGACCGGAAAAATCTCCGCAGCGACCACCCCCCGCCTCAGGGCAAAGCTCAGTGCGTCGTCGGCGACCGGTGAGTCGTCGAGGTAGGCCTGCATCAGCTCGTCGTCGAATTCGGCGGCGGCTTCTACCAGCTCCTGCCGAGCCGCCTTTACCCGATCCCTCAGCGACTCCGGGATCTCCTTGGTGTCCAAGGCCGTACCCAGATCATCTGTGTAGACCACCGCCTTCTGCCGGATTAGATCAACCACCCCTTCGAAGCCCTCCTCGGCTCCGATCGGGAGTTGCACCGGCACCGCCCGTGCCCCCAAGCGCTCCCGGATGGAGGTCACCGCGGCATCGAAGTCGGCGCCCAACCTGTCCATCTTGTTGATGAAGCAAATCCGGGGAACGTCATAGCGATCCGCCTGCCTCCAGACTGTTTCCGACTGAGGCTCAACCCCGCTCACAGCATCAAAGACGGCGATGGCGCCATCCAAAACGCGCAGGCTTCGCTCGACCTCGACCGTGAAGTCGACATGACCAGGGGTGTCGATGATGTTGATCTGGTGGCCCTGCCACTCGGCGGCGGTCGCCGCTGAGGTGATCGTTATCCCACGCTCCTGCTCCTGGACCATCCAGTCCATGGTCGCCGCCCCCTCATGTACCTCGCCCATCTTGTGGATACGCCCGGTATAGAAGAGAACCCGCTCAGTCGTCGTGGTCTTGCCAGCGTCAATATGGGCCATGATCCCGATATTGCGGACGCGCCCCAATGGCACTTTGCGCCCATGCGCGAGCGCTCCGCTAGTGGCCATCGTGGACTGTGTGGGCATGGGGATATCTCAATACCTGAAGTGCGAGAACGCTTTGTTGGACTCGGCCATCTTGTGGGTGTCTTCCTTGCGCTTGACGGCTTGACCCATTCCGTTGCTGGCATCCATCAGCTCGGCGGCAAGCTTGTCGGCCATGCTCTTGCCGTGCCTCTGCCGAGCGCTGCGGATGATCCAACGCCTTGCCAGGGCCAGCCGACGGTCGTGCCGGATCTCAACTGGCACCTGATAGGTGGCACCACCCACGCGCTTGGGCTTAACTTCCAGGATAGGGGTCGCGTTCCGCAGGGCCACATCGAACACCTCTAGCGGCTCCCGCCGCTGGCTCTTTGCGATGCGGGTCAAGGAGCCATAGACGATCTGCTCGGCAGTGCTGCGCTTGCCGTTGAGCATGACGCAGTTTATGAACTTGGCTAACCCCTCACTCTTATATACGGGGTCAGGCACTACCACGCGGCGCGAAATCCTTTGGCGTCTTGGCATCTCAGGACTTCGCCGGCTTCTCGCGCTTGGCGCCGTACTTGCTCCGGCCCTGCTTGCGAGCTTTGGTACCCGCGGTATCGAGGGCGCCGCGCACCACGTGATACCGCACTCCTGGGAGGTCCTTGACCCGGCCGCCCCTCACCAGCACCACCGAGTGCTCCTGGAGGTTATGACCGATGCCGGGGATATAGGCAGTTACCTCGATCTTGCTGGTGAGCCTGACCCGAGCCACCTTACGAAGGGCCGAGTTCGGCTTCTTCGGAGTAGTCGTGAAGACGCGCACACAGACCCCGCGCCGCTGGGGCGCACCCTTGAGGGCGGGGGACTTGGTCTTCTTGACGAGCGGGGCACGGCCCTTGCGGACCAACTGCTGAATGGTGGGCAAACTGAACTTATCCTTGGAGAACGCTGGCCGTTCCGGGGCGACGACCACACATGGACGCATGCGCCCCTCCGGAGGCGCGGAAGTTGATTCTACCTGCGGCTCCCGAGCGTGTCAAACTCGCACTCCCCGCCGGTGCCGCATGAGCAGGCGGGGATCTCTGGGATCGAAGCGACCGGAACCTCCCTGCGGGCCCAAATCCGATGGAGTGAGCCGGCCCCACCACCTATTCCGGGCTACCCCCTCAGCCCGGGAGGATGGCTGCATCAGGCCACCATCACCTCATCTGCCAGCTTTCGGAGAGAAGCGGCCTGGGTACGAGCCCCACCTTGTCCACCCGGCGCAGCTCATCGTGGAGTGCGACCAGGGCCCGTACAGCCCAGGACAGGTAGGACAGCCGGCCATGTGGGCGTGCACCGCTGCCTGGTCCGATACGCTCAGCTCATGATGGATGAGGTCAGACGCCATATCCCGGGCTTCGGCGCAGGTGAGCTCGTTCACAGACTGCCCTCGGCGAGTACGCCGACCAGCGTCTGCCTCCTGCGACGGAGGTGGGATTTTAAAGTGGCGAGCGGCGTCCCAACCAGGGCAGCGATCACCGTGACGGTCCACCGTCCTAAGAAATGCAGGATCACCGTCCGACTCTGATCCGGGCTAAGTTGGGCGAAGGCCGAACGCAGGCGAGAGGACTCTTGACCCGCGATCACCACGGATTCAGGATCCACGGTGTAAGCCGGGGCACCCCAGAGGGCTTCCCGTCGCAGTGATCTGTCCCTGTGGGCAGCTGACCGGCGCTGACGAAGTCGGTCGTGGCAGGAGCTGATGCAGATCCTCTGGATCCAGGAGCAGACGTTCGCCTATGAGCGTAACCCCGACCTGGCCCTGAGTGCTTTCAGGATCGAGTCTTGAAGCGCATCCTCGGCCGCCTGCCATTCTCTGAGCATCGACGCCGCCAGGCTCACCCACCGGGAGCGGGGCCCTTCACGCAGGAGATCAATTCATCCTCGGTCATGGCTTCCTGCATTATCGGCCCGGGGAACCGTCTGGTTGACGAACCGACTGGCCCCAGATGGGGGCGCATGGGCACCCGTCGTGGCCATCAGCCAGCTGCCTCACCGGCCTTGGCGGGTCACCTTTAGGTTGTGCACTCGGCTGGCAGCCGACCGGGAGTCCCCGCCAGAGGCGCTGTTAGAGTTGGACGGAGTCTAATTAAAGGAGGTCTGCTTGATCGCCGAGTCCATGATTCCTTCAACCAATGTTTGGAGGCCGGACAGAGCTGAGCGCACTCGGCCGCCTGCCCGATGACCTTTCAGCCTTCCCTCGCCGCGGGTTCGGGGGCCAAGGAGGCGGCGGACCGACACGCCGCCAGCGGTGGGCAGGCACCCTGAGTGGCCACAACTTCTGCCCACACCGTCGCGCTCCCTCCCGCTGCGGCCCGGGTACCCCCAGCCCCTTTGGCCCGGCCTGGTGGGTACGCTGGACGCTTGGACCGTGACCTCCCGATCGGGGGTGCCTCCCGGAGCGCTGCGCTGAAGTCTATTTCACCTGGAACCACGGACGAGATCGCTGCAGCGCTGCGGGCGGAGGGACTTCGTGCAACAGACCCCAGGGTCGGAGTTTACCGAGCCCTCACCGAGCTGGGCGGGCATCGCTCCGCGGATGAGATCGCCACCCACCTCTTGAGATCGGGACGCGCGTTCGCGCGAGCGTCAGTTTACAACGGGTTGGAGACGCTGGCTCACGTAGGAATGATCCTCAAGGCGGAGGCCGGCCCCGGTGCCACGCTTTATGAGGTCAGCACCCAGTGGCACCATCATTTTGTCTGCCGACGCTGTCACCGCGTCATCGACGTCCCCTGTGCCGCCGGACGGCCGTCGTGCCTCACACCGGATCCTGCGCTTGGCCTTGTGGTCGACCAAGCGCAGGTTATCTTTCGGGGCTACTGCGGGGAGTGCGCTGACCGCAGCTGAGGTCTGGGAGCCGCGAGGCCCAGCTCAGTCGAGCGAGACCATGACATGCTTGACCTGGGTGTACTCTTCAACCGAGTAAGAAGAGAGGTCCTTCCCGTATCCGCTCTGCTTGAAGCCCCCGTGTGGCATCTCACTCACAAGCAGAATATGGGTGTTGACCCACACCGTTCCAAACTTCAGGCGGCGGGCCAGCCTCATCGCTCGGCCGACGTCCCTGGTCCAAACCGACGCCGCAAGTCCGTAATCGACCGAATTCGCCCAGGTCACCGCCTGGTCCTCATCCGTGAACCTCTGAACCGTGACCACCGGCCCGAAGACCTCGCGCTGGACGATCTCAGCCTGTTGCGAGTTAGGTAGGACTACGGTGGGCGGGTACCAGAACCCTGGCCTCGCGATGCCGGATCCACCGGCGACCACCTCCGCCCCGGCGCCGCGAGCCCGGTCCACAAAGCCCGCCACCCGTTCCAGGTGAGCACGGGAGACCACAGGGCCCATCTCGCTCTCGGGTTTCTCCGGGGAGTCCACCTTGAGCGCCTCCACCGCTGGCAGGAAAGCGGACATGAAGGTATCGTAGAAACGCTCCGCAACCAGGATCCGAGTTGCCGCAGTGCAATCTTGACCGGAATTGTAGAATGCCCCGCCCCGGACCCCTTCCACAGTCGCCTCCAGGGCGGCGTCGTCAAAGATCAGCACTGGCGCCTTGCCACCCAACTCAAGGTGGACTTTCTTGAGAGTGTCCGAGGCGGCCCGGGCCACGTCGCGTCCGGTGCTGACATCGCCCGTCAGAGATACCATGCCGATTCCCTGGTGCCGGACAATTCCAGCACCAACTGGCAAGCCTTCTCCGGTGATCACGTTGAGAACCCCCGGCGGCAGGACCTCGGCAGCGAGCTCCGCGAAGCGCAGCGCTGACAGAGGGGTCCATTCCGAGGGCTTGAGGACGACGGTGTTCCCGGCAGCCAGAGCCGGTCCAAGTTTCCAGATCGCCATGAGAAGTGGGTAGTTCCAGGGTGCGATCGAGCCCACCACCCCAATTGGCTCGCGGCGCAACATGCTTGTGAACCCAGCCGCGTACTCACTCACGGCCTTGCCCTCCAGGCAACGGGCCGCCGAAGCGAAGAAACGTAGCGCATCGGCCATGGGAGGAATCTCTTCAGTTCGTGCAAATGAGATTGGCTTGCCGACGTTTGCCGACTCCATCTGAGCGAGCTCCTCGGCATGGCTCTCCACTTGGTCCGCTAGACGAAGCAGGGCATCGCCGCGCTCTCTCGGGGTGGTCTCCCCCCAACCGCTGTCGAATGCCCTCCGGGCTGCACTCACGGCACGATCGACGTCTTCGAGGGTGCCGTTCGGGACTTCCGCGATCACCTCACCGGTCGCGGGGTTGACAATCTGCTGCTCGGTCTCTCCCGCGCTCTCCACCCATTCGCCGCCGATGAAGATCTTGGCTCGGCCAGGTCCTATGGGCACCTTGGCTCCCTCCCCGTGTTTGGCTCGGTTCTGATAAGGCCCCGACAAGCGATTAGCTCTGGCTGGGATGGGCTCAAGTGGACGTCCTCAACTCAGCATCAGCGCTGGCCAGGTTGCGCTCGATTATGTCTAGTCCTCGGTCCAGGACCTCGTCGGGGATGTTGAGGGGCATAAGGGTCCGCAGAACATTTTGATAGGGCCCAGCCTTCAGCAACAGCAAACCGTCCTGCCGACAGCCCTCGAGTATCCGGGTTGCCGCCTCCGACGCCGGCGTGGTGCCTGGCCGGTCTGTGACCAGTTCGAGGGCTGCCATGGCGCCAAGGCCGCGGACATCTCCGACTATGCGGAACTCGTTCTTCCAATCGGCCATCCGCTCCTCGAGCAGTGATCCGAGAGTGGTTGCTCGTGCCAACAGCTTTTCGTCTTCAATCACGTCTAGAACCGCCAGCGCTGCGGCACAAGCTACCGGGTTGCCGCCATATGTGCCGCCCAGACTGCCTGGCTCCGGGCCATCCATAACGGAGGCGTTCCCCACCACCCCTGAGAGCGGTAGTCCGGCGGCCACGCTCTTGGCGAATATCGTCATGTCGGGACTAACCCCGGAATGCTCAATGGCGAACATGCGCCCGGTTCTGCCCATGCCGCTCTGCACCTCGTCTGCGATGAGCAGGATCCCATGCTCGTCGCAGACCCGCCGAAGGCCTTGGAGGAACTCTGCGGGGGCGGGCACAAACCCACCCTCTCCGAGAACAGGCTCGATAAGAAAAGCGGCCACCTGTTCCGCCGGAATCTCCTGATCAAGGAGCCGTTGCAGGTCTTCGAGACAACGCTGAACGCTCCAGCCCCGAAACTCGTACGGATACGGTGCCCGGTAAACTGCCGGCGCGAAGGGCCCAAACCCCTCCTTGTAGGGCCGATCCGTTCCGGTCAACGTCATCGCCAGGAGCGTCCGGCCGTGGAACGCACCGGTGAAGCCTATGACTGCAGTCCGCCCAGAGTACGCCCGAGCGATCTTCACTGAGTTCTCCACGGCCTCTGCTCCGGAGTTAAAAAGGATCACCTTCTGGCTGCCGGCGCCTGGAGCTAGGCTGGCAATCCGCGCGGCCAGCCGGAGATAGGACTCATAGCCGGCGACCTGGAACGAGGTGTGCGTCAGCTTGTCCAGCTGCCGGTGCGCAGCGTCCAGGACCAGCGGATGGGAGTGGCCGACATTCATCGCCCCGATCCCACCTGCGAAATCCAGGTACTCGGTCCCGTCTGCCCCCCACAGCAGTGAACCGCGCGCGTGATCCACGAAGACTGGGTGGGCCGACTTCAACCCACGAGGGAGGTACTTCCCCCTCAGCTCCGCAAGCTCCGCCTGCGACGGCTGTCCCGGAACTTGGCTCACCTTGTGAACCTTAAGCGGCCAGAACTTCCGCTCACTATGTGTCCAACGGTCAGAATTGGGCGGATTCCTTGTGCATGGTCTCTAGGTGGGCGGCCAGTTGAAGTTGGAATCGTACTTCAGAGTCGCCCAAGTCTAGACCCAGGATGTCGGTCACCCGATCTAGGCGGTAGCGCAGGGTGTTTGGGTGGATGTGAAGTGACGCGGCCGCGCCCCGGCGTTCGAACCCCTTTTCCGCCAGGGCGATAAGGGTCTTCACCAATGTGTCACCACCACGCTGGCTCCGTAGGCGCCCGAACATTTGCTCCCTGAAAGCTGACCGGGCATCGGCATCGCCGGTCAGTACGCGCAGCACCAGCATCTCCTCATAGCGACGCATTTGGCCTGGCTGAATGTGGCCCAAGATTGACACGGCCTCCTGAAAGCTGCGCCGTACCCCGTCAGCGCCAGGATATGCTCGGCCCAGAGCCAGGCCCCCGCCATCGGCCTTCTGAGTCCTCCAAATCGCTCCGGGGTCACGGCCATCCCTCATTAGAAAGATCAGCTGGTTGGGCCGGCTGGAAATGAGGCCGATCTCACCAACTGCAGTCAGGCGGTGGCGAAGCGCCTCCCCGAGGCGATCGCGGCGCACCACCCCTTCACGGGTGAGCTGGGCAGAGGGATCCAGAGACAAGATGGCGACGCGGTAGGTCCCGGCCGGGTCGAACCCAAGCATGTTGGCGCGTTCCAAGCTGTGCGGGCTAGCGTCGAAGCGACCCTCCAAGAGCGCATCCAAGAAGGTTGTGCCCAGGCGCGTTTCGACTGCGGCCAGCTGCCTCTGACCCGCGATATGAAGGGCCGCAACCGTGGCGGCGTGTTCGGCGGCCCGTATGTGCAGCTCGCTCAGCTCAGATTGCCCCTCGATGATCCACACCAGTCCGACCAGTTCACCGCGCAGCCATATGGGGCAGACGACCCTACCGGCCAGACCCAGCTCTTTGCTCCCATCGATCCTGACTGGGGCCCGAGCGGAGAGAATCCGGCCCAACTCCCCTGTTCGCTCCAGGTGCCTCAAAACCGCCGTCGGCGTGGCACCGGTGGCCAAGGTCTCCTCCCGAACCGGGTCCTCCGCAGATGGCTCGCGCCAGTTTGCCAAGACCCGACCTTCGGGGTCTTCGATCGTGATGTCACGTTGGATGAGACCGCCGAGTGTGTCCGCCAGGTTTTGAAGCGTGCCGGCAGTCACCGCGGCCTGGGTCAACGCCCGGTGTATGAGCGAAGCCTGCTCGATCACGGTGTAGCTCTCGGCCAGAATCAGGGTGTTCACCGCTTGGGTGATTGCAGCGAATGGGATCTCCCATGGGATCTCGAGGAGGGGGAGGGCTGTCTCATCGGCCCGTTCCATCACCGGGTTGGGAAACCGATCAAGAAATTTGGGCACCGCGAGCGCCACGCCGGCCAGGCGGCGGTTTGCAAACTCTCCTATCAGCGCCACCTGCTCCTCCACGCTCGCCGGCCATGACACTCCAGTCGTCAATAGGAGCTGGCCGGGGCTGGTCCAGGGCAAAGGGTCAGGGACATCCACGACATGGGCCCAACTGACATCACCATCCACCCCCCGCTCGCCCGCCACCAACCGGGCGTCGCGGAAAGCCTCAATGGCCAGGACCTTGGAGAGCCTCACGCCAGGTTGCCGGCTCCGCTCGGATGGCGGCATTTCGATGATCGCCAGAACTTGGACTCGGGCATCAGGGCATCAGCTCAGTGGGCCCCAATCCGCTCCGCAATCGTTCGACCGGTAGGCGGGATCCCTGTGGCCTCGACTCTGGCATCCACACGACCCAACCCAGCTTGGACGAACCGCACACCGAGCCACCGAAACGGCTCCACCTCCCAGTTCGGGGAGCGGTGACCCACCAGTGGCAAGGAAGTCAGATCGGAACTGGTCCCGGTGATCAAGTCCGCCAGAGTCCTTCCGGCCAGATTGGAGGTGGCCACCCCGTGTCCCGTGTAGCCGTAGGCCCAGGCCAGCCCCTCAGCGGGATCGTAGCCGACCTGAGGCATCCAATCTCTTGGCATCCCCAGGACCCCGCCCCAGGCATGGGTGAAGGCGACCGTCGACAGGGATGGGAACCAGGCGCGAAAGAGTTGGCGCAGTTTTGCGTGCGTCGCAGCGTGGTGCTCGCTCGAGGCTCGGATGGCCGAGCTGAAGCTGTACGGGGCCCCTCTCCCTCCCACCAAAACACGCCCGTCCACTGTCCTGTTGAGGTAGTCGACACTGAGACGCATGGACGAAACCAACACCCGCCGACGCCAGCCAACCTCCTCCAGTTGGGGCGGGGAGAGGGGTTCAGTCAAGACGATCAGGGAATAGAGGGGAAGAACCCGACGGTGAAACCTGGCCAGCTGGCTAAGATACGCCTCCAGTCCCAAGACCACCACGGCGGCACGCACCTCTCCGGTGCTGGTCGCCACCAACGGACTCGGACCAGAGACGATCCGATCCACGGTGGAACGCTCGTAAATGACTCCGCCTCGGCGCTCCACCGCCAGCGCCAACCCTCGTACCAGCTTTCCCGGGTGAACCGACGCTCCGCACTCACTGAATAGCCCACCCTCGACTTGCGAGATCTCAACCAACTGCTGGCACTCCTTCGATCCCAGCCGTTGGTAGTCGTCACCCCACCCAGCATCACGAAATTCGGCAGCCATCGCCTCCAGAGGCGAAAGCTGGCCAGGCCCCCTGGCAACAAGCAGCACTCCTGACCGTTCGAAGTCAGCGTCAATCGATTCATCCCGGAGGACGGCCGAAATATGCCCGACGGTATCTTTCATGGCGACCCTGAGCCGTCGCGCGGCTGCACTTCCAAACCACTCCGCCAGCCGGGCTGGGCCGATGTTCAGTTCGGGTACACACCAACCCCCATTGCGGCCCGAGGCTCCCGATCCGACACGATCACGCTCCAGCACAACCAGCCGGAGCTTCGGGTTCCTTCGAAGAAGCTCATAGGCTGTCCAGAGAGCGGTGAACCCGCCTCCCACGAGCACCACGTCGGCCGAAACGGTCCCTTGTAACGCCGGCCTCAGAGGAGGGGCGGGCGTGGATGTCAGCCACCAACTCTCCGGAACCATCCCTTCTAGCCCCACGATCGTCTTCGGCACCGGACCCATCACTGTGAGGCTCCGACAGGCGGCTGGCGCGGCACATTCATCAGGGGTGGATGGTAACGCCCCGCGCTGGTCAAAGGATTTCTGTGCGCTATGCACACTTATTCGGCCACACTTCTGGCCTTCCGACACATAGACGAGAGCCGACGATGTCCCTAGAGTGTCGCCCCATGAATGTTGGAACAACTTCGCTCGACCCCGTCCCCTCGCAACCCGCCACCCAACCCTCTGGCGGCGTGGTCGCAGGATTGCGTCACAACACCCTCAGCCTGTTCGACACGACCGCAGTAGCCGTGGCCAGCGTCGCCCCGGCCTACAGCATTGCCGCGACCGTCTTTCTGCTCGTAGCCGCCGTCGGGTTGGCGTCGCCAGCTGCGCTCATCGTCAGTTTTCTTCCCGTTCTGTTCATCGCGGTCGCCTACTACTACATGAATCGCAAGGATCCCAACTGTGGAGCCTCATACTCCTGGCTCGCCAGCACCGTGAATCCCTACCTCGGATGGTTCAACGGGTGGGTCCAGACCGCAGCCAGCGTGCTCTTTTGCATCGCGGCCCCAGTTCTGGCGGGGGTGAACACCCTGGCCCTCCTTCAGTCATTCGGCTGGATCAGCGCCAGCGCCGCTGGCAGCCCCGGACTGACCGCGGTGATCGGGCTTGGCTGGCTGGTTCTGGTGACCGCCATGGTCGTCTACGGAATCCGCCTCACGGCCAACTTTCAGTGGGTCATGGTCGGGCTGGAATATCTGGTCGTCCTGTCCTTTTCCATAGCCGGGCTGGTGCGGGCACTCAGCTCGCACCCGGTCGGATCCCGGGCTATCTCGCTCTCATGGTTCAGCCCTACTTCCATCGAAGGGCTCACCGGGCTGGCCAGCGGTGCGGTGCTCGGAGTCTTCTTCTTTTGGGGATGGGATACCGCAGCCAACCTCAACGAGGAGTCTGAGGATGCCTCGCTAAACCCCGGACGAGCTGGGATCATCAGCATGTTTATCCTCCTGATCATCTTCTTGGTCAACGTGGTCGCGATGCAGTCTCTGCTGCCGGCGCACGTGATCTCCACTCAGGGCGGCAACGCGCTCTTCTACTTCGCACATCAGCTGGCGCCGGCGCCGCTGGATGACCTCATGCTGCTCGCCATCCTCAGCTCCACTGTCGCCACCACCCAGACGACCCTGCTACCGGCCTCCCGGGTCACTTTCTCGATGGCTCGCGACGGGGTTTTCCCGAAGCTGTTCGGAGCTGTTCACTCCCGGTTCCTCACCCCTTGGCTTGGAACCCTCGCCCTGGCCCTGGTTAGCGTGATCGGGATCGTCATAACCACGGTCTCACCCACCGTGAATGGGACCTTCACCAACCTGATCAACAACATCGGAGTACTGGTCGCCTTCTACTACGGTATCACCGGAATCGCCTGCTTCTGGGCCTACCGTAAGGTGCTGACCCAGAGCATCTGGATGTTCCTGCTGGCGGGTATCTTGCCGCTCGTGAGTGGAATATTTCTGTTCTGGGTCGGGTACCAGGTCGTAGTTCAGGCTGGCCTGGGTCCCTCCATGCCCATTCTGGTCACCTTTATTCTCGGAGTGCCCTTGGTGCTCCTGGCCAGAATCCTGTCCCACTCTGACTTCTTCCACAAGCCGTCGGTTGTCTACGGTTTGAACTGATCCAATTTCGGGCCGGCGGGGCGGCTCCGAAGCCGCCCGTCCGGCCGAACCTGAGGTGCTTGCCATGCCCAACATGTCCGCTCGTCCAGTTGACTCCAATCGTGTTGCTGAGCTGACTGCTCGGGAGGAGGCACAGTTTCGGCAGGCTCGACCGCGCTCGCAGCAGTTGGTGGAACGAGCCAGAATGCACAGCCCGGGGGGGGTGCCATCCTCGTTTCAGGACAGCCCTCCGTTCCCGATCTTCATCGATCGGGGCCACGGTAGCCGGGTCTGGGACGCCGACGGCAACGAGTACGTCGACTTCCACAATGGCTTCGGGGTCAACGTGGTCGGCCACAGCCACCCCGCAATCGTGGCTGCCGTCTCCACAAGAATCGCGCTGGGATCTCACTTTGCCCAGCCGGGCGAGGACTTCATCCTCGTGGCGGCGGAGCTGGCGGATCGCTTCGGCCTTCCCCAGTGGCGGTTCGCCAACAGTGGTACCGAGACCACCCTGGACGCGCTTAGACTGGCCCGCGCATTCACAGGTAGAGAGCGAGTCATCAAGATCGAGGCCTCGTACCACGGGCACCACGATGGCTTGATGGTTTCGGTCGAACCCTCCCCAGAGCTGATGGGACCAGCCGACGACCCTCGGCCCGTTCCCCAATCCGAGGGCATCCCAGCCACAATCTCCAATCTCGTGAACGTGGTCTCCTTCAACGACATCGAGGCTGTGGAGCGCGCCTTCCAGCACAACCCCGGGGAGATCGCCTGCATCATCGTGGAGCCCGCGATGATGAACATCGGCATCGTGCTGCCAGAGGCGGGTTACCTCGCCAGCCTAAGAGAGACGGCACACCAAAACGGCGCTCTCCTCATCTTCGACGAGGTGAAAACCGGAGTGACCCTATCTAGAGGCGGGGCCACTCAACGATTCGGAGTGACCCCTGATCTGGTATGCCTGGCCAAGGCCATAGGGGGAGGACTACCCTGCGGCGCTGTCGGCGGGAGGGCCGACGTCATGGCTCTCATATCAGATGGCCGCGTCAGTCAGATGGGAACCTTCAATGCCAATCCGCTCACTATGGCGGCGTCCAGGGTAACTTTGACCGAGATCCTGACTCCCATGGCGTACTCTCACTTCGAAGCGTTGGACGAGGTCCTGCAGGGCGGTCTGGACCAGGCAATCGCCGAAGCCGAACTGCCGTTCCATGTGATAACGATGGGGGCCCGGGGCGGAATGACCTATCGAGCAGCCCGAGTGCGCAACTATCGGGATTACTTGGAGATAGACAAGTCTCTGGCATATCTGGCCTGGCTGTACCAGTGCAACCGGGGAGTCCTCATGGCCCCAGGAGCAGAGGAGAACTGGACGCTTTCAGTTCAACACACCGAAGACGACGTCCAACGCTATGTGGACAACTTCCAGGCCATGGCCCGGGCCCTTCGCTCCTGAGCCCGGTCAGGACTGCTGTTGCAGCCGATGAGTGCGGGAGAGCTGGCGGGCAAATTCCCGACCAGCCCTCCCCGCAGCCGTCAGTCGGCCGACGGCTCCAGCGCTGCCATAACCTCAGAGGGTACGAAGTCAGTCGTATCCGCCAAGGCCACGGCGGCCGGCTCAGTCGGCACCTCGGCCTCTTCGAGATACTTGACCGCCTCTTCCCGCAACTTCCGGTAGTAGTCCAGCCCCGTACCCGCTGGAATCAATTTGCCGATGATCACGTTCTCTTTGAGTCCACGTAGCCTATCCACCTTACCCGAAATGGCGGCTTCGGTCAGGACCCTGGTGGTCTCCTGGAAGGAGGCCGCTGACAACCAGCTCGCGGTGTTCAGCGCCGCCTTGATCAGTCCCAGAAGCACCGTGGCGGCAATGGCAGGCTCCCCGCCCTCGGCCAGCACCTCGGCATTGGCCTGGTCATATTCCCACTGGGAAACGATCTCCCCAGGAAGAAGCTCGGTGTCGCCGCCCGACTCGACACGAACCTTGCGCATCATCTGCCGAACGATGACTTCAATGTGCTTGTCGTTGATGTCCACGCCCTGAGAGCGGTACACCTTCTGTACCTCGCGCACCAGATAGTCCTGGACGGCTTCCCGCCCACTGATGTAGAGCAGCTCCTGAGGGCTCACCGAGCCAGCGGTGATCGCGTCGCCCGCCTTCATCTCATCGCCATCTGCGACCCGGAGCTGAGCTCCGTGGGCGACCGGGTACTCCTTGACCTCCTCCTCGAGGGCACGGATTTTGATCTCCCCGCCGGAAGGTCCCATCTTTAGTGCGGTGACCTTGCCCCCAATTCTCGCCTGGAGGGTGACCGCCTTTCCGGCCTTGGTCCCGCGAGCCAGTACCTGCCCCTCCCCTACGAGAGCCCCGTCGGCAATCGCGGAGTCGAGCTCCAGGCCCTTCTCAACTGCCTGACTGACCTCGTACTCCTCATGGCTGACCACCCTCACCCGGCGAGCTCCGTCAGCGCGAATGACCTCGACTGTGCCACCAGCCTCCGCAAGCGTCGCCTTGCCCTTGGGGATCCGTGCTTCGAAGAGTTCCTCCACTCTGGGTAGACCCTGAGTGATATCCAGTCCTGCGACTCCACCCGTATGGAAGGTACGCATGGTGAGTTGAGTTCCGGGCTCTCCAATGGACTGGGCGGCAATGACCCCGACCGCCTCACCGATCTCGACCAACTTTCCGGTTGCCAGATTGCGGCCGTAGCACAGGCGGCAGACGCCACTTCTGGCCGAGCAGGTCAGCACGCTGCGCACCCGGGCGCGTTCGGTCCCCGAGGCCACGATCTGACGCGCGAGCGCATCGGTGATCTCTTCGCCGGCCGAAACCATGACCCTTCCCTCAGGGTCGGTCACATCCGCGGCCGCCACTCGTCCCTGGATCCGCTCCAGGAATGGCTCACCCTCCTGGCTCATGTCCGAAAGCCAAATGCCAGCATTGGTGCCGCAATCCTCCTCACGGACGATCACGTCCTGGGCCACATCCACCAGCCTTCGGGTGAGGTACCCGGAGTCGGCCGTCCTCAGGGCCGTGTCAGCCAGACCCTTCCGGGCTCCGTGGGTGGAGATGAAGTACTCCAGCACCGCCAACCCCTCAGAGAAGTTTGCCTTGATGGGCATGTCGATGATCCGTCCCGTGGGGTCAGCCATCAGCCCTCGCATTCCGGCGAGCTGGCGGATCTGCTGCACCGAGCCCCTTGCCCCTGACTGGGACATCAGCAATACCGATGAGAACGGGTCGAAGTGCCGCATCGTGGCCTGGGTCACCGCATCGGTGGCCTGAGTCCATATCTCCACTGTCTTGCCATACCGCTCGTCCTCGGTGATAAGGCCTCGACGATGCTGAAGAGTGACCTCATCCACTGCTCCATCCGCTGCAGCGATGATGCCCGCCTTCTCGGGTGGAGTCTTGATGTCCATGGCCGACATAGTGGTGCCCGACTTGGTCGCGAACGCGAAGCCGACCCGCTTGATGTCGTTCACCACCTCGGCGGTCACCTGGTTGCCATAGAGGCGGAAGCAGGTGGCCACCAGAGCGCGGAGCTCCTTGCGATCGAATGCCCGGTTCTGAAACACCATCGGCTCGGCGTCGGCGCCTTCGCGCACCGGCTGGGCCAGCGGCAAAACCTCGTTGAAAAGTACGCGCCCAGGAGTGGTCCGCAGCATCACCGGCTGGGCCGGGTCCTCCCCGGGGGGAACCACCTCAACCTTGCATCGCGGGAAACGGACTCGAACTGGCTCGTGAGCCGAGATGGTCCCGGTGTTGTAGGCGAGGAGGACCTCATCCGCAGAGGAGTAACCATGAAGGTGACCGTCCTCCTGCTTCTCCAGCGGTTCACGCTCGACCGTCAGCCAGTAGGCACCGAGCACCATGTCCTGGGAGGGTGCGACAACCGGATTTCCGTCGCTCGCAGAGAGGATATTGTTGGAAGACATCATGAGGTTCTTGGCCTCGGCGATGGCCCCACTGAAGAGCGGCACGTGCACGGCCATCTGGTCGCCATCGAAGTCGGCGTTGAACGCGGTGCAGACCAGAGGATGAATCTGGATTGCCGAGCCCTCCACCAGGGTCGGCATGAAAGCCTGGATCCCAAGTCGGTGCAGGGTCGGAGCCCGGTTCAGAAGTACCGGATGGTCCTGGATCACCTGGTCCAGCACGTCCCAAACCTCCGGACGCACGCGCTCCACCATCCGCTTGGCGCTCTTGATGTTCTGCGTGAACCCTTGACTTACAAGCTCGCGCATCACGAACGGCTTGAACAGCTCGAGCGCCATGCGCTTGGGCAAGCCGCACTGGTTCAGCTTCATCTCCGGCCCTACCACGATCACCGAACGACCGCTGTAGTCGACCCGCTTGCCAAGGAGGTTCTGCCGGAAGCGCCCCTGCTTCCCCTTGAGCATGTCGCTCAGAGACTTCAACTTGCGGTTCCCGGTTCCGGTGATCGCGCGACCACGCCGGCCGTTGTCGATCAAAGCGTCAACCGCCTCTTGGAGCATCCGCTTCTCGTTGCGGACGATGATCTCCGGCGCCCCGAGTTCAAGCAACCTCTTGAGTCGGTTGTTGCGGTTGATCACTCGGCGATACAGGTCGTTGAGATCCGAGGTCGCGAACCTGCCACCGTCGAGCTGGACCATCGGCCGCAGCTCCGGAGGGATAACCGGGAGTACCTCCAGGATCATCCAGGTCGGGGCCGTCTCGCTCTTACGGAAGGCCTCGACCACCCGCAACCTCTTCACCGCCTTCTGCTTGCGCTGACCGCTGGTGGATAGCAACTCCTCGCGCAGATGAACGGACTCCGCTTCCAGATCGAGGCCGTCTAGCATCGTCTTGATTGCGGCAGCTCCCATCGCGGCCTTGAAGACCCCACCGAACTTCTCGCTGTAGTCTCGATACTCGGCATCCGTCAGCAGCTGCCTGACCGTCAGCCCCTCGAGACGCGCTCTGGTGTCGTCCAGCTCAGCTCGAACCCTAGCCAGCTCCTCCTCACCGACGTCACCACCTCCGGCGCGGCGTGTCTCCATCTCAGCGCGAATGTCCGCGGTCTCAGAGGCGGTCGTCTCGCGCAGCTGGCTCACCGCCGAGGTAGCCTCTTCACCGATAGCGGCCACCATGGACCGGAGCACTTCTGCAAGCTGCTCGGAGTGCTCCTCCGTCAGCGGGGTGCCGCGCTTGACCACCACCTGCTTGCGGTCGCCATCCTTCAGGACCATGTCGCTTGGGGCCTTTTTGCCCAGCCCGGCTTCGATACGCTGTGCGAGCCCATCTGCCTCCGACTCCAGCTTCTCGCGCCGTGTCTCGGCAGCAGCCGTAAGGCTGGCGGCGCTGCTCTCCCCGGACTTCTCAATCTCCTCCAAGCGCAGCTCCTGAGTCCGAAGGAAGTTCTCCAACTCTTCAGCCGCACCCTTGCGCAGCTCAGTCACGCGGTGGCTTTGGTCGGGATCGAAGGTCTTCAACGCCTCAGCCCGAGCATCCTCGTCGACCCTGGTCACTATGTAGTTGGCGAAGTAGAGAACCTTCTCCAGGTTACGGGGCGACATATCGAGCAAAAGCCCAAGCCGACTGGGGATGCCCTTGAAGTACCACACGTGTGAAACCGGGCTGGCCAGTCTAATGTGGCCCATCCGCTCCCGACGCACCTTGCTCCGGGTCACCTCGACGCCGCACTTGTCGCAGATGATGCCCTTGTAGCGATAGCGCTTGTACTTCCCGCAATGACATTCCCAGTCCTTTGTCGGCCCAAAGATCTTCTCGCAGAAGAGACCGTCCCGTTCTGGGCGGAGGGTTCTGTAGTTGATGGTCTCGGGCTTGGTCACCTCACCGTGGGACCACGAGAGAATCGTCTCGGGGCTGGCGAGGGACAGCTTCAGGGCATCGAAATTCTCAAGCTTAAGCAAGGCCTGTCCGCCTCCTGGCGAATTGGTGGATGAGCGGGTATCCGGGCGCGGCCAGCTCGCCGAAATTGACCGCGCCAGCGAAGGTTCTGTGAATCCGTATCACTCTTATCGGCCGATGTCCTCGGCATCGTCACGTTCGTCGCGCTCAAGATTGATGCCTAGTCCAAGTGGCATGTCAGGCATGTCATCTTCGGCAAAAACGATCTGCTCTTCGTTCTCGGACATGATCTCAACGCCCAATCCGAGGCCCTGAAGCTCCTTGACCAGGACCCGAAATGACTCCGGGATGCCCGCGTCGAGAGTGTTGTCACCCTTGACGATTGCCTCATAGGCTTTGACTCGGCCCACGATGTCGTCGGACTTGATGGTAAGGATCTCCTGGAGGATGTGGCTGGCACCGTACGCTTCCAGTGCCCAGACCTCCATCTCACCAAATCGCTGTCCGCCGAACTGAGCCTTTCCGCCCAGGGGCTGCTGGGTGACCAGACTGTAGGGTCCAGTGCTCCGGGCGTGGATCTTGTCCTCCACCAGGTGATGCAGCTTCAGCATGTAGATGATGCCCACGGTGATGGGCTGATCGAAGGCTTCGCCGGTCCTGCCGTCCCGCAGGACCACCTTCCCGTCCCGGGGCAGCCCCGCCCTCTCTAGCTCGTCCTCGATCTCGGCCTCTGACGCGCCGTCGAACACGGGGGTGGCAACCTTGATCCCCAGCGCCGAAGCGGCCCACCCCAGATGGGTCTCGAGCACCTGCCCAAGGTTCATCCGGCTGGGAACCCCCAGAGGGTTGAGAACGATCTCGACGGGTGTGCCGTCGGGCAGGAAGGGCAGATCCTCAATCGGCATGATCCTGGCGATGACACCCTTGTTGCCATGCCGTCCGGCCATCTTGTCGCCCTGACTGATCTTGCGCTTCTGAGCGACATAGATGCGAATCATCTCGTTCACCCCGGCCGGGAGCTCATCCTTGGCGGTGCGGCTGAAGTGCTTCACGTCGACCACCACTCCCCGCTCCCCGTGGGGAACGCGCAAGGAGCTGTCCCTGACCTCCTTGGCCTTCTCGCCGAAGATCGCCCGCAAAAGCCGCTCTTCGGCCGACAGCTCCGACTCACCCTTAGGGGTGGTCTTACCCACCAGGATGTCACCCTGCTGTACCTCGGCGCCGATGTAGATGATCCCCCGCTCGTCCAGATTTCGGAGGCTCTCCTCGCCGACATTGGGAAGCTCGCGGGAGACCTCCTCCGGCCCGAGCTTGGTCTCCCGGACCTCCACCTCGAACTCCTCGATGTGAATCGAGGTGTACTTGTCCTCGCGCACCACCGACTCACTGATCAGGATCGCGTCCTCATAGTTGTATCCCTCCCAGGGCATGAAGGCGACCAGGACGTTCTGCCCCAGCGCCAGCTCGCCCCGGTCGGTGGCGGGACCGTCGACCAGCACCGCCCCCGCCTCCACGTGGTCTCCGGGATCCACGATCACCTTCTGCGATAGGCAAGTCCCCTGGTTGCTGCGCACGAACTTGTGCACTCCGTACCAGACGTCGCTCCCCTTTCCGTCAGGGTGAAACAGGATTCCGAGGCCGCTGTCCTGGCCGCTCCGCACCACGCGCACCCGCTCCCGGTCGATCTCCGCCAGCGGAACATTGATGCCGACGACCGTGCCGGCCTCCGGCGCGGTGATCAACTCACCGCTGTCCTTGGCCGCATAAAGCTCCATTCCGGTGCCCACCACCGGGGAATCGGTCGCGACCAGAGGAACCGCCTGGCGCTGCATATTGGAACCCATGAGCGCCCGGTTGGCGTCGTCGTGTTCCAGGAACGGGATCATCGCCGTGGCCACCGACACGATCTGCTTGGGGGAAACGTCGACAAAGTCGACGTCGGTCACGGGAACATCCTTGAAAGTGTGCCTGGTTCGCGCCGGGGTGTGCTCCACCCGGAACCCGCCCTCGGTGGAGATTGGTGCGTTCGCCTGCGCCACCGTGTACTTGTCCTCCTCATCGGCGGAGAGAAAGTGAATCTCGTCGGTAACCCAGGGGATGATCCTGACCTCGGTGACACCGGCGGTGGTCAGCTTCTTGACATCCGCCGCCTGGAGCACGGTCCCAGCCGCCAGTCCGCCGGCCGCTTCGCGCAACTCCCGACCGATGAGGCGGTCTGCGTCATCGCCGAGGGTCATGGTGTGATACACGCGCCGGAACGGGGTCTCAATGAAACCAAAGTCGTTCACCCGTGCGAACGTGGCCAGCGAACCCATGAGCCCGATGTTCGGCCCCTCGGGAGTCTCAATCGGACAGATTCTGCCGTAGTGACTGTGGTGGACATCCCGGACATCGAATCCCGCCCGCTCCCTGGAGAGGCCGCCCGGACCAAGCGCCGATAGGCGGCGCTTATGGGTGAGCTCCGAAAGGGGATTGGTTTGGTCCATGAACTGCGACAGCTGTGAGGACCCGAAGAACTCCTTGATCGCGGCCACCACGGGCCGGGCGTTGATCAGCGAAGCCGCGGTAACTGTGGTCGCATCGCAGATCGTCATCCGCTCTTTGATGATGCGTTCCATCCGGAGCAGCCCAGTCCGGAACTGGTTCTGCAAGAGCTCCCCCACGGCCCGAACCCGACGGTTGCCCAGGTGGTCGATGTCGTCGGCTTCCCCGTGGCCATTGTTAAGGTCGATGAGGCGCCGAATGATGTTGATGAAGTCCTCATGAGCCAGCACCCGCAGGTCCTTGTCCTCAGCCCGGGCCCGAGCGTCGGCCTCCGAGAAGCCCAGCCGCTTGTCCAGCTTGAAACGTCCCACACGACCAAGGTCAAAGCGCCTAGGGTTGAAGAAGAGCGCCTGCAACAGGTTGCGGGCGTTCTCCACGGTTGGCGGGTCTCCGGGCCTGATCTTGCGGTAGAGCTCGATGAGCGCCTCGTTGACGTCATGGCTCGGGTCCTTCTCCAAAGTGGCGTCGATGTACCGGTGCTCCGGATCCAGGTCGACTTCACTGAAGAACTGACGGATGTCGTCGTCGCTGGGGTAGCCCAGCGCACGGATCAGGGTCGTCGCCTGAAACTTCCGCTTGCGGTCAATCTTGGCCGTGAGGATGTCCTTGTTGGAGGTCTCGATTTCCAGCCAGGCACCCCGGTTCGGAATGAACTTGACCGCGTAGAGCGGCCGACCGGTCACCGGGTGCTCTGGTCCGGCGGTGAAGTAGACCCCCGGAGAGCGCACCAGTTGGCTCACCACGACCCGCTCGGTGCCATTGACCAGGAAGGTCCCCTCACCAGTCATCATCGGAAAGTCGCCTAGGTAAACCTCGGATTCCTTGATCTCACCGGCCGACTCACCCGTCTTGATGTGCAGGCGAGTTGTGATCCGCAGTGGCGCCGCGAAGGTCATGTCGCGGTTGCGACACTCCTCCTGATCGAACTTGGGCTCGCCGAAGCTGTAATCAAGGAATCTCAGCTCATAGTTCTTGCCGGTGTAGTCGGTGATCGGGTTGATCTCATCGAAGAGCTCCCGCAACCCGGACTCAACGAACCAGCGAAAGGAGTTAAGCTGCGTCTCAATCAGGTTGCCCACCTGGAGCATCTCCGGGATCTTCCCGTAACTGAGGCGAGCGGGCGCGGCAGGCATGGCAGCACGAATTGGCGGCATTGGCTAAAGTTCTCCAGGCAAACGGAAACGTAGGGTGAACTTCACAGGTGGCGGAGGGTCAATGCTACCACACTGCGAAGGCGCACCTGCTGGGGCACCCCAGCCACTCGATCCCCGGATCGTTCGGGAGGCCGTGTTATTTGATCTCGGCGGAAGCGCCAGCCTCCTGGATCTTCTTTGCCACGGACTCTGCCTCCTCGCGAGAGACCCCCTCCTTGACTGCCTTTGGAGCGCTGTCGACCAGGTCCTTTGCCTCCTTAAGGCCAAGCCCGGTGATCTCCCGCACCGCCTTGATAGCGGCGATCTTCTGGTCACCCGCGGCGGTCAGAATAACGGCGAACTCGGTCTGCTCCTCCGCCTCGACAGGACCCGCGCCAGTCGGGGCCGCGGCCACAGCAACAGGGGCCGCAGCGGTGATGCCGTACTTCTCTTCGATGAGCTTCTTGGCGTTTACCAGATCCAACACGGTCCAGTCGGCTAGCGCCTCGACGAAGTCTTCAACCTTGACCTTGGTCATTCTGTCTCTCCTTCCGTTGATGTGAGTTCATTCTCAACACGTCCTGAGCAGCCCGGGCCTGATTGTCAGGCGGCCTGCTTGGCCTCCAGCAGCCCCACCAAGTCACGAACCGGCGCCTCCAGCAACCCAACCAGTTGGCTCATCGGCGCCTCAAGGACCCCTAGGAGCTGAGCCAGGAGCACATCCCTCGACGGCAGGTCCGCCAGTTGCCGGACCTCGGCTGGCGAGAGAATAGTCCCTTCCGCGATCCCACCCCGCACCATCTCCAGCCGCCGGTTGGAGCGGGCGTACTCCACAAGGACCCGCGCCGGAGCGCTCAGATCGTCGTAGCTGATGGCCAACGCGGTCGGACCGACCAGCTGCGGGCTGAGAGCCGCGATGCCGGCCTCCTCGCTGGCCCGCCGAGCAAGGGTGTTCTTGACCACGACATAGTCAATGCCCTCCCTCCGCAGCGACGCCCGAAGGCTCTCCAGCTGCTCCACCGACAGCCCGCGGTAATCGGTCAGTACCGCGCTGCGCATCCTTCCGAGCATTTCCTTCAGCTCGGCGACATCCCGCTGTTTGCCTTCCGGGATCCTGGCAGCACCATGCTTTTTGGCGGCGATCATTCGGGGCCTCCTGAAGCTCCGGACCCGAATCCCAAGCGGATTGCCGGCGAGTCCTGGGACCCACACTCACAACTCACCTGCGCGGGGTCGGGTTTGAGCAAAATTTGCCCCCGCGGTCTCGGGTGCCGGCGAACGCGACTGTTACAACCGTTGGGACAGTATAGCGGGTCTAAGGACAGGCCCCTTCTTCGGCCTGGACACCGACCCAACCTTCAGCCACCGCCCGGCGACCCCTCCCCTTTGCCCGCTAGAGACCCACCCCCACCGACGGAGGGGGCATCAAGCAGCGCTCATGCGTCCGGCCGCGAGGGGGTCTACCCGCACGCTCGGCCCAATCGACGGCGCCAGAAAGCAGGCCTTGACGTAGGAGCCCTTTGCCGCAGATGGCTTGGCCTTCACGATGGCCTCCATCATGGCGGCCAAGTTTTCATAGAGAGCGGACTCGTCGAAGCTGGTCTTGCCGACTGGGACATGGATGATTCCGTAACGGTCCACCCGAAACTCAACCCGCCCCGCCTGCACCTCCTTGATCGCGCGGGCGATGTCGAAGGTGACAGTCCCAGCCTTGGGATTGGGCATGAGCCCTCGAGGCCCGAGAATCTTGCCCAAACGCCCTACGGACCCCATCATGTCCGGGGTCGCCAGAGCCACGTCAAAGTCGGTGAATCCGTCCTGTACCCGCTTGACAAGCTCCTCCGCTCCCACGAGATCGGCACCAGCCTCCCTGGCTTCGCGCTCCTTCTCGCCTTGCGCGAAGACCGCTATCCGGCGAGACTTGCCGGTTCCATGCGGTAGGACCACGCTGCTGCGCACCATCTGATCCGCGTGGCGAGGGTCCACCCCCAACCGGACATGTAGTTCAACCGTGCCGGGGAAGGAACTGCTGTTGACCTGCTTGACCAGGGCGATCGCCTCTCGCGGGTCGACCAGTTCCTTGCCTTCCAAAAGCTTTGCCGCCGCCTGGTAGCGCTTGCCGTGACCTGCTGGCATCGAACTTCCTCCGGTGGTGCAATCGGGGTTTTAGCGCCCTCCCACCTCATTACTTAGACGGTTATCTTTACGCCCATGGATCGCGCCGTCCCCTCCACCATCTTGGCGATCGCTTCGAGGTCCCCAGAGTTCACATCAGGCAGCTTGGTCTGGGCAATCTCCAGCGCCTGAGCATGGGTGAGCTCTCCGGCCTGCTCCCGGGGAGGCTTGGACGAACCCTTGGGAATTCCCGCAGCCCTCTTGATCAGGTCTGCGGTGGGCGGAGTCTTGGTGACGAAGGTGAAGGTGCGATCCTCGTAGATCGTGATCTCGGCCGGGATCACCAGCCCCGCCTGGGCGGCGGTCTGCTCGTTGTAGGCTCGGCAGAACTCCATGATGTTCACCGAGTGCTGACCCAAGGCCGGGCCTATGGGATACCCCGGGCTCGCCTTCCCCGCCTCTATCGCGAGCCGCAAAACGGTCTTGACCTTCTTCTTGCCCATCTCTCAGCCTCCTAGCGCAACCGCTCCACCTGGAGCAGGTCGAGCTCCACCGGAGTCTCCCTGCCAAACATGTTGACCATGACCTTGAGCTTTCCCTTCTCGGCGTTGATCTCTCCAACCTTACCGTGGAAGTCCGTGAACGGACCGTCCACGACACGCACCGAGTCCCCCTCCTTGAACTCCACCTGGACCTTGGTGGCGACATCGCCTCCGATCTGGTGCAGGATGGATCGCATCTCAGTCTCGTGCAGCGGCACCGGGTGGGTCCCGGATCCGACAAAGCTTGTGACCCCTGGGGTATTGCGCACCACATACCAGGACTCGTCCGACATGACCATGCGGACCAGAATGTAGCCCGGGAAGATCCTCTTGGAGACGTGGCGGCGCTGGCCATCTTTGATCTCCAAGACCTCCTCAGTGGGGACCAAGACCTCAAAGATCTGGTCGTGCATGTCCATCGATTCCACCCGCTTTAGCAGGTTTGCCTTGACTTTATCCTCGTGCCCCGAATAGGCGTGAATGACGTACCAACTGGCTTGTTCGGTCACTTCTGAGGTATTGGCTGCGGTCACGGCTGAGCTCCCGATGACTTCATGGCGTGTTCAAGGTGTGGCGGCGGCGCTCGGAGTCGCCGTCGGCCCCGGTGAAACCGATGGTGTGGCAGTGGCTGACGGCGTGGCCCCAGCCGTGGGCGTCGGGGTCACTGTCGCCGTGGCCGTGGTCGTATAGAGCGGAGCCAGTGCGGCGGTCAGGCCGAAGTCCACCAGCCCCAGGAAAGCAGCCATCAGCACCACGGTCACTATCACCACGCCGGTCATCTGACGGAGTTCTGGCCAGGTAGGCCAGACCGTCTTTCGCAGTTCGCTCCATACCTCTCTTAAGTAACTCCCCGACTCCCCCCGTTCCGGGGAGGTGTCGCTTGCGACGTTGGCCAAATGTGGATCCTCTCAGCCGCTCACTTGTTCTGCAGGGGCGGCACGATTCGAACGCGCGACCTGCGGTTTTGGAGACCGCTGCTCTACCAGCTGAGCTACGCCCCTTTGAGCTAAAGGCTGACGCCCCCTACTTGGTCTCGCGATGGGCGGTGTGGCGTCGGCACCTACGGCAGTACTTGCGCAACTCCAGCCGATCCGGATCGTTGCGCTTGTTCTTCTGGGTGGTGTAGTTGCGCTCGCGGCACTCGCCGCACTGCAGGGTAATTATGGTGGCAGGCACCGGAAGACTCTCCAGACAAAAACGCCTGGCCGAGCCAGGCTTGCGCCAGTATATCTGTCCTGCCCCCCCCAGTCAATCTCGGGGCACCCTGGCACCATCCAGAGAGCGGACGCAGCCGCCTCATTCTGGCACCCCTCCAATTCCGAGGCCGGTTTCACGACTTCGTTGCAACCGGCCTCGGGTAGGGCGAAGGACCTGGGCGTTTCTAGAGGCGTGATCGTCAATCTGTCGACCCTTTCGGAAACCGGCCTAGACCAATGGCTGGCGGCGGAACTCCACCGCACCCTTGGTCCTCTGGGCGTTGGTGACCGCAGCTGGCCTGAGCTTCCACTTGCGCCGGGCTCTCCCGGGCGTCCGGGCTTCGACGGGAGCAGGTTCACCAGGATAGTCAGGCTCGGGGCCGGTGCGGTGGTGTTGACTGCGGCCGCGGGCGGCATGGGACTGGCATCTCAGGGACTGGGCCAGCGGACGATTTTCGGCGCTCCATCGATCTCATCGTCCTTGAACGGTCAGGTGCCGTCGAGCGCTGGCACGAACCGCGACACCAACGGCTCTTCTCTTGACCGAGCCGCCCTGCTTGGGCGCGGTCAGGGACGGGGCCCTACCGGTCGGCACCGATATGACGTGGGGCTTGTCCCGCCGCACGCGACCGGTTTGGCCGCGGGCCACTACGGGTCGGGCCACCTGCCCGCTGACGCTTCGAAGCGGCCCTCGGCAGCCGACTCCGCCAGCCACCGGACTCAGGGAGCCACTCAATTGCAACCGCCCTCAGGGAAGGAGACTCACCGGTGATACCTAGAAGCTCAAGATCGGAGCGCGGCCAGGTGACCGTGCTGTTCGCGATAGCAGCCGTGGCCCTGGTCGCGGTGGTCGGGCTGGCGGTTGACGCAGGCACGAGCTATGTCGACCAGCGTTCCCTCCAGGCTGGGTCCGATACCGCCTCCACCACCGGTGCCAGCATGTTGGCCGCGGACTTCCACGCCTGTATCACTTCTGGGATACTTCCCTATACGAACGCCAACGTCGCCTCGGCCGTGACCTCCATAGCCGACACCGCTGCGGCGGCATCCGGGAAGGTCACCAGCCTGCCGGTCGTGGACTACGTGGAGTACGACGGCGCCACCCTGACAGACGTTGGAGCCGTCGCCTCCTACGGTGGACCGTTTTGCACCTCGAGCTCGGGACCGGGCACATGGGCCGGACCAATGGGGGTCAGGGTCCTGGCAGGCAACACCCACCAGACACTCGTGCTCCAGATTGTCGGCATCCATAGGGCGAGCGAGCAGGCAACTTCAACCGCGGCCTTCGGAGTGATCACCTCCGGAACTGTCATCCCCTTCGTGGCCTGCGCCGCTGGGCCGCTGATAAATCCCGCAGACCCTGGACTGGTCGGCGGGCAGATCGTCCCGGGCGACACGGTGCTGCTTGCGAACAAGAAGGGGTCTCTGGGTTGGGACACCAACTGCAACCAGGTCAAGGACGCCAACTTCAAGGGTTTCCTGCCCTGCCCACCAGGGTCCAAGCCGACGTGCACCATTGAGGTTGCCTCCGGGATCACATCGGGACCGTGGCAGGGCGGATCGGCCTGCGGTCAATGGCCTTCGGACATCGCGGTCGGAGACGTGGTGGATGTCCCCCTGGTATCGGCCGCCACCGGCGGTGGCTCCAATATCAACCTCGCGGTCCTGGGAATCATCCAGGTACAGATCACAGTGAACAGCTGTTCCGGCGGCGGTGACTTCAATCTGGAGGGTGTGGTGCTCCAGCAAGGGACGGTCACCGGAAACATCCTCCTGTGCTCCACCACTTCATCTCCCAACTGCGACAACGCCCCGTTTAACCTTCCCTCGGAGGCAACCGGTGTCCAGCTGGTCAACTAGAGGCGCCAAGCGCGGCCAGAGCCTGGTTGAGTTCGCCATTGTGCTGCCGATCCTCCTGCTCTTGATGTCCGGAGGAGTTGACCTCACCAGGGCGTTCTTCGTAGGGGTCCAGATCTCCGACGCCTCCCGCCAGGCCGCCCTGTACGCCGCCAACAACCCAGACAGCTACAACCAGGCGGCACTCCAGACCATCGCTGAGGAGAACGCCGGGAGCGGGCTGCTGGTTTGCCCGGGCGGCGATCTCCACGTAACCCTCAACCCAGACACGAGCGTCACCCCTGCCACCGCACCCTTCAATCAGCAGGTGACAGTCGTCTGTGCCCTTCCGATGCTCACTCCGGGCATCCCCGGGCCGGTAGACATCCGGGCCACCGCCACCATCCTAATCGTGCCTTGAAAGCGAGCAACGGCCGCCGCCGGCTGCGCCAACTGGAACTGGGGGCGACCATGGTGGAGTTCGCCCTAGTGGCGCCACTCTTCTTCGCCCTCCTGATAGGGATCTTCAGCGCCACAACCTATGTATTCGAGGTCCAGGTGGCCAACGATTCAGCCCAGGCGGCAGCGAGGTGGGGAGTGGCGTCGGCGAACTTCGCTGGAGCCACCCCCGCGCCACAATGCTCCGGCGGATCACCCCCAGCCGGAATGGTGAGCGCGGCCCAGGCAGCCGCCGGTCCTCTCGCCAGCTCCATCACCGCAGCCACCATGACCGTCTCCGCGGCCACCCCATCGGCGGCTTCGGGGCTGAACACCAGCACAGATGGCTGCCAGGTCGAGGTGACAGTTCCATACGTCAGCTTTGGGGGCTTCTTCGACCTCGGGCCCACCCACATCACCGCCACCGCGGTCGACTACGTCACTTGAGCGCTTCCACGCGGTGGGTTTTGTAACCGGTTCAGCACCGTCAACGGGCATTGGAGCCAGCTCACAATTGACGTGAGTCGTGCAAACTGAGGGGCGTGCCGAGGGACCAATACCGACCCGGGTCTGACGTCGACTTCGAACGCCTTTACAGGGACTGCCGCGGACGGCTGCTCCAGACCGTGACCGCTGTGGTCCGCGACCCCACAGAGGCGGAGGACTGTGTCCAGGAGACCTTTGAGCGGGCCTACGCTGCTTGGCCGAAGTTTCGGCCAGAGGCTCCAGCTGCCGCCTGGCTGCACCGGATCGCGATCAACGTGGCGATCTCACACCGCCGCCGGCAGAGTCTCCGGCAGGTTGGAGAGACTGTGCGGCGCCTTGGCAGACCCTCGCCCGCTCCCGACGCCGCCAGCTCGACCGACACCCTCGACCTGGTCGAGGTGCTGCGCCGGATCCCACCACGCCAGGCGGTCGTGATCGTGCTGCGGCACCTTCATGGCTACAGCAACAGAGAGATAGCGACGGCACTTGGCGTCCCCGAGCGGACGGTGGCCTCGCGGCTTGCGGCCGCAAAGCGTCGGCTGGTTGCCGACCTTGCTGCCTACCACCTGGAAGGACAAGAGGAAGGACAAGAGGAGTTGGTCCCGATCGTTTCTTCGGAGGCGCAGGTGCACCAACACCCGATGCGAGGTGCCCCCGATGTCTGATCAATTCGACAGGTGGCTGGACGCTGAGCTGGTGACGAGCCTGTCTCAGACAGGGGCCGAGCCCGGGCCAACCGAGCCCACCTACAAGAGACTTCAGCGCCGAGCAGCGGCCGGTTCGGCGGCCCGACGGCGCATCTGGCACCGTCCCGTCACCCGCTTAGGGGTGGTCGTCATGGTGTCGGGCGCCCTGCTTGCCGGAGGGACCGCGGCGGCGGCCGTTCACGTGCTCGGACCAGCTCTCGGAAACCAATCGAGTTCGGGGCTGATCACACCCCGAGGGACATGCCAATCGCCCACCGTTTCGCCCACCGCCGGCCCCAGCAGTGAGGCCACGGCGGGATGCCAGAGCCCAGGGGCCAAGGGTGGGGTGGGGCGGGGCAGCCCTCATAAGACCCCCGGCTCACACCGCGCGTCCCCGTCCTCCTCGTCGAGTAAGACACACCCCACAGGAAGCCCGACCCATCCAGGCCGCGCCGAGCATTCCCCCCACCCCGCTCACCCGACGCATCCGCCGACGCCCACCCACTCTGGCGGCAACGGCAACGCAGGGTCTGCAGGCCATTCCGGGAAGGGGTGAGGGGTTTGAAGCGGTCGCTGTGCGTCTCCCTCCGGCTAGGGCGCTCTCCCTTTCCCTGGCGCGCTAACTCTCTGGAGGCGCCCGAATGGATCGGGGTCCCGCCTGTGTCAGTGGGTGGACACCTCTAACAAATTGAGCCCCTGCCGGGTGATTGGCGTTACTCTGGCGTTTCCCTATACGGCGCTATCGTGATCGCGCTGAAACGGCGCCAAACTTCAGACCGGCTACCGTAGTGGTCACAGGACACCTATGAACCCTCAACCATCCGGACGAATCACCCAGTTCCCCGGCGAGCACCCGCGCGGTCGGTGGAGCACCGGCCGGTCCAAGGTGGTTCCTGGCTTCTGCCCGCCACAGCCGACTTCGCTGGACGAGCTGGGACTTCCGTTCTCCTTTGTCTGCGAGCTGATCCTCAAGATCATGTACTTCAACGGCAACATCCTGGGCCGTGATGTCGCGGCCCGGGCCTGCTTCCCTTGGAGCGTAGCCGCCGAGGCCCTCAATTTCCTGGCATCTGAGGGCTACTGCGCCACCACAGGGATACGCGGCTCCCACGGTGCGGGCGCGGACTTCGCCGAGAGCCTTCAGTACCTGGTGACCAACGCTGGTCGGGAGCGAGCACGGGAGATCTTGGAACTCAACCAGTACTCAGGGCCCGCGCCGGTACACCTTGACGACTATCTGGACAGCGCCCGGGCTCTGTCTGACGAGTCTCCGACAATCTCAGCGGAGGACCTAAAGCAGGCGCTGAACCATCTCGTGGTGCCGGCGCATCTGATAGAGGTGGTCGGAACCGCGCTCACAGGGCGCCAGGCCCTCTTCCTCTACGGTCCCCCCGGAAATGGGAAGAGTTCCATCGCCGATGCCTGCGCCACGGTGCTCGGCGATCCCATCTTCATCCCTCACGCGCTCTACGTTCATGGTGAGGTGATCCGGCTCTTCGACCCGGTGCACCACCGCCTGGTATCTGGCCCCCCAATAGCGCATGACCGACGTTGGGTTCTGGTCTATCGACCCGTGGTTCATGCGGGAGGTGAGTTGAAGGGAAACGAGCTGGAGCTCGCCTTCGATCGAAGCCTGGGCTTCTACGAGGCTCCGCTCCAGCTCAAGGCGAACGGCGGGATCTTCCACGTCGACGACTTTGGCCGACAGATGATTCCGCCTCGGCAAATCCTCAACCGCCTGATCGTGCCGCTGGAGTCTGGACTCGACTACCTCAATGTGGCCAGAGCTGGAACAACGGTGAGTGTTCCCTATGCCACCGTCCTTCTGCTCTCGACCAATCTCGATCCGGGCGAGTTGGTGGATGAGGCGTTTCTGCGTCGGGTTCGCTACAAGGCACTGGTCCCCGACCCAACCTTGGACGAATTCAAAACCATCTTCGAGCGAGTCTGCCAATCACGGGCGGTGCACTACAGCGACACCGCCGTCGAGTACTTGCTCAAAATGCACTATGAGCCGGTGGGCCGCCCTCTGAGAGGGTGCCACCCCAGAGACATCGTCGAGCAGATGGTGGCGACGGCCCGCTACCTGGGCGCCCGTCCCGAGCTCAGCCAGGAGATGATTGACAAGGTGGCCAAGGCCTATTTCTCGGATATCAGGCCGTCTTCAAGTCAGCACCTCGGGGGTAACGCGCGCACCCTCAGCTGAAGTCGCCGGCCGGAGCTCTAACCTCGGGAAGAGCTGTAGCCACCATCTCCGGCCTTGGATCAGTCGCCTTCTGTACCTGTCCGTGACCAAAGATGCGAAAGCTGCCTCGGACCACCACGACCTCAAACACCCCGCATGTGGAAGCTCGACCAGCTCGTTGGTTGCTCTCAGCTTGGCCTGCCGACGAGACCCCTTACGGGCTGACGCGCTCCACCCACCGGCCAGGCCCAGAGCGACCATCGTTGTAATCGACCGTGCTGCGGAGTAAATTGCAAGGGTCGTGGCGAGACGATCTCGGATGCCAGACACCCTGGGGCACCCAGAAGTGGGCCCGGCGGAGTCACGACAACTCCGAGCCTCCCTCCGACTTCAATGAGTTGTGTGGGGTCGAATACCCTTCGCCGCGGGAGCAACGGCGGCTGCGTCAGCTCTCGTCTCCGGCTCGGGGGCAGTTGTTGCGGTTCCGGCTTTCGCATCGGCTGGCATCGCGTGCCTGGGTTTCGACCACCTGCACCAGCTTCGGAGAAGTCGGGTGGCCGGACTCAGGGCGGTGCGCGGCCACGTGTGTCAAAGCCCAACACTCCAATGCGCCGTCCCATCGGCCGGCGTGAGCGCAATAGTGGTGGCGTCGGTCCGCGGTGTTCCAGACTGGGCGCTGGCAGTGGTAGTGGTCGGGGCTGCGGCCTTACCCTGGGTGGCTCGGGAAGCCGTGATGGCAGCGGCGTCCAGCTCCCCAGCCATCTCCCATCTCGTCACCAGATGGGAGGAGCGTGCCATCCATGCGCAGCGCAGGAGTCTGGAAGTTACCGAGGGCCGCTGGCGTGACACCAGGTGGTGATCGACCACTGGCGCCACCGGCCTTCTTGGAATGGATGAGATGGCGCCCGGATCGGCGACGGTCTCTGCCTGGGCCCGCAGGGAACCAAACACCGCAGGTCAGGGCGCCGGCGGGCGGTTACCGCGAGCCTCTTGAATTCGGTCCACCACCTGTTCGACTCCATGAGCCGGTCGGGCGAGCTGACCAGGCAGATTAAGCTTCGGTGAGCCAAAGTCGGCGCCTGCGACCATGCCTCACGACGGGGCGAGCGCCGTTCGACCGAAAAGATGCCTGACCGGAGCCCGGGCAAAGCATTGACCCAAGAGGTTCTCGCCGGAGATAGCTCTGCGCCCCCTACACAGTCCTAAGCCGGAATCGGACAGCGACTCTGCTGCCAGTGGCCATCTTCGCCAATTGAGCCCAATCACGGGGTTCTGTTGCTTGCTCGCGACTTCCTGACATCGGCTGAGACCTGCCGCGGCCGGCGGCCCGGTCCCGCGGAGCTCTGGAGCAGTCAGCAGCTCTCGGATCATGGAGGCTCGGCAGGCATCCCTGTCTTGATCCGTTGGCTGAGCTAGGGCGCCGACCTCAGCGGCCACGCCCCATCGTCGTCCCGCGGAACCAGACCCTGTCGGCGCAGGTAGGCGGCGAAGTCGGCGGCCTGGGAAAGCGCTGCCCGGACCTGCAACTCATGCACGGAAGTTGCGGTCAGTGCGGCCAGGTCGGGATATCTGACAGCCAGTGCGCGAGCCACTCCCAAAGCCGCCAGCGCGTCGCTACGCGCATTGTGGGCCACCCCAAGCTCCACCTGGTAGACCCGAGAAGCGTCGACTAGAGTGCGCCTGCCAGGACGATAGCGGTCCACATGCCGATCCAGAATCAGCGGGTCCACAATCGGCCCTACCGGACCGCCGAGCCGCGCCTCCAGCGAGCGGACGCCATGCCGGCGGCACTCCCGGTCCAGCAGGGTGAAGTCAAATCTGGCGTTGTAGGTAACCACTGCGGCCCCGGCCGCCATTGCTGTGGCCAGCGTATCGACAATCTCCGCGACACCCTCCCCGGCTGGGCGTCCATTCTCACGTGCTTCCTCTGATGTGATGCCGTGAATGGCGGTTGCCTCGGGGGGGATCGGGAGGCCAGGATCCAGCAACCAGCTCCTCTCACCCTCCCCCCCATTCCCGAGGTAGGCGCTCACGATTCGCTCTTTGTCCACGTCCAAACCGGTGGTCTCGGTGTCGAATGCGAGTAGCGGCCCCGCCGCCCAGCCCGTCACGCCGCCCACACTCTTGGGTGGGGCCGGTAAAAGCCTCCCGCCGGTCGCCAACTTCGCAATCTATGGATTGGTCCACCTCCGAATCGAACGACCAGACGGTACCACCATCCAGCTGCGGGCGACAGTCAGTGCGCAGTGCTGGTTGACAGCTGCCTGGGATCTGGCTCTAGAGGCACTCTGCGGCGCCGGTGGTGGGGGCCGCCGCCAAATGCCTAGGTCTGCCAGCGGAGGGGAGGTCCATCGCCACCCAAGACGATGCGCTGCTCGTGGTTCAACTTCTGCGGTGGTGGAGCGAGGTCGGCGCCGAAGAAGCTGCCCAGACCATATCCGCCGCCAACTTCGACATCGAGATGGCGTCGGCCGATGACCCGCCGCCCGCCAAGCTCCCAACCTTCGGGGAGGCGGTAGCCACCTTGGTAAAAAACGGCCTACTGAACGAGGCTCTGTCACACAACATTTGAAACTTGGTTGCCCTGTGGGCACGGCTGAGTTCAACAGCCCGCGAAAGCGGGAGCGCTTGGGCGAGCCCCGACTCTACGAGAACCTCGAGGCCATTGCGGGTGCCTCGCCCACTTCCGCCTACGAGCCCGCTCGTAAGGGAAGGGAAGGCATGGCTAGCTGACGGAAGGCGCGGCCCGACTTTTTTCCATGGCGGTAGCCGATTGACTGGCGCGGGCGAGCGCAATCGCTGAGATCAACGGAACCCGGGGCGCGGATTGAACCCGCGACCTCTTCCTTACCAACTGTCACGGCCCGTGCGCTGTGCGGCTGAGATCAGGCCACGGTCAAGAGGTTGGCCAGTCAGGTGCTTTTCGCGGCCGCTGGGCCGGCGCTGATGAACTTTCACCACCTGATCCACGCCTTCCCGTCCCGGTACTGCCCAGAGCGCGGTCGACTTGGGCACGGTCTCGGACCTTCTGGACCACTCCAACGTAATCCTCAGTCTCTCCACCGATGCCGGGGTCGCGCACCCCCTCAAGCTCCGGGCGAGTGACCAACCAGCCCGTCCGCCACTCCGTTAGCATTGACCCTCTGACAGCGGACCGACGCGGGGGTTGAATCGATGGCGGGCTACGTGCTGGCCGACGTGGAGTGGACCGACGAGGCGGGGCGGCAACGTTATCGGGAGCTGCTGTCGCCGACCCTGGCCAGGTACGGTGGAGAGTTCATCGTAGCCACGACTCAGGTGGACGTCGAGGAGGGTGACTGGCAGCACGCCGGCATCCTCGTGATGATTCGGTTCCCGACCGTCGACGGAGCCCGGGCCTGGTACGCATCGGAGGAATATCAGCCCGCGCGACGGGTCCGCCGGGAATCGTCGCGCTCCCGCTTGATGATCTTCGAGGGCGATTGAGCGTCCCCCGGTAGCGAAACCGTCCCACGAAATCGCGGCCTAGCCGGGTGCAACCGGAGTTGGTTACCGCCGCCCTGAGATCAGCGGAACCCGGGCTGGGGATTGGACCCGCGACCTCTTCATCACCAGCTATTACGGCCCTTGCGCGGCGCTGCTGAGATCAGTGACGCCACCCTGACCTGTTCACCTATGTGGTCGTCGAGAGGCCGGTCTCGGCTCCGATTTCACCGGCTTGCCGGATATGCCTTCTCCCGCTGAGCGGGTCCAGCACTCTGACGTCCAGTACCTCAAACCGAATGCCAGCACCAGTGAAAAAGCGGGACCGCTATCCTCGCTGCCAGGCGATTTCAACCGGAGCGGCTGACGGGCCGGTCCCAAAGGAAATCATTTGGGACGAATTACAAGCTGTCCAGGTACTCGCGAACCATCAGCGTCGCGGTTGATCCCTCTCCAACTGCAGCGGCCACGCGCTTGACCGACCCATGACGGATATCTCCAGCCGCGAACACCCCTGGCATGCTGGTCTCCAAGACTGATGGAGGGCGCTCGAGTTGCCATCGATGGGCCGGTTCCGAGATCTGCGCCAAATCCCGCCCTGTGAGCACGAATCCGTTTCTGTCGAGTGCGAGCGCGCCAGCCAACCACCCGCTATGGGGGCTGGCCCCGATGAACACAAAGAGGGCGTCCGCGCGCACGGTGCGGGCGCCGCCCCCGTCGGCGTCCCGCAAGACGAGCGCCTCCAGGTGCTGGTCTGTCTGCGCTCCGATGATCTGCACAGCATTTCGCACCGTGATGCTGTCGGAGGCTCGGATCTCCTCGACGAGGTAGTCGGACATGCTCGCAGACAGCTCCCGGCCACGAATAAGCATCGTCACCCTGGCTCCGACGGCTGCCAGGTGGGTGGCGGCCTGGCCGGCCGAGTTCCCTCCCCCCAGGATGTAGACGTCCATGTCGGCCATCGACTGCGCCTCGGACACCGCCGCTCCATAGAAGACCCCGGCACCAACCAGGGCATCGACCTGAGGCACCCCGAGCCGACGGTACTCAACCCCACCGGCCAGAACCACGGCACGGGCGGCCGCCTCGTCGCCGTTGGAGAGCGTCACCAGCCGCTCGGCCCCACTTACGCGGAGGGCCTGACCAGCGCGGGCCACCACGGTGTGGACTCCGAGCTGTTGCGCTTGGCGTGCGGCCCGCTCTGCCAGCTCACCACCGCTGATGCTCCAGGGAAATCCCAGGTAGTTGCGGATCTTGGAGCTGGTGCCAGCCTGGCCGCCGATCGCGTCTGATTCAACAACCAGGGCGGACAGTCCTTCCGACGCCGCGTACACGGCGGCCGCCAATCCAGCAGGTCCCGCTCCTATGATGGCCACGTCGTAAGTTCCGGCACGAGGCCGCGTACTGGCACCGAGCGCCTCGGCAAGCTCGTCGCCCTTTGGATCCTGCAGTGCCTGGCCGTCGTAGAGCACCACCCCAGGCAGCCTGTCGGCCCCAAGGTGGTGTTCATCGAGCAGGGCCCTACCCCGAGGCGAGTCAGCCGCCACCAGCCCGGTCGCTACCCCGTTGCTCTCAAGCCAGCCGCGCAGCTCGCGACCGCGCGACTGGTCCGGTTGGTGGATGATCACCGCCTTCTCGTAGCGGGGTTGGTGCTGGCGTGCCCACAAGCGCAGCGCCTCCCCAATGACGGGGTAGAGCTCCTCCTCGGGACTTGCCCACGGCATGCCGAAGTAGAAGTCGATCTGATTGCGGGTGAGCGCTCGGACAATGTCAGCTTCGGCGCTGACGTCGCCCACATCGATGACCAGTGCGCGCTTTGTCCTGGGATGAAGGTCGCGCGCACGGATGAGGAATTCGACCCCGGTCATCTCGGGCATCCACATCGGCGCGATCACGACAGCCACCGGCCGCTGGCTCTGCGCGGCCGCCGTCAGCAACTCCAGCCCGGCGGCAGCTCCGTCGACCGCGACGACCTCGTAGTCACTGCCGAATCGCCGACCCAGGTCCCGCTGGAGCGCCGCGTCATCCGGACCGGCGCGACCAACGATGGCGATCAGCGTCGGCCCTGGACGGGGCGGCGGTTCCCGTCCCATCAGAGGGGCAGGGGGTGCAGTAGCACCCCGCTTCCGGGGGCGCGCCCCGAGACCACCCTGCACCACTCCACCGCATCGATCGACTGCACTTCACCACCATCCCCACGAGTGTAGGTGCCTCCTGCCAGACCGGTCAGATGGAGAGTGAAGGGGTCGTTGTGCAGAGAGGCCCACTCCGCGACCATGTCGGCCAGGATCCGCCCGTCGTGGTCAGCGGTTACCACTAGTGGCTTCTCCACTGCCCGCGCAATGTCAACGCGGTGGATCCAGAGGTCCCGGGTGAAGCCCATGTCGAACAACCATCCGACCGGCACCCACCCGAATGGTGGGCCTATCGGCAGGACCCGAAGGCCCCGGACTGGGGCTGGGAGCCTCCGCCGAGCGCGAAGTGCGCGCCGCGCGGCCCTCTCGTAGCCAGCCACCAGCTCCGCCGGCGACATGCTCCGCCGGTCCTGCACCTGGGCCTCGTTGACGCCATCCACCCAATGTTGCCCATTGATCGTCCTCGTCAGCGGCAGCCCGGTCCGGAGCTGATGCACGAACTCGCGAACTGACGCCTGGGCACACGCCGATCCGACCACGTGGCCCACCAGCGAGCGCACGTCCCACCGAGTGCAATCGGTAGGCCGCGACCAGTCCTGTGGCCCCAGCGTGTGCAGAAGGTCAAGGAAGCGCTGGTTCTCGACCAAGGTGAGTGCCATGGCTTCCCGGTGCTCGATCCGACCAATCACCCCTGCGGCGGTGACGGGACCGGCGTGTCGCGCCACTGGCAGCATGCGCGCAGTCTACGGCCCGGTGGCTCGTCGGTAGTGAAAGTCTGGCACGAGCCGGCGACTGGGGAGGCGGGCCTTTTTCTCCTATCCCCGCTGCCCGGCTGCGTTTGGTCGCTGGTCTCGTCCCCAAGGATTACCGTTGGACCTGCTCAAGCGCGTCTCATCGCGGTGGCCCTTGGACAAGCGGAGCCCGGGGCGGGGCTTGGACCCGCGACCTCTTCCTCACCAACGATTTGAAGCTGTACGCTGTGCTACTGCCGTCCCGGTTAGATCAAGAATCCGTCCACTTATGTGGTCTTGAAAAGACCCCTCAGGGGCCCTGCAACGGCACCGTGATCACCGTCTCAGGCTCCTTTGGGCCCACCGGGAACATCACCTGGCCAGGGCCGTTGCATGGCGGATGATCTGTGAAACTTGCGAGGCGGTCTCGGTGGTCGCGGTGGCTTAGGACAGGCCGCGGCACTGTCATCCCTGAGTCTCTGCGGGCGAGGTCCCTGCGGCCTGCGAGGTCAAGTGCGCGGTCAGGTTGTCGAGCATCCAGGCCGTACCCCCCTCAGGCAGTTCGGGCTGGTCAAGGCCGTCGAGGTAAACGCCTTGCTCAGTCCAGGTCAGCACGGTGCCGGCCGCGTCGTTGCCGAACTCGATCGCGGCGACCGACACAGAGATCCGTGCCTGGTCAGCGTACATCTCGTAGCTGTACACGATCCGCTGGTCCGGCACGATGTCGTAGTACAGGGCGTTGTCGGCGACCATTCGCCCATCGGTCTCCTGGAAACCAAAGCGCTCTCGCCCGCCTACCCGAAAGTCGAACTCGATGTAACCGGATGTTGCCTCCTCGGGCGGATTGAGCCCCTGTGTCTTGGCCTCGGAGTCGGCGAATACGGCGAACACCAGAGCCGGTGCCGCCGGGAAACTGCGCTCGATGGTGAACGTGTTGAAGACGACTGAACGCTCGGTCATGATCTCCGCTTTCGGTTCTCAAGATTTTCGGCTAAGTAGTAGCCGAGCCGATCACGACGGCGT
>DAHVDN010000070.1 GCA_027313505.1 Candidatus Dormiibacterota bacterium
GGTGGGAGGCGCTCGGCGACAACAGCCCGCCACCGGGCCCGGGCGCTCCCCTCCTGGCAACGGAACACCTGTTCGCGGAGCCGCATCTCGACATCGGCCTTGGGCCCCCTGAGGGTTCGCCCGGTCCGATGCGGGGCTTGATCCGCCACCGGTAGCGCCCGTTCGCCGCTTTCCAGTACGCTCCCCCTCCGTATGGCTGTCCCCGCCTCCGCCTCGCGGCCGCCAACAGGAGTCGTCCCACCTGGAACCGATGTTGGAGCCGTTCGTACCCCGGGGTGGGTCCGCCTGGAGCGCCGTGAGGCAACAAATAGGCGGGCAGACGCGGTCAACTAGCCTCTGGCCGAGGTAGCTCAGTTGGTAGAGCACGGGTCTGAAAAACCCGGTGTCGGCGGTTCGATCCCGCCCCTCGGCACCACTGATTTGATCTCGAAATCCCCACATCGGGGTGCCCGCGAGTCACTACCTGCGCCGGGTTTACCCCAACGGCTACCCCAACCCGCAGCCGCAAGGATTGTCCCGGTCGGTGCCCCGAAAAGGCGACCGTGCCGTCGAGGTTGGCCTTCAGCTGCCCTGGCACCGCCTCGGCATCCGGTCGCTGAGTGCAGCAGACGAGGTGGATGTCCACCGACCTCCCGAGCCTGGCGATCTCACAGAGCCGCCCGGTGGCCGCCTGTTGGGCGGCACGGGCGGCCCGGTCGTCGCCCAGGTCGCGGACCGTCAGTTTCGCCACCTCGTCCACCAAGACCACAAACCGGGGCCAGGGGTCGTGGGCTGCTGAGCCCTCCTCCCCCACCGAGCGCCGGACCGATGAGAGCCGCCGGTCCAGCTCCTCCCGAACCCGGCTCAGCGTCTCCGCTGCCGACGTCACGCCGTCCGCCACCGGGAACATGGAGAGCGGCAGGTAGCTGAAGTGGGCGAGCCCGACACCGCCCTTGAGGTCTAGGAGCACCAGCTTGAGCCGCTTCGGGGGATGATCCAGGCACGGGAAGGTCAGCGCCTGGCGCAGGAAGACGCTCTTGCCACCTCCGGTCATGCCTCCCACCAGCAGGTGCGGGCAGGAGTCCAGGTCGACCCAGAGCGCGCCACGCCGGCCCCGTCCCAGGCCAATCAGGCAGCGCCAGTGCGGACGCGGTCCGGAGTAGAAGGTACGGGACCTCGTCCGGGATCCGGTGGCGGAGCACCTTGGTCACCAGGGAGCCCGGCTCCTCCCAGCAGCGCAGTGCGCACTCACACCTCGCCTCCGGCGGCGGCGGTCGCACCAAAAGATCCGCCAGCGTCACCCCGGGATGCATCCGCCAGCGCAGGGTGACATTGCGACCGACCCAGTGGGCCCTGAGCCGGGCTTTGGGATGAAGCACCCTGCCCCGAGAATCTCGTGCGGCCACGCCTGATTCGGCCAGCGCCCTCCGCAAACGCGCCGCGACCGACCATCGGCCCTGATACGCGGTCGCGATCACCAGCAGCAGTGCGACCAGCCAGAACACTGCCCCACCCAAGCCCTGGGTCCACCCCATCGCTGAGCCGCCGACCAAGGCCGCGAGCGCCAGCCACAAAGCGGGCTGGCGCAGGAGACGCGAGACGATCCCGACCGGGTCCCACCACTCTCTCCCCTCGGTCGTGTGGCGGAGACCCATCACTCGGCCACCTGCGCCGGCGTCGGGGCGGGAGCCTTGGCCCCAGACGATTGGCTGGTGCCGGAGGCGAGCCCCGTGACCAGCCAGAGGATGAACAGGACTATGAGGAGGAGGCAGCCCAGGCGGGCCCATCCCCTCCTCAAGTTGAGCAGGCCGCGCAGGATTAGGAGCACGGCGAAGCCGGTGAAGAGGAGCAGGGCCCCCCCACCACCGTGGTGAGAGCGGCCCCAAAGAGCCCGTTCGCTTGCCCCGGGTCCGCGGCTGCGGCTCCTCCGCCTCCTGAGCCTTGGGTGCGGACTGGTAGGTGATGAACTCGGCCACGACGGTCAGCCGGAGCTGGCCGCCCCGTTCCTTGCCATCGGGGTTGCAGAAGGTGCGCCGGAGCCGGCCGCTGATGGCGACCCGGGACCCCTTGCCGTTGAACCGGACCAGGTTCTTGGCCTGGATTCCCCAGGTCTCGACCCTGACCCAATCAGGCGCCTGATCCTTGGTGCGCCGTCTCACCGCACATAGAAATGTCGCCTTGGTCTGAGGACCATTGGCCGCAGATGGGAACTCGTCCACCTTCACCTGGGAGGCGACCACCCCGATCAGCTCGACGTGGTTCATCGCCCCTCCTCCCCCAGCTCACGGCGTCGCAGCTCCTCCCGCCGGCTTCTCCGAATGAGCCGATCCAGCTCTGGGTCTGCAGCTCGCAGAGGGAAATGGCACCCTCCCTCTCCGCCCGCCCCGGCTCCTCCTCTTCTTCCTCTGGTTCCTGTCGACGCCGGTGATCTGCCGTGTCACACCTCCTGTTGTCTGGGCACTGCATCGTGCCGCGTGGTACGGTCCATCCCAGCACGACCACGGGACACGTCAAGGGGTGTGCGCTGGCCCCTTTCAGAAAGGTCGCGGAGCCAGGCGAGCGGCCGCCTTGCGGTGCCGGCTCCAGACTCCGATCGGGCTAGAAGGTGAGCGGCACCCGGGGAAAGACCAAAGTGGTCAGGTCGGCGGGCAGGTGCGTCTCGATCACCGCGACCACCCGGTCATCCTGCTTCATGACCCGATACAGCTACAGCACCGGAACTCCGTCTGGAAGCCCCAGCACCTGCTTGATGTTGGGGGTCGGCATGGCGGCCTCGACCACATCCTCCCCCTCCACCGCCGGCACCCCCTTGATAGCCAGCACATCGGGGAGCCAGTAGCCCTCGAGGTCCTCCTCCGACAGCGCCATCTCCTTCTCCACCCTGGGGTGAAGCCAGCCCCGGCAGAGGGATGGAGCTCCATGGGTGTCGAACCCCGTTACCTCCTGCACCAGGACCTCCGTCCCGTCCGCCACCTGCAACAGCTCCGATATCCATGGAGTTGTCGGCATCCTCCGCTCGGTGCTCTCCAGTATCCCCGTCAGGCGAAAGGATCGAGTGGGAGCCTCGTTCTGGGACTCCTGTGTTTGGGGAGCAGGACGCCTCATGCCCACTCCGGTCGCGTCCACCCGGTGCCGGTCCGCCTTGGGATCCCGCACGAAGCTGCCAGCCCCGTGCTTGGCGACCACCGTCCCCTCCTGCTTCAGCACCCCGATGGCACTCCGCACCGTCGTCCTGGTCACCTGGTAGCGGGACATGAGCTTGCGCTCCGATGGGAACGCCACTCCGGCAGGCAGCCTCCCCTCCTCGATGTCACGGCGGAGGAGATCCGCCAGCTGCTGATAAAGCGGCACCAGGCTCTCGCGGTCCAGCTTCTCCTTCATGACTGCTACAGCTTGGCTGGTGCGGACCAGATTTCCACATCGAGATGCTCACCCAGACATCACGGGGATGACCCGCCGAAGTGGCTGTGTCAATGACGTGGGCCCGGGTCCTGCCCTGTCGCTAGTCTGTAGGCGGCTATCACCTTGCCCAGTACCTCACGCCTCGCGGCGCTGCTCCGCTCATAGCCGAGCTCAGCGATGGTGATAGACATGATCTCCTCGGCCGTGCGCAGCTGGCCGTCCGAGTTGATCCATTTGATGAATCTCAGGAGGTCGTCGTCGTAGTACTCGGTGATGGGGCGTCCGTCGGGTCGGAATGGCTTCGGCCCCCTCCTGCGGCTCGGCGGATCACGGACGCTTCTGGTGGGACCCGTCGGCGGTGCCTCGGTGGCGGTGACAGGCTTATACAGGCGCGGTGCGCCGAGCTCGCCGAGCGCCTCATTGAACGCCAGGACTGTGGCCGATACCTCGCGGTCTCGGTGGTGAAACCAATCGGAGGACCAGATTCGGTGAAAGCGCCAGCCAAGTCGCTCAAGATGGTCCTGGCGAAGCCGGTCGCGGTCTCGTGCAGTCGGCGAGGAGTGGTACATGACGCCGTCAGCTTCGATGGCGAGGACGTAGCGCCCCGGCTCGGTAGGGTGCTTGGCCGCGAAGTCGATCCAGTAGCCCGAGCACCCGACCTGGCACTCAAGCGCCAGTCCCGCCGCAGTGAGTTGGGCTAGGACGTCGGCTTCGAAGGGGTTGAGCGGGTCACGCTCATGTCGGCGCTCGCCGAGGTCCGTGCCTCCTGACTCGGCGTAGCGAAGGTAGTCCCGCAGCATCTGGGCGCCATCAGCCTTGAGCCGCGCCGGCTCCATGTCAGTGGACGAGAACGAGGAGATTACTGCTATGCGCGAACGGGCCCGGGTAACGGCCAGTTTGAGCCGACGCTCCCCTCCCGCGTTGTTGAGGGGCCCAAAGCGGTACAGCATGCGGCCGTCGGCGTTCTTGCCATACCCGATCGAGATCAAGATGGCGTCGCGTTCGTCGCCTTGGACCCGCTCAAGGTTCTTCACGAAGAACTTCTCAGTCCCATAGAAAACCTCGCTTAGGTAGGCGTCGAGGACCGGATCGACTTGTCGGGCTCGGCGCACCGCCTCTTCGATGCGCTCCATATGCCTGATGCCCATGGTGATGACCCCGAGGCTTTCGTGGGGTCGGTCGTGCGCGTGCTCCCTCACCGATTTCACTACAGCGGTGACCTCTTGGGCCACCGACTGCTCTTGGTCGACCCCAGACGGTACGAAAGGCACCAGTTGGTGAGTGATGACCTGGGCCGTCTCGGCTCCGGGGAAGGTGACGAGCGACCAGTCGTAGAGCTGGGGTTGGGCGTTGGAGAATGCGATCAGCCTTTCGTCGCGTGAGCGATAGTGCCAGTCGAGGCGTTTGGTCCCGATGGGAGGAGGCAGTAGTGCTCCTATGACGTCGAGGACCGACTCGAAGTCCGTGGTCATGGACCCGGTGAGCTCGTCGGCCTCCTCGTCGTCGACGGCGCTGCCCGAAGCGAAGAAGGCGGTCGGGGGGAGCTGGTGTGGGTCGCCGGCCACTACGGCCTGGTTGGCGCGCATGAGGGCTCCAGCTGCGCTCTCGGGGGTGACCTGAGAGGCCTCGTCGAAGATCACCACGTCGAAGCATTGCTCGACCGGGAGCACCTGAGAGACCACTAGCGGGCTCATGGCCCAGCAAGGCTTGAGGGCGGTGAGCACGTGGGGGGCCTGCTGGAAGAGAAGCCGCATCGGAACGTGGCGTCGCTTCTTTCCCGCTTCATGGGTCACGAGGTCGGACTCGGAGGGGAACGCGTCCCGCACGGCGATCATATGCTCGGCCACGGTTCGACGAATGCGGGCCGGCGTCGTCTCGATGTGCCGGGCGTCGGCGGCCCGGAACTCATCCACCGTCCTGCTGTAGGCAGGGCCGTCGAAAGTTCCGATTTCGGGGTCGGCCAGACTGACCGCGTCCAGGATCGAGGAGTGCCACACGAAACGCAGGCAGGCGACGGACTGGTCAACGGTGAGGTTGCGGTGGCCCATCTCGGCCAACAGGCTGAGGAGTCCCGCTGCTTCGAGGGCGACGGTCAGGCGGTGAAGCTCGGGGAGCTTGTAAAGAGTTGCGCGGTCGGCGACAAACACCCGCAGGCGGTTTGCCAGTTGCTCGGACCCCAGCTGTTCGAGCTCGTTCTGGCCGAGGGCCTGCTCAAGGTGGCCCAGTTCGGTGCGCAGCTGGCTGTAAGTGCCGCCCGCTCCATCTAGGTCACCCGGGGGGCGTGGAATCCCGCCGTCGGTGCAGACCGTCTTCCAGTCAACCAGCAACTCCTTCGCTTGGCCCACGGCCCGGTGCATCGGAGTGCCTTTGAGCGGGGTCGTCGATGGTTTAGTGCACGCGAGAAGGGACTTGACCGCAGCGCGGTAGGCACCGTCGAAGAGACGGTGCCAGAATCGACCAAGGAGGCCTCCGGTCATAGGGGCGAGTGACCCAAGGACGGCGCCAAGGTCAAGAGTGAACACGGAGGGCTCGAACCACTCGAGGCACCGGCTGGTCCGCTGCAGCAACTCGAGCGTGCGGGCCCAGTCGGCCACGGTCTCGGGTCTGCTTAGGCCTACCGAGGAGAGGGTGCCCTCGATGCGGGCCGTGGCCTGGGGTAGGGTGTGCTGGGTGAAGGTGGTCATAGCTTCCAACACCGCTGCAGCCTGTTCGGGCGTGGTGATCGTGCCCGCATCGAGTGCGGAGAGCCAGGGGCTGCCAGAGGCCTTGACCGTGAGGCCACCAATACCGACGAGCCGCTCTAGGTCGGCTTCCGTCTTGCGGAAGGCGGCGGCCCCCAGCCCGACCAGCGCCGCAGTGCCGAGGCGTTGCTCGCTCTGCACCGAAGGCACCACAGTCAGCGCCGCCTGAAGGCCATAGACCGAGATGCCCCAAGGCTGGCGCACCTCGTGCAGGGCCGCGGTACGGCGCACCAGTATCTCCCGTCGGCGTGCCAGCCGCTCCTGTGCGACAGTCATGTCGGGTCGGCGCGCGCTGGCCGCGTCAGCCAGGGTCTTGGCGAACGCCTGGGCCAGCTTGCCCTTGGCCCCGGGGCCATCGTGCAGATCGAGAACCAGGTCACCCAGCCCCACTTTCTCAAGCCGGCTGAGCACGGCGTCGATCGCGGCCCGCTTTTCGGCCACGAAGAGGACCCGCTTGCCACGGGCCGACAAGGTGGCGATCAGGTTGGCGATGGTCTGCGACTTGCCCGTGCCCGGTGGCCCGTCTATCACTAGATCCGCCCCGGCAACTACAGCGTTGATGGCGTAGCTCTGGGAAGAGTCGGCATCGAGGACCAGGTACTCGTCGGCCGGCGGCGTGAAATCCGGAGCGCTGGGCGACACCTCGCCCCGGCGCTCTCTCAGCGCCTGGCGAGCTTGCTCGTCGCCGGCGATGGCGCAGATAAGAGTGTTGCGAGCCAGGAGGTCCTCGGCCGCCAATAGGTCGTTGACCATCGGTAGCTTGGCGTAGGAGAAATTGGCGAGGACCACACGTGGATCGATCCCGAAGCCGCCAACTCTCCCGGCTTCATTGGCCAGCCGGTCAAAGAGAGAGGTCGCGTCGGGTGGATTGGTCCCCGAACCCAGCAGCTCGAGTAGGCTCTCGGCTTCAATGTGCACCTCAAAGTCGTTGGCCAGAACGTGGAGGAGGGTAGGATTGATCTCCCATTCACCGGGCAACGAAACCTCGAAGTCCTCAGCTGCGCTCCCACGCGCCGTCAGGTGAGCCGGGCAGAGCAGCACCGGGGCACAGGGGACGAAGGTGCTCTTGGTGTTGGTCCAGGTCGCCATCCCCCACCCGGCGAAGAGGGTGCGCAGACCGCGTTCCTCGAAGTTCTCCTCGGCCCGAGCTCGGATGGCCCGGCCTCGACGAGCAGCCGGCGCTAATGCCTCTTCGCCGAAGGCGTCTGAGAAGCGGATAGCGTGGCCGGCCAGCATCCGCTCGATCGAGACATCCGCGGCTTCGGAGAAGTCGAGGGTGCCGACCTTCAGGGCCCTGTAGCAGAGCAGCGTATTGCGACCGCTGACGTCGATCAGCTGGCCCGTCCAGTCCTTGACGGCCCGGCTGATCCGGCGGCCCAGAGCCTCGTCGAAGGTGGCGTCTTCTAGCCCTGCGTCGACGTCCATCGCCTGTCGCCCTCCAGTGGGATGCCTCGGGGACTGCCCCGTTGAACGGCCAGGATAAGTCAGGCCGGTACCGGGGCGAGTAGAACGCTCCGTCTCTGTTCGCCCAGTTGCCAGTGCACGCCGTCGGGCCCGCCCCACGGGGTGACCATACTGAGGCGATTACGGCCCTGGTCTAGTTAGGCTGCCGGATGGGGACTGGTGGAGCGCACCGGCACCGTGAAGCAGGGCTACCCGACCCTTGTGTGCCGCCAGACGAGGATGGCCGCGAGCAACCCCCGACAGAGCCGCCCCGCCGAGATCATACAAGCCCCTGGGGGATAGATTGTCAGGCTACGCGTTCGAGGACTTGCAGGCCGGGGTAAAACGGAAGGAGAAGCCTTGGCTCGGGTTCGGTCCACACCGGACCTGGTTGACCAGTTGGCGCAGCGGTGGATGGGAACAGACGCCTGGAGCGTTAGACTTGCTTCATCAGGTCGGCGGTGGTCCAGCCGACGCTGCCAGCCCCGGCTTGCGACTGGCTCCGGACCAGGCAGTGGCGGCTCTTGATCCCCCGGCCCTGCGATGGATCCGCCACTGATCCAGGAGTACCGATGGGGAGCTGAGGGAGCCTACATGCGGACGCATCTGATGGAAGAAGGGGACAGGTCCCGAGAAGCACGGGTGAAGTTGCTCGATTTCTTGGGCCTCCGACTATCCAACCGGGACCCAATGACCGAGCTCAGCGCAGCGTTGGTGCGGGTCCTCTACGAGGGGAGCCTAGCGCGGAGCCGAGCGCAGCGGGGCTGCGACGTTCTCTCAGCTCTCAACCGGCGCATCCCGGTTGTGGGCAAGTCGGCCACTGGAAGACGCCGCTGGCATTGGACTTTACTACCGATGGTTGCGCTGGCCGTCGCTGGCTGCGGTGCGGCAGCGAGCTTTCCGTCCGTATCCAAGGCCCATCCGCATACGAACATTGGCTCTTTTGTTCTGTACGATAGCTGTCTGGGGGCCCATGGTGTGGCAGTCCCGCCAGGTTTCGATCCATACACGAGCAGAGGCCCGAAGCTAAATGTCACCCAGGGGGTAGCAAGGGCGTGCGCGCCGTCATTACCTCCGCCCCCACCGGTACCAGTCGCCGTGCGGCAGGAATGGACTGGATACAGCCAATGCATGAATCAGGCCGGATTCACGAACTCCGTCCACTTAGCAAATGGTGGAGTTGGAGTCAGTTTTGCGCATGGCATCGGCCCCCTCCTGCCAGGCTTCAACAAGGCGCAGAGTAGGTGCTTTGAGACGTACATGCATCAAGCCTTTCCTTGAGTCTGGGTTGCGCAGCTCCGTGGGGCCGAAAAGCATAAAGACCGCAATAATGCTGGTTTTACCAGCGAGTAGCCAAGAATGACCGTGTGCCTACTGACCGGCGGACTGTACTCGGACCGGGTCAGGCAGCGCGGGTCCGGTTCTCGCCCACCCTGAATCTACGCTCGGCGTACCACTGCAAGGAGGAGCCGATCCGGGCCTACATCGTGCTCTGATGGCCCGCCCTACGACTGATCGGGCTGGTCTTCTTCTCCCGCCACCCTCGCTCCACCTGCAGCATCTGCCTGTATCCCAGAGCGATCTCATCGACGGTGGGGGTGGGATCGGAGCTCCGCACCGGGTACTTGCCGTCCAGGTGGGCTTCTCGTTCCACCGCTGCCCGATCCACCTGCAGCAGCCGGTCGAGCCCGGGCTTGGTCTTGAGCTTGCCCAGCAGTTCAGCACGCTTCTCAATGGAGAGCTGGTCGCTTTCCGCGATCTCCGCCTCCAGCCGCTTCAGTAGCCGCTTGGACCGTGGCATCCCGCACCGCCTGCTCTGGGTTGTAGCAGATCACAAAGCGGTCATCCTCAAGCACCACCTCCTTGACCTGGAAGTTCTCCACCACCTGGTGGTAGCGTCCCGGCCAGGGCAGCGCCCGACTGCAGACGAGCCACTGGCTGCCCGCAGCCGCTGGTGTTGCCGGACTTGAAGCAGGGTCGGCCAATGACGCCCTGCCGGTCACGACGGCCTCCTTCGAGGACTCCTGTGGTTCCGGCTAGGCCATAGCCCGCAGCGCCTCACTTGGAGGTAGTGACGCCGCCCGCAGAGCGGGATATACGGAGGCAAGGCACGCTATCCCCAAGGCGACCGCAACTCCGAGCAGTGCCACCTGCAACGGCAACACCGGGGACACCCCCTGATGCAGGGCGCCAATGATCGTCACCCACAACCCAAACAAGATGCCGACTGCACTTCCGACGAGCGAGATGATGATCGCCTCGCTTATCAGCAGAAAGGCGATCCCGGCTCGAGTGGATCCCATCGCCCGCCGCACTCCGATCTCGGCGCGACGCTCCACCACAGCCACCAACAGCGTGTTCATGACACCCAGAGCTGCCACCAGCACCGCCACCGCTGCCAGCCCCAGGAAAAGCCCCT
>DAHVDN010000071.1 GCA_027313505.1 Candidatus Dormiibacterota bacterium
TTTCCAGCTGCGCCCAAGGCATCCGATACTTCCCATAGGACAGGGGCCTTCGGCTTCTCGAACCACCAATTGAGTAACCATGCCCCATATATCTGTGGGGGCCACACCATGGTCTGAACCTGATCAGGCCTGCCTCTCCAACGAGGTTGAAGAGTTCAAGAAACTCCTCAGGGATGCTCTGGCGCGGCTAAGCTCATGGTCCTAACCTCAGAGTCAAAGGTCAGTGGCGATCACCTCAGCCCTTGTGCAGCATCCAGACATTGGGCTCGAAATACTCGCCCCTGCCTCCGGCGACGACGAGCGGCGCGAGTCCGCCGGGGAACACGTATTGGCCGTCCTCTGGAAGCGCCATGCCCGTCCACCGTTCCCATTCTTCGACTGGGGCGACGATCTCCATGGAGCGGGGCTCCGCGCGAAGGATGCCCGCCCCAAGGCGCGCGTGAACACGCATCCACGGGTCAAACGGGGTTCCGTCCTCTCGGCGCCACTCCGCGTAGCGCTCGATTGGAATCAGCGGATAACGATCTTTGATGCTGGGCCGAACAGGTGCGACGAGCGCCTGGAGCCCATTGCTCGCCGCGAGTTGGCCCATTGTTGCTACGACGACTGAACTGAGTCCCAGGCCTTGCATCGGTCGGTCGACTTCTGCAGCGAGGGCCGACAGGGCGTTCGGCTTGGAATCGGATTGGACCGCCCGAAGACCAACGCTGTCGATTCCGTCGGGTAGGTCACCAAGGGTTCCATCCCAAGAGAAGGGGATCGTTCGTCCTCTCGCCACGACTCTGGAGATTCGTTCATCCACGAACAGTGTCTGGAAGTCGGGGAAGCGGGGAAACAGCACGCCGAAGTACGCCGACGTGTGGGTCCCATGCATGTTGTACTCGGGCCAGACGTCGTAGAAGAGACCGCTGCTACGCACGCTCTCCCAAAGATCGGGACGCTCAGCTGCCGTGTAGACGGTAAGCCACTCGGGGCATCCCGATGGTGGTCTCATCCCCCGATTGTCGCACGCCGTTTACCGCACTCTGCCGCACAGCATCTGCGACTGCCGAGGTGGTGACTCAGAAGTGCTCCCAGTGGACCGCAGTGCTTGCTGTTGCGAGCGCTGCCCTCCGGAACGTGGGATGCGCCCAGAATTCTCCGGTGGCCTGTCTCTGGCGTCATCCCAGCCCTTCGCCGGTGACTGAGCCCGCTCGCCGCAACACCCACCTGCGCCTCTATGAGGTTGCCATCGCGTCTGCTTGAGTCCGCATCTTGCTCCTTTCAAAGCCGTGTTCGACCGGGGGCCACGGTGAAAACGATGTGGGATCTCGGGTCCAGGGGCGGCCCGAAATAGCGGAGTTCTACACGGTCCTGGTCACGACGAGAGGTTTCCGCTGAGCCACTCCTACCGAGAGACCGGACTCCGAGGAGGAATCGCGCCCGAGCCCTCATGGACCCACCGCCGACGGCAGGGGTGAGGCTAGCCGGGGAACCGCATGTGCCTGCACGGTCTGAGGCTATTGGCCGCCCTACAAAGCCAGCAGCGCTGACAACTTGGTTGGGCCTTCCGTGCTGCCCTCATCGGACAAGCGCTGCCGGAAGTAGACTCGAGATTAGGCCGGCCCCGCCAGCCACCCAACCCACTCGCCAAAAGCCGCGCCACAGCGCCTTTTCTCCATGCCTCCTAGCCGCTGAGAAGATGAGAATGGTGGACAGAGAACCTGCGGGAGCCAAGTTGGGCCCCAGGTCGGCGCCCACAATCACAGGAATGGTGAGCGCCGCGAGGTGGTGAGCCGCGGTTAGACCAGAGCTCACCAGAAAGGCAGCTGGCAGATTGTTGAAAGCTGCTGCCAAAACGGCGGTCACGCCCCCGACCCTTAGGTCGGACCCCAGGCCACCGGGACGGCCCGCCGCACCAGCGAAGACTGTCCCCAGCAGATGGGAGTGCTCCATCCCGGCAGCCAGGATCGCGAAACCCATCACCAGCGGCAACAAGGACCATCGGACCCGGGCGAGGGTAACCAACGGGCTAATCTGTTCCCGCCACGAATAGGTAAGAAGAGCCGCCAGGGCGGCAATCACGGTGGGCGGCCCCAGCGGAAACCCCGTGACGACCGCTGCGGTGTCCGCGACCGCCAATCCGATGAGAATGGCGAAAAGGGGGCCCAGAGTGGCCGGCGCCCGGCGGTTCTTGATATGCGGCGCTGGACTTGGGTCGCTCAGGGAACGCCAGCCAAGCAGCGCCAGGGCTGCGCTCGCCACGACTAGCCCTACAAACGCGAACGGTGTCACGTGAAGGATGTAGCCCGCAAGTGGGAGATGATTCCGATCCAGGATCAGGAGATTGACCGGATTGCTGACAGGCAAAAGTAATGAGGCTGAGTTTGCAACGATCGCAACCGCCAGCAGGAAGGGGGCCGCGGGCAGGTGGCGGCTCCTGAGCCGACCGATCAGAGCAGGAGTGATGAGCAGGGCTGCAGCGTCGTTTGAAAACACCGCCGTGATGGCGGCTGTGACCAGGATGGTGGCCAGCAAGAGTCGGCGTGAACTGGCGCCACTCCATCGCTCCATCCGGTCCAACACGACTTCAATAGCGCCGGCCCGACTGAGCACTGCCGTCAGGACCACAAGCCCCCCAAAGAACAAAAGGACGTCCACGGTCTGCCCCAGGCTCGCCCAGGCAGCGCTGACACTGACTAGCCCAGTCAAGAGGGCGACCGCGGCCGCCACCATCGCCCACCAGCCCTCGGAGACCCCCAGCAGCCTGGTCATAACGGCCACGGCAGTCACTGCAAAGAGCGATAGCAGGAGGATGGTAGCTAACATGATTGTGTCAAGTCTACCAGCGAATGCAAGATCCCACCCGACGCATCCTGCCAAAACTAGGTGAAGAACTTCGACAAGGAGGCAAGCAGAAGCCGCTCGACCGCGTGGCGCTCCTTAGGCGGTCATTCGTTGGTAGGTGACCGACCGCCCCAGCGCGAGTAACTCTTCGAGGACCAGGTCACTCTTCTTTGCCGCCGCTAGCGGTCACCGCCATCCGCCCTCATCGATGCGCTCAAGGCTTCAGCACCTCCATGATCCCGGCCACTGATCCGGCTTCCGTCACCGACCGGACCGCTCTCCAGGCGAGCTGAGCTCTGTCTGCAGGCAACACTTCCGCTGCACAAGCCAGGAACTTACTCTCCAGCTCCGCCTCGCTAAGCGGCGTCTGCGGATAGCCTCGGGCCCACGCCGCGGTCTCTTCGAACCGGCGTCCGTCCACGCAACTGACGGTCACTCGAGTGCGTACATGCTGAAAGCCGAGAGCCTCCAGCTCTGGATCGATCACAACCTCGACTTTTGGCAAGAAGGCTTGTACCGATGGATCGCGGACAGCTGCGTCGGTGAACTCCGCAAGCCCGGCCCGCCGTCTGACGACACCGGTTGCCATGCAGTACTCCAGGCTGAACTTGCCCTCGAGGCCCGTCTTCGGCCGGTGATGGATCAGCGCATTCAACACATTCGAATTGCTTCCCACCTCAACACGGTCGATGTCCTCGGGCGTAAGTTGTTCTCGGTCGACGATGTCCAGAATGAGGTCCTGCGCCGGATGCGATAGGGAGCCTGACGGGTAGGGCTTGATCGACACCCCGGGAGTCTCCAGGAAGAATGGATGACCGATGGTGCCCACGAGTTTGCTTCGATCAAACCCACCGGCCGCCGCGTTGAGGAAGCCGCGTGGCGCCTCCAGGATGTCCTGACTCGCGGTGAAGCCAGCCTCCGCTAGCTGCGCCGCGAGGACTCCACTCTGCGCGGCCCTACCGGAATGCAGCGGCTTGGTCATGGTCCCGAAGTTCTCTCGCAACCCAGCGCTCTGGGACGCCGCTATGCCGAGGCAGGTCGCCATCGTTCCTGGGTCTAAACCGAGGAGCCTACCCACCGCTGCGCCAGCACCGATGGCGCCAGCTGTGCCTGTCGTGTGAAATCCATCTTGGTAGTGCCGACTGTCCATCGCGTCAGCCACCCGGCAGGCGACTTCGACTCCCGCCACGTAGGCGACGACAAGTTGGCGACCCGTGGTCGGCCGCATGCATCCCACAGCAGAAACCGCAGACAGGACCGGTACCGACGGGTGGGTGAGCAGCCCATACACTGCCTGCTTCGAGGTGGAGAGCTGAGTGTCGTCGTAATCAAGCGCGTGGCCAGCAGTCCCGTTTAGCAGAGCTGCGTCCACAGCTGACGCGCGATAGCCGGTACCGACTATGGGAACCGCTCCCGACCCTCTGACACCCAGCACTCTCCGCAAGATTAGGCCGGAATCGGCTTCACTTCCGGCCAACATCACACCCCATGCGTCAGTCATGTGGTCCACCGCGATCGCTGTGGCCCCCGACGACAGCATGTCCCAGTTCAGATCGCTGGCGAACCGGGCGACCTCCTCGGTGACTCCCATGCGCTATCTCTCCTTCATCTAGAAATGGCCGGACGCTCTAGATGTGCTCACCTAGCAAATTCGTCGGCCGACTAGGATGGCCTCAACTTCGGGACTCGCGGCGATCTCGCTGACACTGTCTGACAGGATCTTCCGCCGATCCGCCAGACAGTAAGCGTAGTCGGCGTACCCCAAGCCCCATCGGGGAGTTCTCCTCGTCGCTGGGGCCGGCGGGAGATCCCCACCGCTCGGCTGCGTGCCCCGTCACGCCTTCGAATGAGTCGTTCCCGGCCGAAAGCAATCGCATCCGCAAGCCGGGTGGCAACCCACCGGTTCACGCTGCCCCGACAAGTCGACCGCACTCGGAGGAGCTTAGGTGTCGGGCCGGGTCAGGACAGGATCTCCTTGTGCGGCGCCCGGCAGATCACCATGATGGTCTAAGTCGCAAGGCGTCGAAGGCAGAATCTTGTGACAGGGGCGGCTAGCGGCAGAAGTAGGCCTCCTCACCAAACCGCAACTCGGATGGACATGTGATGAGCCTCGGAGAGTCAGAGCCCGCCGACCGTCAGATCGCGGACGCCAGCCGCCAGATCGGGGTGAGCCCGAGGATTCTGCGGTATTGGGAACAGCTCGGGGTGGTCAAGCCGTCGCGAGACCCCAGTGGAAGGCGGCACTTCAGTCGCCACGACCTGCTGGCGATGGCTCTGGTAAAGGAGCTGCTCGAAACTCCCAACACCTCCATTTCCGACCTGCGCCTGGTGCGGGAGGTTGCGGAGCTGGAGGTGACGGCCGCCATGGCCGTCCCGCTCACCAGGTTGAAGTTGCTGTTCCAGCGCCAGGCGGCAGAGGAGGGGTTCCAAAGGCTGATGGAGCGCAGGCTTCCGGCGCCGCAGGGAGGACGGCACCGACCGCTACCCGAATCGGACGTCGGGCCCGGCACCCCGTCCTGACCCCGACCGGCTCCGTCCACGTCTTAGTGCTAACCATGCCTGATAGGACTCGCCACCGGGAAGCCAGTCGACCCACGGCCTATCTGTCTCAGATCTCACCGAGAGGGATCTGAGGGGAGTGGAGGATCCTGCTGAGGGCCCCAGCCGGGCCTGAAGCCTCCAGATGCGCTTGGCGAACCGCTGATCCCACCCTACTGGCGCCTCCCGTAGCGCCTCCTTCGCCGTCCGCAGTGCCGCCTCCAGGTCGCGCTGGCGATGCTCTTGGTCAACGCAGATCGCCTCCGCTGCCTCAGGATCCCTCCAACGCTCCCAGATGGTGCGCCAGACCTCGATCGCCTCAGTCGACCTGCCTTGCCGGCGCAGCAAGCGTCCGCGCCTAAGGGCCGCGGCACGATCGAGCGGTGCGGGTGAGATGGCCTCAGCCCGCTGGTAGGCGGCCCCTGCCCCTTCCAGGTCGCCTCGCGCCTCGATGAAGCGCCCCAGACTGAGCCAGTCGGTGGGTTGCGGTCCTTCCAGTTCCAGATGGCGCACCAGCCTCTCGAGAACCCCAAGCAACGAGAGGACGTCCTGTTGGTTGTGGTCTATGACCTCGCGAAGGGTGTCAGGATCTCTGGTCTCCAGGAACCGCCAGTACCGCTCTGGAGCCTCACGGCCCGGCAGATCACCTTCCCGCTCGAGGTGAAGCAGACGTTCCTCCACGGCGCGCAAGGTGCACCTCTCCAAGCGGTGTCGAAAGAGCCTTCGCACCACCGGCAGCAGATCCAGATGCGGCGTCGCGGGCCAGGCTCTATCCACTCCTGCCATCACCATCCTGGCCTTCAGCAGGGGCAGATCATAGCTGGCTCCGTTGTAGGTGACCAGCAAGCCGGCGCTTCGCATCCGATCAAGGGCAGCCCGGACAAGTGGCTGCTCCTGACCGAGCTCGGGCAGGAGCCACTGCTCGACGACCACCGAAGCACAATCTCCCGAAAGGCTCGCCCATCCGTAGAGGAATGGCACCGTGCCGGTGCCTCGCTGCAATCCGGTGGTCTCGAGATCGAAGCACAGCAGCGAGAGCGGTACCCCACTAGGAACCGTTGACGAGAGCCCTCGCAGTGCTGGCCAATCGAGCCTCTTTGCGGAGAGTTGAAGCGCCTCGACCGCGAACTCCACCCGGCGCACCAGGAGCTCCCGCTCCGGATCCCAGGAAAAGCCCATGGCCATCAGACGACTGAAGCCATCTAGGTAATCCATCGGCGTCTCGCGTAGGGGCGTAGGGCGCCGCCGACGGGGACCCAGCCGTAATGCGGGATCACCCTGCAGCGCCGAGAGCTTCAGCCGAAGGGTTGAGGTCACCAGCCGCTCTCTTCAAGAATCCGCAGGGCCGAGAGTTTGGCACCCTCCTCCACGCCGGCGATGGGACCGACGCACCCGGGACAACCCGACCGACACTCGCACTCCCGTAGCAGGGAGGCAGCACCTTGGAGAAGCTCCCTGTGGAGATCGAAGAGGCGAGCGCTCAGCCCCACGCCTCCGGGATGCATGTCATAGATGAAGACGCAGGGGGCATCGCTCGCGGCCGGCCCTGGAATCCCGAGAGCCGTGGGCCTCTGCCCCACCAGGACCTCCGAGGGCGGCGCCAATTGGGGCGGAGGGGTAGGCAAGGCGGACAGCGCCGCGCGTACCTGGGTGACCACCCCCAGGTCGCGCCGGTCGCACATGGCCATGAGGCAAGCGATCTGCCCCAGCGCATGGCCTAGAGCATCAAGTCCCATCTCAGAACCTGCAATCCGATGAGCGATCTCCGCATCGAAGGAACACCAGTAGGCTGTGGTTTGAAGATCCCGCTCGGGGACGCGAATCGGCCCAGCGCCGACGGTCTCATGGGTGAGCAGGCGGATCTTTCGGTACATGGCGGCCAAGATGCTGACCCGCACCTCGCCGTGCGCCCGCGCGGTTTGGAGGTCGGCGTCGATGAGCGGTCCCGCCAGGCAGTCCAGCACCTGCAGGCCGACTCTAAGGTCGGAGTCGGTGTAGTAGTCAACCGACACCGGATGCACATAGGCCTTTCGTTCCTCCCAGTCGAGGCGCTCAACGTGGTACTGCCGACCCTGGTGCATGTATATGGCATCGTCGTGGACCAACAAGGGTGCCGACCACTCATCGAGCTCCCCAACCACTCTTGCGCCAACGCCCGAGCGCCCTCCCGAAGAGCCGGAGGAGGGACCCTGGGGACCCTGGGATGGAGACCCACTATCGACCGAGGTGTCCATGATCACCACATTGCTTGAGGCTGCTGTGCGCAGGCTGATGGCGTCCGCCGGAAAGGCATCGGCCGCCCAATGCCAGCAGCCGCTGGCACGGTGTACCAGGCCATCCTCCTCCAACACCTCCAGTAGTCCCCCAACGTCCACACCACCGAAGGCCGCACCGACCGGAAGTGGAAGCTCGAAGATCGCAGCTTGAAGGTGGCCAGCTAGTACGAGAAGGTTGTCTGGGTCCACATAGGCGCGCTCCGGAGAGCCGTCCAAGAGATACTCGGGATGCCTGGCGAGGAATTGGTCCAGGGGCCCACCCGCTGTGATCAGTAGTTGCAGAGCCGACCCCTGTCGCCGGCCTGCCCGACCCACCCTCTGCCAAAGGCTCGCGATCGTGCCGGGATAGCCGACCAAGACGGCAGCGTCGAGCCTGCCGATGTCGATTCCGAGCTCCAAGGCGCTGGTTGCGACAACACACCGCACCGATCCAGACCGAAGGCCCGCTTCAATCGCTCGACGCTCCAGGGGGAGGTAGCCCCCCCTGTACGCCCTTACGGACCCCGCCCTCTCCGCCCCGATACCGCGCCCATCGCTGAGCACCTCGCGCTCCAAATAGTTCAGCAGCAGCTCAACCTGAAGCCTGGTCTGGCCGAAGACGATGGTCTGAGCGCCAGACCTCACCAGTTGGGGCACCAGACGACGAGCCTCCAGGCTGGCGCTCCGGCGGATGCCCAGCCGCGGCTCGACGACCGGTGGATTGAGAACGACGAACCGACGCGTCGGCGCCGGGGCCCCGTTGCGATCCACCACCTCAACCGAGCGCCCCAGCAGCCGCTCTGCGAGCTCTCCCGGGTTGGCGATCGTGGCGGAAGAACAGATGTATGTCGGGCGCGACCCGTAGAAGGCGCAGATCCGATCGAGTCGACGCAGCACATTGGCGACGTGACTGCCGAACACCCCTCGGTAGGTGTGAAGCTCATCGAGGACGACGTACCTAAGGCCGCTGAACAACCTCACCCAGGCGGTGTGGTGCGGCAAGATGCCAGTGTGGAGCATGTCGGGATTGCTGAGAACCACCTGCCCGGACTGTCTCAGAGCGGCCCGGGCGCCGGGCGGGGTGTCACCGTCGTAGGTGAATGTCTTGAGCTCGACTTCGACCGCATCTCCCATCTGGCGAAGTTCGTGAAGCTGATCCTGGGCCAGCGCCTTGGTGGGGAACAGCATCAGCGCGGTGGCGTCCGGGTCACGGACCACGGCGTCCAGGATCGGTAGCAGATAGCAGAGGGACTTCCCCGAAGCTGTGGGAGTGACCACCGCCACGCTGACCCCCCTGAGAGCGGCATCAACCGCCTCCGCCTGGTGGGTGTACAGGCCATCCATCCCCCGCTGGACCAACCCACGCACCACTCGCTCGTGGAGTCCTGGGGGTATGACTCCGTACTCAGCCTCCCGCGCCGGCAGCAGTCGGTCCAAGACCACCAACTCCTGCACATCGGCCCGATCGACCACCTGGCCCCAGTGGGTCGGGAGCCGGTCGGGGACCGGATTCCAGCGACCTGTCTCCCTCATCGAACAAATGTACCAAACTATTGTTCGGAGTACAAGACCGAAGCGCGCCGCAGGGGACGACTCGAGGCTGATCGTCAGCGTGGTCGACGTTGTAGGTTTGCGCCCCCTCGAAGGGCTCCAGGGTCTCGCGGGTTTGGCGGAATCCTTGGCCGGACCGCGGGAGTTCCCCCGGATCCCGAACCCCTTGGGTCACGTAGCGATCGATATCGGGACCGTGGCAACCAGTCCCGTCGAGGCCTAGAGAAGAGCACCACCGTGCAGGACGAGGGTGTACCGAGCGGCGCGCACGGCGATGGCGAGCTCTCGGGGGGTTCACACAGGAAGGCCAAGTCCGGGGATGACCATCCCTATCCAGCTCGATAGGCCGCGATTGCTGTGGGAGGCAGGAAACGACAGCGTTGTGCTCCTACTCTGGCGACATCACCATGGACGGGCCGATATGAGCGCGTTCTGGCCGCCCACCAGCTCCCATCGCCCGGCAGGCTCGACGACGACGTACATCGCCATCTCCGAGAACGTTCCCGAATCGCCCGTGGCCAGTGCCTGCCGGCGCACGTGGGCGATCACCGTACCCGGCGTAGGAACGAGCACCTGCACGATCTCGTAGAGAGACGACCGGGCGGCGCCCGCGTCCATGAGCCGCCGGTGGGCGCCGTTGACCGAATCAGGGCCCCGGAGGGTCTGGCCGTAGGGGCTGCCCC
>DAHVDN010000072.1 GCA_027313505.1 Candidatus Dormiibacterota bacterium
TGAATAAGCGGGTCATTTTGGTCAGCGACGTCGGGGCTCTGCTGACCGCGCTGGGGGTCGGTGCAGGCTACGTGCTGGGGACGCGTCCGCCCGTCGCGACGGTCCTCACCGGCACTTTCTTCAGTAGTGCCAGGCAGGCTTCCGGTCACGTTGACGGCTGGTGGTACGGCATCGATGGCAGCGTCGGCGAGTGGGAGGACGCGGCAGGGACCTGGCACTTGGCCGGCTGGCCTGACTGTCTGAACCGAGTCGGGTACCACACGATCAGGTTCGGCTACGTGCCTGTTGGCCTACCCTCAGGGGCGTCCTGGCGCGAGGTGGTCTGGGTCTCCTGCGGGAGTGCCTGACCCGCCTTTGCCCCTCGGTTGTTGACTGCGATTTTGACTCCAATCCGGACGAATTGAAGTGAGACTCGACGACACTCGCTGGACCCAAGGCCTGGTGCCCCCGGAAGGACTCGAACCTCCGACACGCGGTTTAGGAAACCGAGCGTGGTGAGCGAGGAACCGGGGCCAAGTCGCCTTTCAGTCGCCATTCGTGCAGACACCAGGGGCCTCCGCCCCCGACGCAGAAGGCGTAGCACATCTTGGAGTAGGGGCGACGGGAACCAGCCCAAGGGCCGGCCGGGGTGATGCGAAGGGAGTGGGCCAGGTGTCTTCGGGCGGGAGCGAGGCGCACCAAGTTCAGGTGGCCCATCTCGCGGTCGCGCGTAGGGCCCGACCGGGCGACCTTCAGGGTAGCTTCCCCGAGCACTGCCTGCAAGTCGGCGGAACCCTTCACGCGAAGGGATGTCTCCAGCTCCGATTGCTCCCGGGCCAGACTACGGCGCTCTGCATCCAGCCGTTGCACCCTGGCATCGGCGTTCGCGACGTGAGCCGCCGCGCCCTCAAGGAGGCTCTGGCCAGGTTGTCGCACTGCCGTCCGGTTTGAAGCCAGTAGTAGCGCTGTTCTCGCAATGCTCCTCCTGCGGAGCGCAAACTATGCCGGAGGGAGTGGTGTTGGACACAGCGCTTCGCACTTCCGAGTCGACCTCGACCCTCGAGTACGAGCCGCAGTCGGAGTCCCAAGCGAGGGGGTGACGGGCACCAGCTCAGTCGCCGCCGCCCCGGCGCCAACTGGTAGCAGCGGCCGCCACCGCTAGCGGGCGCCACTACGTCCCGGTCGCTGGCATCCTGGGGACGGTCGGCCCGCAGGACGGGTTGGACACCTCCGTAGACTGTCAAGCCGCGAGCCTGAGTTCGATGCCAGGGGTCGCCCGCAGCTGGCGGCGCTGGCCCACGCGTGCGTGCCACCCCGGGGCCGAGCGGGCGTCGACTGGCTGCGCTGTCCGGGCTGGTGCTACCTGACCCGGACTCGCGCCGCTGCCCTGAAGAGGGATAGCACTTGACGCCCAGAAGACGTTCTGATACGATTCCTCCACCTTGGCTCCCGGCCAAGAGGCGGCCCGACTGAACATGAGGAAGGCTGTGGACGACTCCTTGAACCGCGCGAGTCTCAAGCCTCTGCGCGATCAGCTAGTGGAGCGACTGATAGACGAGATCAAGCGCCTGAAGGTAGGTGGGCAACTACCGACAGAGGAAGCCCTTATGCGAACCTATGGTGTCGCCCGGACAACCGTGCGTTCGGCCGTCCAGGTTCTTGTCGACGAGGGCCTGGTGGTGCGCCGACAAGGCAAAGGGACCTTCATCATCAGCCCCCATGTCCGCCACTCTCTCGACCGCTTACAGCCATTCCTCGAAACCCTCACGACGAGTGGTGCATCACTCGAGACTAAGGTGCTTGACTTTCGGTGGGTCGTTGGAGACGGTGTCCCGGCTGAACTCGGAGGTCCGAGCCGTGGCGCGCTCTCATTTCACCGGCTCTATCTCACCGAGGGCCATCCACTCGCGCTGGTCCGCGTGTTCGTGGCTGACACCTTTCGGACACGTTTAGTACGCGCCGACGTAGAAACGACCCCAATCCTAAGGGCCCTGGAGAGGCTTGAAGTCCCTTTGTCCGACGCCACGATCACCATTCGCGCATGCCCCGCTAGCCGCGAGATCGCAACCGCACTGTCAATCAAACCACGCACGCCGCTCCTCTTGATGAAGCGGGTCACCTACGCCAGAGGCCGTAACGCAGTTGAACTCAGCACTCACTACATGCGCTCAGATGTGTACGAGCTCAATCTCCACGTCCCAACGGATGAATCCCTCCACATCAAGCTTGGCCCGTCGGCGAGACGCTTGCGATCACACACTATGACCCAATCGGAAGTGCTGAGTGCTGCTGTCCCAGTCGGCGGGCAGTTGGGTCCCACCTCACGTCGCCAGGCCTGCCAGAGCCGGACCGATGGAGGTGCCTTCTGAGTCGAGACGCCAAGTTCTGTGACGTGCACGCGCAACTATGAGGGCACCGTAGTGCCGACCTAATTGACAGAGTGTGACCTTAATGGTCATAGACGGAGGAGTAACGAGCGATGGCTGTCAACTACCAGCAGAGTCCAGAGTGGCACGGCTACGCGCTCCGCGTACTCATATGGAACTGGGTAACATGGATCTTGAACTTCGCAGACAGAGGATTGATCGCCCCGCTTCTGCCACTTCTAATAGTACAGTTCCATCTTTCTCTCGCGGAGTCGGGAGCTCTGGTATCCTTGTTCTTTGTCGGTTACACATCAACATTCGTGGGCGGCTATCTCTCCGACAAGTTTGGCCGGAAGAAGGTAATTGGTCCGTCGGTAATCGGATTTGGCGCAGTAACCAGTATCACTGCGGCGGCGAACTCCGTCCCGTTTCTTGGTGCAGTGCGAGTTCTCACAGGTGTCTTTGAGGGCTTCCAGTATCCGGCGGGCGCAGCATGGATCAGTGAGACGTTTGCATACAGACTGAGAGCGAGAGCGCTTGCTATCTGGGAAACCGGCTACAGCCTCGGGACTCTAGCCGGTATTGCCCTCGCGACGATAATTGCAGCTAGATGGGGCTGGCGCGCGCCTTGGCCAGTGGTGGGAGGCCTAAGTATTGTGGCGGGTGTCCTCTTCCTTATCTTCGTCAGAGAGCGGCCCCGTAGTGAGACACCGGCGCACTCAGAGGCGGTCGCGCGTACCGGACGTCAACCCAAGGCACGGGTGAAGGACGCCTTCAAGATCAGAAACGTGTGGGTTGTATTCGTGCTCCATGGGTTGTATAATTTCGCGTTCTGGGCTGCCGCCGCATTCATTCCGCTGTATGTTGAGAAGATCCACCACCTCACTTTCATCAGCGGAGGTATGCTCTCAGCGGCGCTCTTTGGCGGCATCACGGTTGGGCTGGTGCTTAGTGGCTTGGTTGCTGACCATATCGGCCGCCGGGGTGCTATTTCGTTCCTGTGCCTCGGGGCAGCGGTGGTCTTTTACGTATTCACGACGGTGAGTTCACCAATCTTGATGTTTGGACTGGTTGCGCTAGGAGGGATCCTAGGAGCATACATTCCAACTGCCATCGCGTTGGTCACGGATCTTGCTGATCCGGCCTTTGCTGGGACGGCCTTCGGGGTGGCGCTCGTAGGGGCTGAAATTGGAGCTGTTCTGGGACCTCTAAGTAGCGGCGTGATTGCACAAATCCTTGGACTGCATGCCTCGATGTACATATTGCCAGTCGTTATGGTCTTGGCGGCCAGTGTGGTGTGGCTCGCTCGTGACCCGCTGAGTCAGACACTGCGATCGCCAGCAATGCGCCCGCAGGCTAGCGCAGAGGTCGGGAAGTGATTCTGGCGCGAAGGGTGGCTGGGGTGAGGCGACACGGTCACCGGTGCTGCAAAGTGGAGTACAGGCTTGACGGTCGGACCACGTGCGCTTACTAGTGCCCCTACGAGTGGGGGAAGCCGGCGGCTTGTGTTGATCAGGATAGAGGTTCTGTTTGTCGCGGTGAGTCGAGGGCAAAGTGAGTGAGGCTGTCGGAAGAAGAAGTAGCCATGTCAAGGGGCCGTGACGGGGCAGCAATGCGGTGGGCAATACAGAGCCAAATCCAGGTGGGGCAGGCTCTGGGTGCGGAGAGATTCGTCGAAGTTAGCGGGGCCCACATGACGGCGGACATGGAGGTACTCGGCCGACCAGGACTTGACTTCATTCGTCGGTTGGCGGACGGGGGCGCGGTAGTGGGTGTGCCGACCACGACCAACGCTCGTTGCGTCGACTTTCGCGCTGCCGCGCGGTTGCGGCAAGATGCAGCCATGGTGCGCGACGAGCACGAGCTTATGAGGCTACTGGCGTCCATGAATGTCATGCTCACAGACACGTGTGTCAACTACCAGAGCGTGTGCCAACCGACCTTCGGGGACCATGTCGCGTGGGGAGATACTGGGACAGTGATCTATGCGAACTCGGTGTTTGGAGCAAGGTCAAACTATGAGTCGGGTCCAGCCGCGTTGGCAGCCGGTATAACAGGCCGCACTCCGGACTACGGGTTCCATCGGCTTGAGAGCCGTCGTGGCACAGTACGTGTGAGACTTGACGTGGCGCCGAGCGACCTGGCTGATTGGGGCGCCATTGGTGGAATCGTCGGCCGGCAGGTCAACGACTACTGGGAGGTGCCGGTGTTTGTGGGTGGACCGCAAGCCGTGAGCGGGGATGCACTGAAGCACCTCGGCGCCGCCCTAGCGAGCTATGGTTCGCTTGCCATGTTTCATATGGTAGGGGTGACTCCGGAGGCTCCGGATGAACCGACAGCGTTTCAGGGAGGGGAACCCGTTGCGGAGATGCTGGTCGACCGCGCTTCGGTTGATGGGATGTTCAAGTCGTATCCGTTGGCTGGCGTTCAAGCTGACGTCGTTGTCATGAGTGGGCCGCAACTGTCTCCCTTCGAGCTGCGCAACGCGGCGGAGCTCATGGAGGGTAATGTGGTCCATCCTGCCACAACTTTTGTTGTCACGACTAATGTCCAAAACCTTCAATTAGCCACGGAGCTGGGGTATGTTAGCAAGCTGCGGGACGCTGGCGTACTGGTGCTGTCCGGTACGTGCTTCTATCTGATGGGGCTGCCAGCTATGCGCCAGGCATTCGAGTGGCGAACTCTGGTGACAAACTCGGCAAAGTTGGCCAACATTGTCGGCGGGTATGGACTTGAAGCAGCATTCAGGCGTACCGAAGCCTGCGTGCAGGCTGCGATTTCAGGCAAGGTGCCGCTTGCCTGAGAGCCAGATCGTTTTCAAGGCCGCCGGGGGCTATGGTCCGATTGTCACAGCACGGTGCCTAGTGTCCTCAGATGCGTTCAGCCCGCGCTATGATCTCGACCGCGCCACCGGGGTGATCTCCCGTCGGGGCCACGCTTTGGAAGGCCAATGTATTGCGGGTACTGTCCTCGTGCTACCTGCGGCTAAGGGTGGCGTGGCGGCCGGGTGGTCGCTGTACACTCTGAAGGATGCGGGCCTGGCGCCCGTGGCATTCGTTTTCAGTACCGTGAACCCAGTTTTTATTCAGGGCGCAGTACATGCTGGGATCTCTATTCTGCACGGCATGACGCCAGATCCAATACCAGTCCTGGTCTCGGGACAGATGTGTGTTGTGGACCCAGAACGGCTCGAGTTGCGTTCGGGCCAGCTTGCGACCGGAGGCGAGCAATCACTGGGGTTGGGACTGCCGCTCGGCGCGCAATCCCTGGATGACGAACCAAGTAATGCAGGAGGGACGTGCTGTGCTGAGCCACTGGATTGAGAACGGGGCAGTCGCAGAGGCTGGGGCAGTCGGCATCGAGGTCTTGGACCCGGCGAGTGAGGAACGGCTTGAAACCATGCCTGAGGGGGTTGCGATGGTCGATGCGGCGGTCGCGTCTGCACGCAGGGCCCAGCCCAGGTGGGGGAGCCTCTCGCCGACCCAGCGAAAGGATCTATTGTTGGACGCTGCAGTTCACCTTGAGGGGCACGCTGACCCGATCATAGACGCTTTCGTTGCGGAGAATGGCAAGCCTCGTAGAGAGGCTGCAGCGGAGGTGCGGTTCGCAGCGGGGGTACTGCGCTCATTTGCCGAGCTCGCGGTACACGCGCGCACGGGCGTGCAAGGCGCAGCAGCTGGGAATTTGGTATTCCAGCACCGAGTTCCTAGAGGAGTGTGTGCGTGTATAGTACCCTGGAACTTCCCAATAGCGATTGCAATGGAGAACCTAGCTCCGAATCTGGCTATGGGAAATACGGTCGTCCTTAAGCCGTCTGAGAAGACGCCGATGGCTACGCGTCTGCTCGTCGAAGCAGCGTTTGGCCATCTACCCCCTGGGGTAGTGAACGTGCTGCTCGGTTCTGGTCCTACAGGTGCGGCGCTGGTGGGCCACTATGACGTCGATCTAGTGGTGTTCGTGGGAAGCGAGCGTACCGGGCGATCCATTGGTGGAGTGTGCGGCCCGCTGCTCCGCAAGGTAGTGTTGGAGCTTGGCGGTAAGGATCCGTTGATTGTAGATGAGACTGTTGATCTGGGTGCGGCAGCGAGGCTGGCAGCTGCCACGACGTATGCTAATGCGGGTCAGATCTGCACATCCACGGAGCGCATCTATGTTCAACGTAGCGTCTTTGAGCAGTTTGTCGAGGAGATGGAGAGGGTGTCGGCGGCGCAGCGCATAGGGCCTGGAAGGGATCCTGCGACAACCATGGGGCCGCTCATTGATGAGCTGCAGCTTGAAAAGGTGGCGAGCCAGGTTGAGGACGCGGTGAAGCTGGGCGCGGAGCTTCATTGTGGTGGCTATCGGCTTGATCGCCGCGGGTACTTCTATCCACCGACGATCCTTACCGGCGTTACGGATGGGATGTTGCTCATGCAGGAGGAGACCTTCGGGCCAATTGCACCGCTGATCCCGTTCGACGACTTCGAGGAGGCGCTTGCGTTGGCAAACGCAAGTAGGTACGGCTTGGCAGCCATCGTTTGCACCACGTCGCCGTTGCGCGCGATGGCCGCCATCGAGCGTTTGGAGGCGGGCATGGTGAAGATCAACACCACACGGGGCAAGGCCGAGGGTGGCACCTCGGAACCGTTCAAGTCCTCCGGGATAGGCCATGGCTATGGGATGGAGATCTTGGGTGAGGTTACGCGGCAGAAGTCAATCCACTGGAGGTCTCAACTCTAGACCTAGGCGAGCGGTGGAGCCCTCTTGTGTGAGCTGAGAGAGGAGTGAATGGTAGTGACAGTTGAACTGCGGGACAGTACTTCTAACGATCCACGTGAGCGAGTTGCGTTTCTGGGCCTGGGCACCATGGGGGGGCCGATGGCCCGCCAGCTCCTCAAGGCGGGGCACGAGCTACATGTGTTTGATCCCGATGCCAGCCGCGTTGCTGATGCCGTTGCCCTGGGGGCTCACGCGGAGAGCACTCCTAGGGCCGCCGGCGAGGCGGCTGACGTGGTCATATGCATGCTTCCCCACCCAGACGTACTAGTGGAAGTCCTACTCGGCGAAGAGGGCGTGCTACATTCGGATCCGGCCCCTGCGGTCGTGGTGGACATGTCAACCTCTGGCCCACTGGCTGTGCGGAAGTGTGGGGAGGCTCTCGCCGATCGGGGTATCTCAATGGTCGATGCGCCGGTCGGGAAGGGACCTTGGGCTGCAGAGAAGGGCGAGTTGACCATCCTGCTTGGTGGGGAGGAGGCGGCTCGTAGCAGGGTGGAGCCGGTGCTACGCCATGTGGGGAGCACCGTATACCATTGTGGACCACTGGGCTCTGGCCAGGCGGTCAAGCTGGCAAACAACCTGGTCGCCTGTGCAAACATGGCCGTGGTCGCTGAGGGGTACGCCCTCGCAGTGCAAGCCGGAGCTGACCCGCTGGTTCTACTTGAAGTTATGCCGACGACCAGTGCGGACAGTTGGCAGCTAAGGCACACACTGATCGAGAAGATTGTCGCCGGAGACCTGTCCCCAATGTTCAAGCTCAGCTTGGCATACAAGGATCTGAGGCTCATCACGGCCCTCGCCGATGACCAGGGAACCTCTGTCGGCTGCGCTGACGCAGCACTGGCTCTGTATGAGAGGGCCATGCAGGCGGGATACGGTGATCTCGACTGGGGGGCTGTGGCCCTAGTCACTGAGCCCTCCCTTGCGCAAGTCAGTCCAGCGGAACTGTCCGGGTCGTGATAGACCGGTAGTACCAGTTGGTGGGAAGCCACAAGTCTCCCTGTGGCCGGCCAGTGGCCAAACTGACCAGTACCTTGAGTCGCGCCCGGAACGTTTCCAGAGGAGGTGGGCATGGAGTCTCCGGCGGCCGGAAGATGCGGCCGTCCGCAGGGGGAGCAACGAAGGAGCGCGCGGATTCGAGAGCAGACTCTGGCGTGTGGAGGGGCGGGCAGCAGAGGAAACTACGGGGTGGGCCCGCGCTGGACAGAAGAAGGCGGGTCATTGGTCCGAGATTGCGTAAGGGTTCGAACACGCTGCGCGCGGCCTTGTCCAAGTTTCGGATGCGGCCGGTTTGATTGAGAGTGGGCATCATGGGGGAATGAAGGGGCTCGACACAGACGGTCTACCTGTGCAACCCAGGGGCGGTGCTCGGGCTCCCGTTGCCACTTACCGGGCCACGGTGGCTGAACCTGACGCGGCTACGAAGCGGAGGCACGTACTGCTTGCCCCAAACGCGTTCAAAGGCACTCTGACCGCAGTGCAGGCGTGCGCGGCTATGGGGGCCGGGGTGCGACGGGCGTGGCCGACGGCTACGGTCACGGCGCTGCCCCTAGCGGACGGCGGTGATGGGTTTCTCGACACGGTGGTCTCGGCCCACGGTGGAAGGACCACACGGCACCTAGTCCCCGGGCCGTTGCTAGTGGAACCGGTGCGGGCTCCCATCGGGTGGCTCGCGGAACCGGACGGACAGAGTGCGGTCATAGAACTCGCTACCGCCGCCGGAATCGCCCTCATTAGGTCCCCCAACCCAGTTACCGCGGGCACAGCGAGCACGAGGGGACTCGGGGTACTAATCCAAGCGTGTCTGGGGCGCTCCCCGAAGAAGATCCTCGTCGGAATCGGAGGCAGCGCCTCATCTGATGGGGGCGCCGGAATGGCCCGCGCACTCGGGTACCGCTTTCTTCGGGAGGACGGGAGCGAGATCCCCGAAGGCGGGCTTGGCCTCCTCGAGCTTGATCACATCGACGACAGCCTAGTCGATCCTCGGTTGGCAGCGGTCGAGGTGCTGGTAGGGTGCGACGTGACCAACCCCCTTCTTGGTCCCCTGGGCTCAGCCAGCACATATGGACCACAGAAGGGTGCTGACGCAGCGACGGTGGCGCGGCTGGAGGAGGGGCTAGCCCGCCTGGCAGCGGTGGTCCGCCGCGACCTAGGCAAGTGTAGGCCAGAGCAGGTCCCAGGATCAGGTGCGGGTGGTGGTGCCGGTTTCGGCCTGGTTGCCTTTTGCGGTGCCCGCCTTTCTCCTGGAGTCCAGCTGATTGCCGATGCCTGTGACTTAGATGGCCGTCTCTCGGTCGCTGATCTAGTCATGACCGGAGAGGGCCGCTTCGACCTTCAGAGCCTAAGGGGCAAGGTCCCCGGGGAAGTGGCCCACCGCGCCTCGCGCTTGAGGACCGCGTGCTTCATTATTGCCGG
>DAHVDN010000073.1 GCA_027313505.1 Candidatus Dormiibacterota bacterium
TTCCTATCGTCGTCATGGACATCGAGGGCCACCAGGGGAGCGGCGGCACTACATTTGGCTGGAACGCGACCGCTACATCAGGTCAGTGTGACGCCAAGGCCGCTGTGGGCATCGCAACCACGCTAGACCGTTGTACCTTCAATGGATTCTGGGATTGGCTGGAGTACGGCTCCGGTGCGACGCCTGGGACCTTGTGCAACTCCGGAGGCAGTCAGAGTGCGACCATCACCGGCGGGTTCGCCGCGCCGCAGGTGGTGTGCTGCGGCTCAGGTCTCAATCCAGCCCCTGGGGCTTACGCCAACCCCGGCTTCTGGAGCTTCACATTCGGGAGTCAAGGCACCATTACGAACACTTGGGAGTGGACGGCGCAGGATGCTCCAGGGGCCTACAACAACAGCAACACAAACGCGCCCGCCCCGACTGCGCCGAGCGGTTGGACCTACAACTACAACTCGCCTCCGGAGTCGGGCACGAGTCAACTGTGCGAGAGCGGGGACAGCCCACAGTGCTCCTACACCGCAGAAGGAGAGTTCTTCGGCGGCCAGAGTCCGGGCGGGAGTCACGCGGTGATGTGGCAATGGGACGCGATCGCGTCAGGAGACTACGACATCGTGCAGAAAGGGATCTTACCCTCAGGGTGGTGATGACATGGGGCTATTGAGCGTTGACAGGCTGGGTAAGACGGGTGAGACCCTAGGCAGGAAGAGGGGCGGAACTCACTGGCTCAGCGCGATTGTGGTCACTCTAGGGATTGCCGCTGTCACCTCCGGGCTCGTCATCGCGACTGCTCACCGCCAGCCCAGCCCGACAGGACCGCGCGCCGGCCAGGTGGTAGCTTCTTCGCTGAGCCCGACGGCGAGTCCGAGCAGTTCCCCGACGCCGTCACTGGCCCCTCGTTGTCGGACGAGCCAGCTCCAGATGAAGGTGATGAGTTACGGCGCCTATGGCCCGGACGACTCGCCCTGGCTGTTCGTCTTGCGCGATGTCGGGCCCGGCGACTGCTCATTGAATGGCGCGCCATTGATTTCCTGGCCGCGAGCCGTTGGGGTCAACCTGGCCACCGGGTTGGTGACGTCGGCACCGTCGAACCACGGTCGCGGTCTTTCGGCAGCTCAGCTTTATGGCCACGGCACCACTCAGGTCGGACCAGTCGACCTAAGTCCGGGAGGGACGTTAGCCGCGTTCGTCGTAGTGCAGATGCCTGCAGGAGTGAAAGGGATCCCCCAATGCGTGAGCATAGGGCAGTCCACGGAGATGTCAGCCTGGCTATACGTTACCTTGCCGGGAGCAACTCACAGCGTCGCGATCCCGAACTCGGACTTTGCGCCTGGGGGGGGCTGCTGGACCTACGGCAACACTACGGCGATCTATCCGGCCAGCGCCCTGGTAGCCCCAACAAGCCCGCAGACACTCTGGGGCAAGCCGTACCTGCGAGCAGTGCTCATGAGTCCTGTGACGCTCCCGCTGGGTACCTCTGCGAACGCTCTTGGCTGACCACTCGCTGAGGACCCCGCCTCGATGGTGCCGGACCTCGGGACGCTTTCTGAGGGCTGTGGGCGCATGGGGTGGGCTGTCTCGTAAACGATCGTTCGCGGACGCGCTCGCCCGGCGCGCCGTTTCACTAGGTCGAACCTGTAACGCAGACCGTGTACGAATCTATGTAATGGCATCCCCTGTTTGCGATGCGCTCGATCAATGCGCATCGGCTACAGGCGGGTGTCCACCACCGACCAGAATCTCGACGCCCATCGGGACGCGCTCCAGGCCGCGGGCTGCGCCGAGGTCCTGGTCGACAGGTCGGACGGTCCCTCGAGCACCTGATCGTCCTGTCCCGCGACTTGCAGGAGGGGGCGTCGACCTGGTGGTGATCGACCAGGGGATAGACACCTCCACCGCGGTGGGCCGGATGTTCTTCCAGATCCTCGGCGCCATCGCCGAGTTCGAGCACGCCTTGATGGCCGAGCCCCCCGCAACGGCCTGGCCGCCGCCATGCCAGGATGGCCTAGGAGATGTGCGAAGCGGTGGGCCCCTATGGCCGGCGGGCCCACATCGTCGCCGAGATCGCCTCCGAGTTCGGGGTCTCGCATCCCACCATCTACCGCCACTTCCAGCGCCCGGGTCGATGACCGCCGCTCAGAATCGGTGGCGCGGGGACGCTATGCGCCGCTGATTGTGGGCACGGGTTGTGAACGCGTCCAGCGACCGTTGTGGCCGGCCATCACGCTCGTCACATAAACGGCCCTTTGTTCGGACCAAGGCCACCCGGGACCAGGTGTGGAGCGCTGGCCGTGGGCCTCCGACACATCTCAGGACGAGCGGCGGATTATCAGGCAGCGGACCAGGGAGGCACTGGCGGCCAAGAAGGCCCAGGTGCGCGGCCGAGCCGCGCATCTGGGGTATCTGACGAGGTGGCCGCCCAGCCCGGTCCCGCAGGTCACGAGGGGATCGTTCGAAGGCTCATGCCAGATCGTAGCTCGTCTGAAAGGTCATGGACTGCCCCTGAAGGCAGCGACCATCTCACGGCCGCCAAAGATCCTCGACGCGCTCTCGGCGTCTCCGGTGCTACTTGACGATCAACGCTGCGATCTGCCCCTTCACCACGGCCACGGACCGCCCCGACAGCTCAGACGCAAAGGGGTTGCCCAGGACAGCATCGACGTTCCCACGGGTAATTGAATATAGGCCGGTGACGGGCTGGACACTGAAGTTCGTACTCCCCGCTACCCTGGTCAAGAACAGCAAAGCCTCTTGCCCTGGCAGCAGAAGAGGATCTGTTGGTGCAGACGCCACAATGACCCCTTTCCAGTCACTCGTCGGAAGCAAGCCGCCGGGCTGGACGATCGTGACCTCCTTGACTGAGGGACCCTTCATCATGTCAGTCACCGTCAAGGTGACTGCGGTCCCGCTGAATGGAGTTGGCTTGATCGCCGTAGCCGTACCCACGACGATGTACTCGGCACCCGCTACTGCCTGTGCCAGAGTCTGCACTTGGGCCGCTACTCCTGTGCCCAGCATCGACTCCCTTGGCAGCTTCCCCAACGCGAGCTGACCGATGTCTAGGTGTTCCAGCCAGGAAGTGTAGCGAGCTTCGAACGCGCCTTGTAGCTGACTATAGCGGAGTGCTCGTTGCGCGTCCGTTAGTCCACGATCAGGGTTGGTCACAGGACTCTTGTTCGAGCTCGCTGCAAGCGTGATCGCACCGCCAGCTCCAACTCCAAGGATGAGTGCAAGGACGACCCCTACGCTGATGCTCTTGCCAGTTCCACGTTGTCTCACATCTGAGTACCACACTCAACCATCTCCAAACCCGTAGATGCAGTCGATACCCGCCCCAGATGAGGAGCAGCCGGGATATGTCCCTATGTCGTTCGCATCGGGTCCAGGAACTGTGGTTTCGTACGGCCACATCACTGATGAGGAGTCACTGCTATTGTGGTAGAGGCCCATCGCATGGCCTGACTCGTGGGCAGCAGTGTTCTGAACGTACGCGGCTGCCTGGCCGTTCAAAGTGCTCTGATTGAGATACACGTTGGACCAATAGATGTCCATGGCCTGGTTCAAGTCAGTACAGTACCCACTACGGTCACAGTTCCAAGTAAGCCCCACCATGCTGCTGGTAAGCCCGTGCTGGCCAGTCTGCGCGGCCACAATGTATATCCAAGTGTCATTTGAATGCGGGGTAAAGCTATAGAACTGCGGGCCAGGTGCGCTGTTCCACGCAGCTACGGCGGCCGTGACGGGAGACGTCCATCCCGGCTCGGCAGCTGAGTACTGATCAATGGCTCTGAAGTAGATGAAAGTGTTCACCCCCGTCCATGTGACTCGACATGTAAACGGTGTGCCTCCGCGCCAGCAGTCTCCGTTGCCGATCGTCGGGGTGTTGCTACTGCTGGCGAGGGCCGGCAGCGTAGTCAGCGCCAAGCCAACGATGAAGGCAAGGCTCATGGCGAGAGTAAGGCGTATGCCCCGGCTGTTCGGCAGGTGAAGTGGCGACTGCACGAGAGCATTGTGGCAGGCCCATTGGGAAATGGGACTACGGGAATCCGTAGTCTTTTGGGAGAAGAGTCCGGCTCAGGTGGACTCCCCAGCCGACGGGTGGTGGCTATCCCAGAGGTGCACCAGAGCGGCACGGGTCGAGATGCTGAGTCGATAGAAGAGGCGGTGGAGGTGGTACTCGACGGTGTTCTCGCTGATGTGGAGCTGCGCTCCGATCTGACGGTTGGTGAGGCCCGCAGCGACCAGCTCGACGATCTCGACTTCGCGAGCGGTGAAGTCACCCAGCGACCTGCGAGTGGGCCTTGGCGGGCCACCGCCCGGAGGGTCAGACACGACCGCCTCTCTTCTCTGCCTCGGAAATCCTGGTGGCGCCCAAGAGATGCTTGACTTCGTTGCCCGGCACCGAGGATCGCCGTGAGACCCATGCCCGAGTGTCCCACTCGGAGGCCGAGGACACGGCCCACCGCCGGACAGTGTCCTGGACGCTGGCACCCTCGCTGTCGAAAGTGGGCATCCCCTGCATCCCGCCCTCCATGACTGTCGTGGCGTGGCTGCGGCGTAGTCTCACACCGGCTGGAGCGATTGCATCCCCTGGAGAGCTGAATGGTCAATGCGCAGTCAACCCGCCCGGCCGGCCGGGCACTCCTCAGCTACGCACGTACCGCGCTGACGGAACCAGCCCCCGTCGGGAGCTACATCCGATGGCCTGGCCACCTCCGCGCCGACTCGATTGAGGTACCGATAGCTCTGAACGGGCTTGGCACTCGGCAACAGGCGCATCACGGGCCTCAGGGGGTCGGCAGGATCACGATGCCGAAGCGTGCCTCAGCCGCCGTGACCAGCGAGGTCGGCACAGCTGCCGTCTTCACCGTGAGGAACTGATCGTCATGCTCACCGGCCAGGCCGAAGAGGGCGATACCGGGCAGACTCTGGGAGGGGTCGTGGCGGACCAGGTACCGGATGCCGTTGAAGCCAGCCCGGTGGAGCGCCGCCGCCCAAGCTTGGGGGGGCCCGTAGGCGGTGCTGGCATGAATCTCCCCGGTGACCCCAAAGCGGCGACTGAAGGGAGCGGTGACGTCGGCCAAGCGGACATGATCCCGAAGCTGGATAAGGGACAAGACCTTGGCGTTGAGCAGGGCCTCGGCCACCACTGCAGCCTCCCGGAAGACCTCGACGAAGCTGGCGAGAGGCTCTTCGCCGAGGTAGCAGGTGCCCTCGGGTGAAGGCAGATCGAAGCGACCGGAGCCGTCGGAGCTGTAGAAGCCGCTCGTGCGGTCAGCCCGGTGGATCCGAGCCAGCACCTGGCCGGGCGCCAACTGGTGGACGGGGAAGTGGCTCAGATCGCCGGGGGGCCCCGCCAGGGAGGGGCTCTGGCTCACTGACCGAGACGGCTAGCGCTACGTCGGGCGGCCACCAGGGCCAGATCAAGGCTGCCCCCGTCCGCCAGCCAGCGCGCAGGTTCCATCCCATGCAGCAAGGCGTTGGGGGTGCAGAACCACGAGGCTGCGGTCCAGGGGTCCACCTCTGCCTCTTGGAAAGCACCCAGGAGTGCGGGGAGCCCCGGCAGTACTGCCTTGGTGGTCGTCCCGGGGCGGTCGATCAGCTGGAAGGCTGGGAAGCGCACCTGCCGGCTACCGCGACGCAGAGCCAGCAGACCGCCTCGCCGCACCCGGTCGTGGACCGCCTGGCGAGTGCCGACCCCCAGCAGACCGGCAACCTGGTCAGCCCCCAGCATAGAGCCGAGGTGGCGGTCCCAGACCCGCCCGGCCCCCACCAGGATTGCCGCCCGACGGCCGAGTTCCTCGGCCGAGGAGCCTCCGGACTCTTCACTGACGCCAAGGCGCTCCAGGGTGGCCCCGAAGGACTCGCGAGCCCGGGCGGCGAAGGGGTGAAGCACCAGACCACTATAGGCTTTTGTCAAGTTGTCAAGCCGCTGGACACTCGGCCAGCAGCGTCCCCCGCGATCAGAGGAATCCGCTCAGCGGTAACGGCCCACCGTTGGGGATGGAGCACACAGTGACCGCAGGAAGCCAACCGTGCGTCACTGGCCCTACTTCGTCACCCTGCCCGGCCCTCTCCTGCGTCGCGCGGAGGTCCCGAAGCGCGTGGGCAGGGGATCGCGTCCCGCGACCCCCGCCATCGTGCTGGCTCGGCCGAGCTCTCGACCAATTCCTGCGGGGCCAGGGCTTGGGGGGACAGCCCCTCCGTGACGCCCTCAAGAGGGCGTCAGCCCTCCTCTTTGGTAGTGGCCACGCTTCACGAGGAGGCCGTCGCCTTCTGCCAGCGCTTCGGCCTGATCGCCATACCGGGATCACGGCGGCTGGTCCGCAAGGTGAGCGAAGTCCTGGGCGTCGTCAGGGGCGAGCGACGCCTCGCCAGCCATAGCGCTAGGGATCGCTCTATCCGCGCGGACGCGCCTCTGTCGACAGCACATGGAGGTCTCGTCATCCAGCTCGCCGTCGTCAACTTGAAAGGGGGGGTGGGGAAAACCACCACCGCAGTCCATCTCGCAGCCAGCCTGGGCAGGAAAGCGCCTACCTTGCTGGTGGACACCGATCCCCAAGGCTCAGCCAGCCGCTGGGCGCAGCTGTCACCGGAGCTTCCGTATCGGACCGTCGCTTACCCACACCACAACCTCAAGACACGCCTCCCGGGCCTGGCCCAGGGATACCAGCACGTCGTGCTCGACACGCCTCCTGGGCACATAGCCATCGTGCAGGCGGCGGTCGCGTCAGCCAGCGTGGTCCTGGTTCCGGTGGAGCCCTACCTCATGGACCTGGATCGTCTCGCCCCCACGATCGACCTCCTGGCTCAGGCAGGCGCCCAGAACAACCCCGACGTGCTCGTTCTGCTCACTAGAGTCAGGTCGGGCACCCGCAGCGCACGAGGTGCGCGCGAGGTGCTCGGGGCCCGGGGACTTCCGGTGCTGAGGTCGGAGATCCCACTATTTGAAGCGTACGGGTGGGGCTACGGACTTGTGCCTCCAGATGGCCATGCCTATGGCGCCCTACTCGAAGAATTGCTCAGCTCGGAAGTCGTCGCGGGAGTATCCCATGAAAGTCTCTGACCTGGCGCGGGTGGCCGAGGTCACGGCCACCCCCCATCCGGTGCCGCAGTCACTGGACCCGATCGTCCGCTACACCGCCGAGGTCCCCAAGCCGCTTCATCGCCACCTGAAGGCCTTCGCCCTAGAGCACGACACCACCACTTACGCTGTCACCCGCGCCCTGCTCGGCCTGCTCCAGACCGATCCGAAACTGGCAGCTCAGGTTGCGCAACTGGTACATGAGGGCGATGCCCCGCTATAGCGCGTCAGCGCGCCAGCGCGGTAGCGCTCACGCGCTGACGGATGCCTCCGTGGCGGGAGTGTCCGCCGCCGCCCTCCCCGCGCCGTCCCCGTCCAACCTCTTGACGACGAAGGGCGCTCTCACCCTAGGGCACGAGACGAACCTCGCCTGTGCCCCGCTCTGGGACGTGCGCGCCAGACCCATCCAGTTGGAACTCATGGCCCCCTCAGTTCTCTATGGGCGCCAGTGCTGAGGATCCCGAAGTCGTTTGGCTCCTCACCGAGTAAGTCCACGACCCGGTCGGTCCGTTGTGGTCTTCCACCCCGTTCCCGGATCCGCCGGACCGCCTCGATGGCCGCCATCACCCCGCAGGGGCCGTCGAAGCGCCTGCCTCCGGCCACGGTGGCGGTGTGCGATCCCAGGATCAGCGCCGGCTGGTCCTGGGCTGTTCCAGGGAGTGTGCCGATCGGGTTTCCGGCCGGGTCGCGACGCACCTCCAGCCCGGCTGGCCGGCCTGCACCATCTCGGCCAGCCGCATCAGGTCGGCGCAGGCTCGGCACCCAGCCTCCGAACCCGCCACCGGAAGAGGGTACCAGTTGCGGACCACCACCCCGGTACCGGGCGGGCGACCCTGTCCGAATCGGATTCCTGGTCACCGCTCCCGGTGCGGCGGGGGACCCGCGAGCCACAACGCGGGTCCCCCGGCCGCGGGGATCCTGCCCGCGCCACAGACGGAGAAAGTGTTCGCCAACTGGCCCCCGATTGGACGCCGGCCGAAACCCGCGCCCCGCAGGCAGCGCGCGCCTTCCGGGTGCCGGTTCAGAGCCTCGTGCAGGACGCCGCCTCGCGCCTCCCCTGAGCGAACCCGGCGCGGGCGGCGGGGATGCGAGTCCCCAGGTCCATCTGGTTCGTGCCCATCGCCAACTGGGAATCAGTGTCCGGCGTGATCACCACGACGCGGCTGCCCTGGCGGAGCAGCGCCGCGGCCTGGCTCTCCAGGTCCGTGCCCCAGTCCGGTGATCGGCGCAGCCCCTCGAACTGCCCTGCTGGCCGGGGTCTCCGGCCCCGCCCTCCCAAAGGGGCCAGCACCAGGACGCGCGCGTGACCCGAGGCGAGGTCGGCATTCTCGGAGGAGCGGACGCCGCCGTCGATGTAGCGAGCGCCGTTGATGGGGACGGTGGGGACCAGGCCGGGCAGCGCTGTGCTGGCGGTGACCGCGTCCACCAGGGCGACGCCGGACTGGCGGTCGAAGGCGGCCAGCTCCCCGGTGCGCGCGTCGACGGCGGTGACGATCATCGGCCTGTCCGGCCATTCGGGGCCGGGCAGCCGGGCGGCGACCGTCGCGCGCCGCTCCTCAGCCCCCGTTTCAAGGATGGAGTCGCTCTCCAACCCGAAGGCACCCATCGCGCGTTGGAGTTCAGCCGCCGAGGTGGCGGCGGCGCCGATGGCCCTCATCCGTTCGAACACCACGGCCATGGGCAGCGACGGCGGCATCTCTCGCCTGGGTGCGCCCGGGCCGGCGGGGGCAGAGACGACCGCATCCAACAGTTCGGCCGGCGACTTGCCGCTGCGAACCTGTGCTGCAGTCGTGGCTCCCGACGAAGTCCCGATCACCAGCTCCGCGGCCGCGGTCACGTCGATTCCAGCTTCGGCCAAGCCCGCGATGATCCCGATTTCCCAGGCCTGGCCGGCGGCCCCCCCGCCACCGAGAACCAACGCCAACCCGTCAACCATCTGCTGTCCAGCTTAGCCGGTGGGAGCCTCTGTGCCACGTGGTGGCGGCCGAGGCCCGGTGGGGTCGCCGTGGCGACGCTCCGCTCCGGCTGAAACCGAGACTCCCCAAAGGTTGGAGGCCGGCGAGTTGCGATGAGCGGAGCCGCTCTGCCCTCATCCGGATGTGCCCACCCGCGCAGACGCCCTGGCCATCCTCCACGAGCACA
>DAHVDN010000074.1 GCA_027313505.1 Candidatus Dormiibacterota bacterium
GGGCTCTCCGGATGGGGATCGCCAGGGTCTACCTCTACTCCTCCAGAGCCCGGCTTCTGTATGAACGGCTAGGGTGGGAAAGGCTTGCTGATGACTTCTACGAGGGGGAGGCCGTCACCATCATGGCTAAGGACTTGAACCGCGCGGATCTCAGTGGCGAGGTGACGCGTCAGAGTGTCGGCTGAGTCGTTCGAACAACTTGTGACCGAGGGTTGGTCGCACCCCACCGAAGGTTGGGACTTCTCATGGATAGGCAGCCGTATCCAGGAAGATCCGCTCCCGTGGGACTACACGGCGACCGTCATCGAGATGGCCTTCCTGACTCAACGATCACTGGAAAGTGCGATTCGTTCGTGATTGACAGTGATGGGCTAATCGGTCTTGGAGTCTCCCTCGCGTTGTTCGTCACTGCGTCGGCGCAGTAGGCTGCGCCACCACTCGCCGAGGTTGTTATCCTCCATGACGCCACCGTGCTGAACATCCGCGGCCACAGCTACCGGATGAGGGCCCACCAAGAACCCGCCGCTCGCAGAGGAGGGCCGCTTGTGGTTAGATGAACCTCGCCGCGGGGCTCTGCACTATTCGTGACCAGAACTCTGCACTTTTGGTGATCCCCTACAAGCCCGATTGCCGGACCTGTTAACAACAGGGCGCGGCGGATAGTCAGCGTCGGCAGTCCGGCCGCCGAGCCCACCCGCCGCAACTTATCGGGGACGGCGGGTGGGGCACCGATAAACCGGTGGGCGGACAGCGCGGGCCAGCTTCGCCCCGCTGGAGCGAGCGTCCAGCGCTGCCGCTGGCGGCTACGCAGTCGCACCGGGATGTCGTAGGCGTGCATATACGGCCAGCATCACCCATCGGCGCACACGCAGCACCGCTCGAAGTCGAAGGGGAATGCGGTCGCGCGTCCCCACAGCGACTTAGCCTGCGCGTTGAACTCGGGATTGATGACTCGGCCCACCGGGACGGCCCCCACCACCCTGGCGCCAGCCGCCGCCAGAGCCGATGCCGCGCTCTGCAGCGAGGCGCCAGTGGTATAGGTGTCGTCCAAGAGCAAAATCTGTCGCCCGCGCACCTCCTGAGTGACCACGTATCCCCCCTCATCGGCCTGGTTGTGCCGGACATCGCCGGCTCCCTTGGCGAGCACGGGACGGGACTGGCTCCGCAGCCAAGTTGAGAGCTGGATTGCCCGGTCGAGTGGATGCGGCAGCGTCCTATCACGGCTGGAGGGAACGGTGGTCACCAGATCCCACGATTCCCCAGCAGCCGCTGCCAAGCACTTTCCATGGCGCCAGAGGAAGCGTGTGAGCAGGGCTGCGACGATGAGCGAGAATTGAGCCCTGACGGCGTAGTCAGGGCTATCTTTGTATCCCCGCAGCACATGATGCAGCTGGCCCCCGATCTGGTAAAGCGATATGGGGACTACCGTGGCCACTGGGTGGGCCACCTGTCCGGACGTCTCGGCACAGCTGAAGCAGCGCCGATAGCCAGGGTTTGGGGCTCCGTGGCACAGGTCGCAGACGCCATCGGCGACTGGTGGCACGGCGACTAGGTAGCCTGCGGCCGAGTCGGCTAGATCCTGGGCGGACGGCACCAGCCGTCACCGCAGCGTTAACTGGGCCGGCGGCGCCCCAACTTCTGGCAGTGCTGCGAGGATGTCGGTGACCGACTCCACAACTCTTACCCCTGGCCGGTGCGAGTAGCGTTGGGCCCACTCCTGCTCCAAAACCAGCGGCCGCACCAAGAAAAGCCGTTTCCCATGTTCGAGTGCGAGTCGGGCCTGGAGCCTCGCTCCGCTCGTCGCGGACGCCTCGACAACCACCGTGCCGATGGCTATGCCACTCATCACGGCGTTGCGCATCGGGAAGGAAAAGCGGGTCGGCCCCGATCCCGGCAGGAACTGGGAGACCATGGCTCCTCCGGCATCCACGATCTCCTGGGCCAGACGGGCGTGCTCAGGCGGATAGACTCGGTCGATCCCCGTACCTAGGACAGCGATCGTCCGTCCCCGGGCGGCCAGCGCGGCTCTATGAGCCGCTGCATCGATACCTTGCGCCATCCCGGAGACCACCGTGACGCCATGGCTGACCAGCCTCGAGGACACCAGAGCCGCCAACTCTCGGCCACGGTCGGAGGCCTGCCTCGTCCCAACGACGGCAATCGACTTGGCGTCCTGCTCCTGGAGAGGGCCTTTCACGAAAAGAAACGGAGGGCGATTATAGATCTGGCGCAAATTGATGGGGTAGTCTTGATCCAGTACCGTGACCACGCGGACCCCCGCTGCTTGCTGGAGTTCGATTACGGCCCGAAAGCGAGCGACATCCACGGGTGTGACGCGGTTCACCAGAGCGGCGAGCTCCGGCTCTGGCATTAGCTCGAAGCCCGACCATTCCCGGCTGAGAATGCGGAGGGCACTGCCCGCATCCTCGATCACAGACGCGGTTCTGTACCAGGGCCCCTCGGTGGCGGCGGCCAGCGCAAGGACCGCCGCGGCCTCGTCGAGGTGTGCCTGCGACAGTGGCACGAACATATGTATCATCCTATCACTTGCTCGCCCGCCCTGCTACTTGGGTAGTCCCCCAGGGGGCGCGTCCCTAGGTGGCGCCTTCCGCCCAGCATATGGCGGTCCGGTGCGGAAGGGAAGGGGGAGACGGAATCCCGACCGGGTCGGAGCTCATATTCGACACGCTCTGCTCGGACTGAGCCGTCACTGGTGCTCGCAGGAGGCATTGCCAGCGCCACCATGACTGCACGCACCAGCCCGTGCCTGAGGAAGCTCGGCCCCCCCGCTCTCCTCCGAAGTTGGGGCGGGGTCCTTGGACCCGACATGCCCGGCCACCGCTCACGGAGGACAATGCCGATCCGGGCACGGCCGGGATTCGAAGCCCCCGCGGCCCGAGCGATTCAGGAGTGTGCGCACCCACCGCCATTGGCTGGAACCCGTGAAAGCACTTTCAAGGAGGGAGCCCCGGGGTCAAGTGGCGGAAGCGCTTGGCTGTGCCCACACCCGGGGGGTTCCTTGCAGCTCGGAGCCGAACGACCGCGTGACTCTATGATATCCCCCCATGAAGGCTGGTCCCACCACTCTCAAGCCCCTCATCGAGGGTCAGAAGCAGTACCGGGTGCCAATTTTCCAGCGGCCGTACACGTGGGATGGAGACCAGCTGAAGCAGCTTTGGGCCGACATCTTGGCCCAGTACGAGCTGCTCGTGGAGGAACGGCAGGGATCCAGCTGGCCGAAGCGATCCCGACACTTCCTGGGCAGTTTCGTGCTCGCCCCGATCCTGACGGGCGCCCATGGCGTTTCGCCCTACCTGGTCATCGACGGGCAACAGCGGCTGATCACTCTCTTTCTTGCCCTCGCAGCCTTGAGAGATCTGGAGTCCGAGAAGGACCCCGACGCTCGGGCGAAATACGACCGGCTTTACCTGAAGAACGAGTACGCGGATGGCATGGAACGCTACAAGATGCTGCCCGCGACAGCGGACCGGGCAGCCTTCTTCGCCTGCATGGACAGGGAGCCTGCGACCGTCACCACCAGCAAGATCACCGCAAGCTTCACGTTCCTGGGGCAATCGCTTCGGGCCGGGCCGCCTCTGGCCGATGGGGACGGACGAACTGAGTTCGACCTCAAGCTCATGCGCCAGGTCATCGTCGATCGGCTGGCGGTTATCGAGATCACAACCGAAGCCGAAGACAATCCATATGCCATCTTTGCGTCCCTGAACGGTACTGGTGTGGGCCTTACCCAGGCTGACCTTCTGCGCAATTTCATCTTCATGCTGCTTCCCCGCATGGGCGAAGACATCCACGCCAAAGTCTGGCAACCGATGGAACACCTCCTCGGCAGCGAGCAGAACCTAGAGGGCCTGGCGCGGGTGGACCTGCAGCGCCGAGGTCTGGATGTCACCCGGGACGAGGTGTACCGTCGTCACCAGGAGTGCCTTGAGCCGCTAGCCGGACGCGAGGACCAGGTGGCGGAGCAAGTCCGGGAGCTGGCCCACCAGGCCTCCTTCTACGCCAGGTTGGTTGACCCGGGCCGGGAGCCGGACCCTGTGGTTCGTTCGAGCCTCCAGCGGCTGAACCGGTGGGGAGCCCAGACGACCTACCCGCTGATAATGCATCTGTACGGGCTGCAGGACGCGGGCCAATGCACGATCGAAGATCTGCGGCTGACGCTCAGCTACCTGGAGTCGTTCATCGTGCGCCGGTTCCTGTGCCAGGTGCCCGCCAATCAGTTAAATCGCCTCTTCATCGAACTGATTAGGGACGTGGATGGCGCGACTCCGGTGCGGGATGCGGTCCGGTCAGGGTTGTCGGGCGCGCGCCGCTACTGGCCTACAGATGAGCAGGTTCGGGCAGCGGTTCTCTCGCGCCCCTTCTACCTCATGGGACGGGCTGATCAGCGACGGCTGATCCTCGAACGGCTGGAGGAGACCTGGGAGCACAAGGAAGCTGTCCCCCTCGGGAGCGCCAAGCTCAGCGTGGAGCACATCCTGCCCCAGACCCTGACGCCCGAGTGGCGCAAGCAGCTCAGTGAGCTCGGCGAGGACCCCGACGGGCTCTTTGCGGAATCGGGGCACACGCTCGGCAACCTCACCCTCACCGGCTACAACCCCGAGCTGGGCAACAGCTCCTTCGAGCAGAAACGGGCCATCTACGCCGAAAGTCATCTGGAGCTCACGCGCGCCATCGCGAAGTCCGAACGATGGGGCCGCGAGGAGATCGAGAAGCGTGGTGCCCAACTGGCTGACCGAGTCGTCACCATCTGGCCGGGCCCGCCGCCGGGGTCCAAGGGCGTGGTGTTCGGATTCGACTGGAGCCGCATCGACGCCGCGGTGAGGGCGATTCCGGCGGGGTATTGGACTTCGTACGGCGACCTTGCCGCCCTCGGGCAGACGCACGCTCAGCCCGTGGGTACACACCTGGCCTCCTCGCGGGTCGAGAATGCGCACCGGGTCCTGGACAATCAGGGCCGAGTGGCGGCGGGATTTCACTGGTTGGATCCGGCTGACGGGCGTGACGTGCGGGCGGTGCTGCAGGGCGAGGGCCTGGAGTTCAGAGCCGATGGCTCGGCAGCGCCCGAGCAACACCTGGATGGGTACGACCTTGCCCAGCTCATTCCCTACGAACTAGACCCCGAGGAACTGGTGGCGCTCTGGCAACGGTTCAAGTCAGGCCCGGTGCCAGAGGCCAGGGGCGGGAAGCCATGGCTGGAGGACGGGAAGTCGTGGCATTTGCAGCAGCTTCAATCGGAGAGTGCTCGGACACGCCTTTTGGGACTGGTCTCGTTTGTCACGTCTTGCGCGGACGGAATCGGCGAGCCGGATTGGGCCCAACAGCGGTACCTCGCCTGGAAGGATGACCGGGGCCACACGTGGGCGCGGGCCTACCCGAAAGAGGCATACGTCTGGTTTCAGCTCTGGCGGTCGTCGTTCACCGCGGCCCAGTTGGCGGAGCAGCTCGGGTACGAGTATCTGGCCCCCGGGGTGGCACCCAACACCAGGAACGATGGGCCGAGCCAGGTGCGAGACCACCCAGATGACGGAGGTTTGTCGGTTCAGCTTCGCCATATGGGTGACCTGAGCGGGGCGCGAGGGGAAGTGCTGAGGGCGGCCGTGGGGAACGCTTATGCGGCAGTGGCTGCGCCAGCCCACGCCGGCCCCAATGGCCCGGTTCCGGAGCCTGACGATGGGAGAGTATGGCACCTTGGCCAACTGAAGACGGAGGCGGCGCGGCAGCTGCTCGAAGGGCTGGTCGACCTGGTGGAGTCCTGCGCCGCGGAGCTTGGTGGGGCCGACTGGGGCGGGAAGGCGTACGTCGGTTGGAAAGACGGCGGTGGCCGCCTCCGGGCATACGTCCGGCCCCACCAAGGCTGGATGACGCTGGTCCTTAGGAGCTCCCATCCACAACCGGAAGAGGTGGCGGAGCGCCTCGGCTACGTGCTGGTTCCAGCCGGCTCAAAGCCTGACGCGAGCGACGATGGACCAGGCCAGGTGGGTAGCTATCGCCAAGGCGCTGGGGTATACCTTCAATTCCGTGAGCACGCTCACCTGACCGGGGCTAAGGGCGAAGCGCTCAGGGCGCTTGTCCGTGAGGCTTTATCGGGCGGGGCCCAGACGTAGCGACTCGGGCCTTCGCCCGGCGGCCGGCGGGATCCTCGAACTCGGACAGCGATCGAAGACTGCAAGCTCCGCTTCGTCCGAGAGTGGAGGTAGGGGCGAGAGCGGCGAGCGGACGCAATGCCAGGTCCCGACGGCGCCTGCTACCAGCGTGCTACCTCTGGTAGTATTCGGGTATGAAGGTTAGTGTCAGCCTCCCCGCGGAGGACATCCAGTTCCTGGACTCGTACGCCCGGTCGCAGAGCTTCCCCTCGCGGTCGGCGGTCCTGCACCAGGCGGTGCGCCTTCTGCGCGGGGCGCAGCTCGGCCCGGCATACGAGGACGCGTTCCTGGAGTGGGAGGAGTCGGGAGAGGCCTCGGCTTGGGACCAGACCGCCGGCGACGGAGTCCGAGCCGATGCTCCGGGGTGAGATCCTCCTGGTCGATCTGGAACCGGTCAGGGGTGCGGAGGCCAACAAGCGCCGCCCGGCCGTTGTGGTGAGCAACGACGGCGCCAACGCCTCGGCGTCGAAGCTGGGACGGGGAGTGGTGACAGTTGTGCCCGTGACCTCGAGCATCCAGCGGGTCCATCCGTTCCAGGTGCTCCTGCCGGCCCCGGCCACCGGCCTGCGCCACGACTCCAAGGCGCAGGCGGAACAGGTGCGCTCGGTCGCGGTACAGCGCCTCGGGCCGCGGATCGGGAGCGTGCCGCCCGCCATCATGGCGGAGCTGGACGAGGCGCTTCGCCTCCACCTGGCGCTGTAGCCTCCTCCCGCCCCCCTCCCGCCGCAGGTGATCCGGGACGGGGGGTGGGGGAGGTGAGGGGACCCCGTTTGTCAGTCCAGGTGACCTGTACCCTGGTCGTGGGCTCACACCAAAGAAAGTCCGAACACAGGTCCCGCACCGGTTAGGCTGCGTACCGGGGCGCCTGAAATAGCTGGTAGCGTTGGCTCAGGAACTCGGTGTTGGGCCTATCGGTGGGCCGTCGCGGCACCACCAAAAGCGGCCTATCGTGGAGGTCCTGGAGCCCGTGCCGCAGCATGGGACCGTCCACCTCATCCAGCACGTCGTGGCGCACCTGGATGACCAAGTCAGGGCGCACTCCCACGATGTTGTGGTCGAACGCCGCATGGTGGATCTTGCAGAGGGCGAGCCCGTTGGACGTGACCGGCTCCCCACCTGGGGAACTGTCCGGCAAAATGTGGGCTGCGTCGAGCAGGTCGGTGTGGCGTAGCTGGCACATGGCGCAAGACCCCCGGTATGCGCGCAGGACGCGCTGCCGGAAAGCCACTTGGTGCAGGCGCTGCTTCGCCAGGCGCGTGACGTACGCACGTCGAGGCTCGTCCGGAAGTTCGAGGGCGGGGTCCGCATCACTGGTCAGCGGGTCGTCCACCTGAACCGTGAAGGTGAGGTGGCCGGGATCGTCGCCAGTTATGAATACGGGCCACTCGCTCACGTAGAGTCCGGGCTCAATGCCGAGAAAGTAGATTAGCGGCACCTGGCGCCTCATGGCCTCCCGGAGTCCCTGGTTGTCCCGATGACTGGGGTCAGTGCCGCGGTACCGGTAGAGCAGGAAGCCGTTGTTCGCGATCTCATCCGAATACGGCCGGGGCCGGCCGGGGACCGCTGGCACGGTGGTAATACTGAGCGGTAGATCGAGTACCGCGGGTTTGAAGATCCCTTGGGGCCCCATCAGGGGCACCCGCTGGCCGTCGTACATGAAGCCCTGGCGGAGCTGACCCGCCGGCAGGGCTTCACCCAGCCGTCGGGTGAGCCGCCCCAGGAACTCGAAGGCTGCGGCGCGGACCCTTTGATCGACGGACTCTCGATCCATCGGCCGGATTGTGCGCTCGTGAGGCGTCACGGCGCACTACCTCGGCTACCCGCGCCCGCCGCCACTTACGCGGCCCCGAGGCCGGGCGAGGGGAGCTACCCCGGGGTACGGGTGGCCAGGGCCGCCCTCCCACCCGCCTCCGACGGGACCCAGGAGGTGGCCTGAGACATCCAGGTGCAGGTGCTCTGTGACGGTGAAGCGGGACACGAACCCAACCGGGACCACCACTCGGGCGGGCGAGGCCAGAAGCACCCGCTCCAGGTGCAGGGACTCCCGCGCGGTCGAGCTGCGCTGCCGGCGGCGAGCTGGAGCTGTCTACTTACTCTAAATAGTTTAGACTGAGCACATGCCCACCGTTCTCGTTGCCCAGGCGCTCAGTGCCCCAGTATCGCAGCGTGCCCAGATGCTGCTCGGCCTCCGGGAAGACCAGTGGTTCGATCGCAAGAGCGCCCGGATCTCCCCCCGCGACCTTGCTGAGGATCTGGTTGGGTTCGCCAACGCCGAGGGGGGCACCGTCGTCGTGGGACTGTTCGGTGGGGAGGTGGAAGGGGTTGACGGCCTCCAGCGGTCGGCCTCCGAGTGGCTCCAGCTGGTCGCCGCCTTCATGGAGCCACCCATCAAGAGCCGGCCGGAGCTGCTGGAGTGCCGTAGTGGATCTGGACGCCCCGCCCACCTACTGGTTATCGAGGTCGAGCCCTCGGATTCGGTGCACGCCACCAGCAAGGACGAGGTCTACCTGCGCGTCGGGGACCAGAACCGCAAGCTCAACTTTCGCCAGCGCCAGGAGCTGCTCTACGACAAGGGTCAGGCGAACTACGAGACCACCGAGGTCTCGAGCGCGGCCCTGACGGACCTGGATCAGCAGTTGCTCAAGGCGTATGCCGCGGCCCTGGGTCATCCCGATCCGGAGCGCCTCCTCATAGCTCGCGGGCTGCGGGTCGGGCGGCGGGGACGGCTCACCACCGCCGCCCTCCTGCTCTTCGCCCGCAATCCTCAGCGCTGGTATCCGGAGGCTTGCGTACGGGTTCTCCGTTACCGCGGGTCCGAGCGAGGGAGCGGGAGCCGACAGCAGCTCGTGGTCGACGAGCGCATCGCCGGCCCCATCCCATTGCAACTCCAGGCGGGCAGGCTCGCCATCCTAAAGCACAT
>DAHVDN010000075.1 GCA_027313505.1 Candidatus Dormiibacterota bacterium
GTGGGCTCGGGGATGAAAGGCTCGCGCACCAAGCTGTGCCGGGACGAGCGTGTGGCTGACTTCCGACCCCGGTTTTGCCCCTCAGAACTGACTTCCGGAGCAACTTTGCAACTCTAGCTCCAACTGTCCTGGTGGGGCTGTTGCAGGGTTCTGGATCGGGAGCCAGCCGAAGTCACGGGCAGAGCCCGGGCAAGGTCTTCGCAGCTTGCTTGCACGCCCGGCAGGGCTGATCTTGGACACCGGTCAGAGCAAAGCCTAGTCGAGGGGGGCAAGCCGTCTCCAGAGCCAATCAACGGGCTTGATACTGGCCAATGTGCGGATGGCGCACCAGTCAAACCCGGGCCGCTTGGCACTGGCGTCTTCGTCCTTGTCCAGTGATTGGCGACCCAGTCCGAGCCCTCGGCCAACAAGTCAGCCACCAGCACGTTTCGCAAGCTAATGTCAGGGTGGACATCCCGTTGTGTGCCATTTCGCGGCCATGGGTGTATAAACAGATGATGGTTGGCTACTGGCGCCTGCCGATGGCGGCGCGACGGCTTCGGTCAAGACGTGGCATTCTGACAACATCCGCAGTCATGGTCGTACTCATAGCTGGCCTAGTGGTCTGGCGGGTCACTAGCCCCTTCCCCCCGTACGCGATTCCGAGGCCCACATTCGCGTTCTCGTTTTGCGTGACACCCCTTTGGGCGAGGACACAAGCTGGTTCCGCCGTCAGGCTGGGGAATTGCATGGGCGAGCTCTATTCACCGGCCGATGGCAGCCGATTGCCGGTTATCAGCATTCCGCAGGGCTCCACTTTCGCGCTGGGCTGCATGCCGGGAGAGTGTTCGGCTCAGCGAATAAGCGCGGCGTCGTCGAACTCGTCTGTGGTCGCTCTTCGCCAGACGAGCCATCGTGAGATCTACTTTCGGGCAGTGGGCCACGGGGCAGCTACCATACGAGTTGAGGGGTTTGCCTGCATCGTCGCCAATTTCAAGGAGCAACTGACCGGTAGTTGCCCCGCCCTCGTGGTGAACTCTCGGTGAGCCCCAGGTGCGGCCGTACTGGGCGCGCGACGCGCTTTCGGACGCGAGATCCCCTCAGACTGATCTGATCGTGGGGCGCTTGCTCGCAAGCGACCGACCACTCTCGCCAGACCATGGTTGGACCGCCGGACGTTGGCTCGACTCTGCGCAGGCTGGGGCCCGACAACTCGAGCGACGGCTCACAAGCAGACGCCGGGGATGTCCTTCACGGACGTCGCGCCGGGTCGAACGGCCACTTCGACCGGAATCCAGGGGGCCGGGACCTCCAAGACGTACTCACCAGGAGGAAGAATGAACCGGAACTCTTGGTTGACTCTCACCTTCGTCTGCGCCACCACCACGCCAGGAAGGACGTATCGAAAGCTTCCAGGAGGTGATGTCGGCTCAGTCGTCAGGCTACCGCGGTATACCTTCACTGTGCCGGCTACAAATTGTGGGTAGACCTTGGGGAAGACCCCCGCGCAAAAGTCGATTCCACCCACTACTGCCCCATCGCCCACCGAGATGGTCGTCGGGGCCGGCGTTTGCAGCGGCGGTATCCGCGGTTGACTCAGAGGCGCCGGAGTCGCCGCACAGCCAGCGGCCAGCAGTACGGCCAGCAGGATCCCTACTCCACATATGGCTGCCAGCGAAGACCTAATCAGGTGTCGCAATGGGATGCGGCGACCAGCAGTCCCAGGTTGTTCGGTACTCGCGTCCACCACGCGATTGGACCACGATCACGCGTGGACGTCAACTCCGCGTAGCAAGGGTCGGTCAATTGGCGCGGGGAACGGTGGGATTGACTCGGAGGCTGGTCGAAAACCTTTGGGGATACACGGTTGCACGCTGGGCCCCCCGGTGTACTATCTCCGGCATGATCAGCCTGAGGACCGACGATACAGGGAATCGCCATCACTGTCTCGTCAACAGCGAAAAGGTTCACCTAGAGCGATGGTCCCGACCGGCTAGCGCGAGTAACCACGCAGACTTCCGATACCCAACGAGTCACACGCACTGCTTAGGCTGGCTGCGAACCAGGCGCTACGCTCCCACGACCGCCCAGCCGGCGTCTGGTGGGGTTTCCGCGCCATCACTGGGGGATCCGTGACGTCCGATAGCCGCAGGTCAAGTGGGCGCTGACATGGTGGATCGCGAGTCTGGTTACTCGGTGGCCATCCGGGCATTCGCCTACTCGGCACTGGTTGGGGCGGTGATTGTCGTCGCCGCGCTGATTGCTGGGCTAGTCAGGGCGATTCCCGTCGGCGCGGCGTTGGGATTGGGGGCAGCGGGCCTTCTGCTGGCTACGGTGTGCCTGCGAGAGGTGCGCCGCGCAGTTCTGCTGCGGCGGAACGAGCGCCAGCGGGTGAGCAGTCCCACGGGGGGATCTGGAGGGCTGCCTGTGACCGGTCAGAGTACCGGCACCTCGCACATTGGACGGTCACTGAATGTCACGGCCATTGGGGGGGCGCTCTTCTGTGCCGCGTTAGTCACAGGCTTGGCTGGGTTCGTTCCCGCCGGTGTGGCCGCGGTGCTCGGGGGAGGGGGATTTGTACTGTGGCTCGTGGGAGTGCGAGGGCTCATTCAAGCAAGGCGCCGGAAAGAGCGGCAAAGGGCAGATGGTGCGTGACCAAGCGTTAGGGAAGGTAGTTGAAGATGCGCCTTACACCACCAATTGCCATCCAAGCACTCTCCGCGATGAAAGACCACCCGCTTCCCGTCAAGGAGCCATCAGGATTCTTCAGGATCAGGTCGGCGATCATGGTTTCCTGCTACGAGTCCGTCCATGGCCCCGGTACTCCAGGGGACCACTGCCTCCTAGCCGCTTTGCTTCTCCGCGCCTCATCATGCCTGGCAGAGACCAGTAAAGAGAAGATTCACCGCTGAGTACGCCACCACGATGCCCGCCAGGAGCGGCAGCGGCAGATGAATCATCAGGAGCACGACAACCCCGACTACGTCTTCTGCCACCATGCATGATAAGACCAGGATCCGGCTGTTTACAATCGTAGGGTTTCATGAGTGGCAGGCCTCAAGATCTCGGTGCATACCCGGCCGCGCACACGACGTTCACTCCCACCGGTACAGAGGCTCCGCCCTGGGTACGAAGTGACTCGGGGGACTTCTACCAGTCGGTCCCGAGGCGTCGCTTCTCGGTGACATAACTCCGACCTCGTCCCTATCGTGAACGGTGGCGAGTGATTTCGGCGATCCCAACCATTAAGTGACCGAGAAGCGACGCCAGGGTCGGTCCTAGTTGGGGCCGAGGCTCTCCTCAGGCTCCTTCCAGGCTCTTGAACCGATTTGGCCTGTCGGTGTTCCCAGACCACGAGAGCTGGCAGTCCATGCGGACGGTGTGAATCAAGAGATGTCCTCTAGCGCTAGGCATACGGATCACCCCGTTCGCTGTGAGTCGATCCAGTTCTGTTCACGAGTACGTGGCTACAGAGAGTAGCCGTCGTTGCGTCTCTAGCGTCTAGGCGGTGGTCGGAGAATCGGGCGGTGCAGTATAGGCGAATGAGTTCCCGTCCCTCCGGACTCCTCCATGCCTCGGGCGGCAGGGCTCGGTGGAGAAAGGCGGCCGTGGACTCGGTCTCGTTGCGATAAAATTCGAGTGTCTTGAGATGGTCCTCGAGATCCGCGGCTGCAGCAAGAATGACCTCCTTAGGGTTCGTGGGCGGTCGCCTACGTTGACTAGGCGGGACTCGACTTAGCCCGTTGCCTAGGGGCGGTTCTGGGGTAACGTGCCGTTTGGTGCCCCATGCACTCCGCCTTGTGGCCCATATGCTTGCGGCAAGGCCAATCAGTACCGCCGTTGCGATCGCCAAGGGCAAGAGAGAGCTGGGTGTGGACGATACCGGGGTCTTCTGAGCGGGGGATGGTTGATTCGAGCCAACGAAGCAATGAGGCGCGGCACCAGTGGGAACGCCGCATACAGGGACAGTGACCTGGCGGGTAGGACCGAACCTCTCAACTCGTGCCCCGCTGAAAAGCACGATCGCCGTGGCGACGATGACCACAAGCAGAACCCAGAGAGCTGTCCACCACCGTACCGGGGACGAGGTGGTATCAAGCATCTGATGAGGCCTCCAAGCGGTCCAGTGTCGAGCCCAGTGAGACTACCGGAGGCGATTCCGATGCCCGTGGCCGGCGAGACAGACTCGCCGAGGTGGCGTGCTCCGTAGAGACTACCTGCGTGGTCGCCCGGTCGCTCGTAGCGGTACTTGCCCCACGCGGCTGTTGCAGCTTGTCCGACAAGCTCTCCACGATCAGAGTCAACGCGGGGTTGGGTGCCGCGGCAGCCGTAGCCCCGTGGCATGCCTCTACGATCTGAGTCCACTCCGGAGGCGCTCCAGATAGCTCAAACGGTCTTCGTCCTAACTGGTCCGGACGCCGCGCTGGCTGCACCGCGAAGAGCAGCACGCGTCGCAACAGTGAGGAGATGACGCCTGCAGCGATGAGGGCCTCATACACGTATGCCCTGGCGAGGTTGACCGAAATTAGCGTGGTTATGACACCTGCCCCGGAGTCCAGGACGCGGGAAGTACTAGGGGCTAAGGTGGAGCCAAGCAGAAAGACCAGCAACAGGACTATGAATGCCCAGAGGCCATGGACAACCAGCGATTGTCGGCTGATCCGCCTCACCGGCTGGAAAGGAGCGGCCCGGAGGCGTCTCCCGATGGGTGGAATCGGCCAAAGGCCGTGCTGCGTGCGGACTGGGGTACTGCGGGACGGTCGCAAGGGAAAGAGGCGCTTGGCTTCGCGCGGGCGGACCCCGGCACGAGCCGCAGCGAAAGCAGCATAGAGTATCGTCGCGCCCATGAAGCAGAGCACAAGCCCTGCCCCCAGGAATACGAATATGAGCCCATTTGCTAGGCTGAAATGCGCAACTGGCAGCAACGCCACGATAAGTGTGCCTGCTGCGGCAGAAGTCAGGATTATCTCGCCGATCCGTGGCAAGCAAACGTCCTGCTGGCCATGACACGGTACCGTTAGCTCGATGGCCCACCAACCGAGTTGCATCACCGCGATGATGCCGGCACCGATTAGGGGAGTGATGAACCATGGCAGCTCAGCCGGGCCAAGGGTTCGGACAGCAAGCAGAAAGTTGACCAAGAGTAGAGTGCTGGAAGTTGTCACCAACCCTGGCCTGCGAAGGGCGATCCCCAGCGCAAGGACGGCAGCTGCTCCGTACGGCATGAGGTAGTTCGAGAGGAGTCCGGCGGATGCTAGTGTGCCGAGATATGCGCCAACGAGGGCAGTGAGCAAACAAGCGATCGCCCCTATAGTGAGTGGCCACATCACACTCCAGCGGTCCACCTCTGCCTCCTAAGCTGGTTCAGGACGAATACGGGCTGGTCAAGTGGGGTAGTGGGGTCCCAGCGCACCACCGGGATCCCGGCAGCCAGGAGTTCGGCTCGCCGTGCTGCGCGCCAGAGGCCCCAGATCCTCCGGGCCAATTGGGTGCGGCTGCTGGAACTACCTTCCACGAAGGACTCCGGGTCTATCTCGAGGAGGGCGAGGTCAAATTGCCTTGCCTTGATTTCCATCAGTGCCTGCACTGCACGAGGTTCAACCAGGGGTGAGATCGCTATGACCAGCGACTGGGTGGAGAGGACTCGGGGTGGGATCACCGCCAGGGTCGGGCGTTCGTAGCTAGGCACGACCTTTATACTCGCGATGGTGTCGAGGATGCGGTGCAGCTGGCCGATTCCGGAGCTTGGGGCGAGCCAGTCGAGAACTCCCCCATAGAGCAGAAGCCCAACTCGGTCTCGGCGTTTCCTCAGGTGGTACTCCGCCAGTGTGGCGGCAGCCCGGCCGGCGAGGGCAAGGGTCCCGCAGGAGACTGGCCCGAGATCGGTAAAGGTGTCCAGGAGGATCACGACATCGGAATTGCGGTCGGGGTGGTAGATGTTCACATGGGCCGTCCGCTGGCGGGCCGTGACTCTCCAGTTGATGGTTCTCACCGGATCCCCGGGGAGGTATCGCCGGATATCCGCGAACTCGAGCCCTTGGCCCCGCTCCCGAGCCAGCTGATTGCCCACGTACACTTGTGTCCTGGCGGCTGTGATTCCTGACCGTAGAGCTAAAGGCGCTGGACGGACGCGAATCACCTCGGTAGCTGCGACCACACCCCTGCCCACAAACAGGGGAACCCTGGTGCACGCGAGGATGAACACCGGTCCGACCTGGTGCTCTCCCCACCTGCTGCAGAGCAGGGTGACGGTGGCACTGGCCGTGCCACCCGCGCCGGGCTGCAACGCAAACCGGGCTGGTGGCTCATCCGGTTGCAGGGATGGTGCCAACCCGATCTCACAGACAACCCGGCGCCAGTACCGATGAGCTTTCATCTGCACCAGCACTGTGACCCGGTCGCCCTCGACGGCTCGATCCCGGTCCAACGAAAGGCTCACGGAGACGGGTTCAGACCGAGCTGTCATCAACCCGTAGAGCAGGAGCAGCGCTGGCGCCGCTCCGATCGCGGCGAGTTCGGGCACCCCGAAGGCAAGAGCACCCAGCCAGCACACCAGCACTAAGGTGACCAAGCCTCCGAGCCAGCTGCTGGGCTCCAGGCCGATTCCAGCACCCGTAGGCGATGCCATCGATTCGGCCCGGTCCTTCATCAGAACGTCAGCATCCACTTGCACGATTCCTAACTCAGGTGTACATTACTACGACTAGATGCAGTGTCAAGTTCGCACAAAGGAGCCGGGCTTTGAGCCTTGAAGTGCCCGAAGTCCGTGAGCTGGCCGATCGAGTCCTCGACGAGGTCGAGAGGGCGGTTGTCGGCAAGCGGCCCGTGCTGAAGGTTATCCTGACTGGGTTACTTGCGGACGGCCACGTTCTCTTGGAGGATGTGCCGGGACTGGCGAAGACGGTGACGGCGCGGTCATTTGCGCAGGCAATGGCCCTTGACTTCGCCAGGATTCAGTTCACCCCTGATCTGATGCCCGCAGACATCACGGGATCGACGATCTTTAATGAACACAGCCGCACCTTCGAGTTCCGGCCAGGTCCGGTCTTCGCGAACTTGGTCCTGGGCGATGAGATCAACCGCTCTCCTCCCAAGACCCAGGCGGCGCTTCTAGAGGCCATGCAGGAACGGCAAACCACGATCGAAGGAGTGACGCATCCCCTGCCCGAACCATTCCTCGTTCTGGCCACCCAGAATCCGATCGAGTACGAGGGGACGTACCCCCTGCCTGAGGCGCAGGTAGACCGGTTCATCCTCCGCACCAGCATTGGCTACCCGGCCAAAGAAGACGAGGAAGGCATGCTGCAGCGGCGCTTGGGGCGGACCTCCGACGATGTAACGCTCGCGGCCGTCCTGACCGGTGACGACTTCCTGGAGTGCCAGCGGTCGGCGGAACAGGTTGAAATGAGCCCGGAGATTGTGGGCTACATCGTCAGCTTGGTGCGGGCGACTCGGGAGAGTCCCAGGGTCCAGGTTGGATCCAGTCCGCGTGGTGCTCTGGCTCTCCTCAAGCTCTCCCGCGCCAGGGCCCTTCTGGAGGGGCGTGACTTCGTGTTGCCTGAAGATGTCCAGCACTTGGCCATTCCCGCTCTTGCTCATCGTTTGACGCTGCGGCCGGAGCTGTGGGCTCAGCACATTCGCGATACCGACGTTGTCGGAGAGTGCATGGCCACTGTCCCGGTGCCTCCGACACTTCCCACGGTCATGACGCACTGAGCTCCGACTACTCAACCCGAACGTCGGATTCGAGTCCCCTTTATTGGTGGAAAATGGCCCCTCTGAAGACTCGCAGGGTGGCGTGCAGATGGAGCGCCCAAGCACCTGGAGGCTGACGTGATGACGGCTGAATTCGCCGCTCCAGTCGCTGAGCCTCTTCTCGAACACAGGTACTCATGGCCACCATGGGATCTGGCGCCTGCTTCAGGTAGCGCTGAGTCAGCGCCGAGGTGGGTCGGAGTCTGTCTAAGATGGGAACACCGACGTTGCGCTTGTTCCATGGCAGAGGCCTCCGAGCGTAGCCATTTAGGTGGTGCGAACGTTGGGCAGAGCAGATGTCGCGCCACAATTCGTCCTCTGCGCTTGGCACCACCGGAAGCTGGCCTATGATCGGAGCATGGTCAACTCAACTCGCGCCAACCGAGACCGGACGGGAGTGACGTCCTTGGTGTTCGTCCACGCACGTTGGCTGAGGGCACTTGGCTTGATCGCCAGTCTACTGCTCCTGTCCGTGGCCACGGCGGGATGCGCCCAACCATCCTCCACTCCGCAGCCGCCTTCCGGGGGTATCTCCAAGGCGGAGGCCGTCGCCATTGGCATCAAGGCCGAGCAGGGCTACTCCGCCACCCCTCTCAAGCTGGTGTCGGCAAGCGTCGACTATCTTACTCACTCCACCGCGACAGGGCCAAACAGTCAGTGGGTGTGGGACATGGTCTTCGACGGCACTTTCCCCTCCCCCTCATGTGGACCGGCACCACCGCCAGGCGAGCCTCAGCATTGTCCAATGCAATACGGACCGGTCAGCGTCACCGTCAGCTACTCGACCGGGAAGATACTTGCTTTGGAAGCGCGTGGTGCGCCAGTGTAGGTGATCTACCCGATCGGGGGATCGGAGCCCATCCACCCCTTGATCCGCGCTGCCTCTGCACAGTACCTGAGGGCCACGCGAGCCCTGCTGAACCCGCCGGCGTTTCGCCTCGGACCGCACCTTGTTCCCATACCTGAACACCGCTTCCCTCCAGCTGCTGGAGCCAGGTCACGTGGACTACTTGGAGGGGGTCACCCCACGAGGTTAGCGACTGTTGAGCGTTGACTTGCAAGACTTTGTGTTTTCGGGGATGATTGGCAAATGCGTCCTGAGCTGACTGTCCCTGAGAAGTTACGAGTCGGCGACCGAGTAGCCATCGTCTCTCCCTCGTACGCGGCACCGGGGAAGTTCCCTGTCGTCCACGATCGTGCCATGCAGCGCTTGCGCAATGAGCTTCATCTTGAGCCGGTGGAGTACCCGACCACACGACGGCTCGGTGCC
>DAHVDN010000076.1 GCA_027313505.1 Candidatus Dormiibacterota bacterium
ATGACAAGAGCGTTCGGAAGCTCGACAACGCAGTGGAGCTCACTACGGCGACGGCCAGGGCAGCCTCGAGCAGGGAGTGATCCGCTGTCCACTGCCGCGCGCAGCTGGTCGAGGCTGAGCCGTCCCATACCGCCGGCAGCGCGGCCGTTATCAGGCAAGTTTGCCACGCATTCTCGCCGAGTTTGCCCCACTTCCGGTACGACCGCACCCATGAGGTGAGGCAGGTTGAATCGCCACCTGTCTACCAGCTCATCGCGCCGAGAGCCCTGTCCTCCACCGAATTGGGCTGAGCGACTCCGCGGTTGGGCGGCTACTTGGGGTGACCCGCAAGGCCGTTCGGAAAGCGATGAAGTGGAACTCGGAACGGCGTCGTACGTGAACCTGAAGGTGTCGAGCTACCTGCCGCAGTCGCCACTTGGACTCCGCACATCTCCTGCGAGCCGATCTCCTCGTGCCCCAATCATGAATGCCGCCTCGTAGTCATAACGAGACAGACGATGCTTTCGGCACCTGGAGTGGCCGCTGGCACCGGTCGCCGGGGGCCACCTGGGTCGCCATGGCCGTCCTGGCGCGCGCTGGTGCCCAAGGTCTGACGGCATCACTGACGGCAACGCCGGCGAACTGTGGCGGACGTCAGCGGCCGATAGCGGCTCGAGCTCCTCAGATCTGACTTCGAGATGGACGTCTACGGACGCTGACGAACAAACGTGCCCGAACTGCAAAACCGCGATCCCGGGTTCGATTCCCGGAGTCGCCTCCAGCGGATTCGAGATCAAAACGGGCCACTTGGCGGGGTGTTGGGCAGGTCCCGTAGGGCATTTGACCCCTAAGTTGACCCCAACCGGGGAATAGCTCCCTTTCGAGAGTTGGAAGTGCACTGGCATGGCGGCCTGGGCCGTAATCCCGTCTGCGACCTCCCCCGCCGGGGAGCGTTCCATTTGCCCTCGGGCTGATGGAGGTCCGAAGGAGGACGACCGAACCCCATTACCACCTTGAGCCACCTCGAGTTGTACTGCATGGGAAGGACCCGCCCGACCCCCTTGCGGTGCCCCCAGGCACAGCCGCATGCGTGTCGAGTGATTTGGTAGCCCGATTTACCGGTGATGAGGGCGTGACGGGTGGACGGCTGATCGGCGGGTTCGTCTTCTCGGATCGGTCTGGAACTCCTTGCGAGGTCAGCGGCACACCAGCGGTCCACCTCCTGGGCGCGTCGGGTGCGCCGATCAAAGTGCGACCCGGGCCAGATCTGGAGCCGACGTCGGGCAGCTTTCCGAGCAGTGGTCCCATACGCCCGGCCGACTAGGGCGAGTGGTACGGCGCCGGAACTGACAACGCTGGTAGGGGACATGAAAGCTGGGGATCACCCTCGCCGTGTGGGACGCAGGGCGATCCGCCACGGGTAGGTCAGCGCGTGTTGCGCTCTGCCCTGGCGCTCAGGTGCTCCCCGGTCCCTGCGCGTGTACTCGACCACCACTGACTCGACAGCACCGACGAAGTCAGGGCAGAATGTAGTGGCGAGTATGCCCCAAACCTTCACCGAAGAGGAGCAGTTGGTGGTGGAGGTGCCACTGGAGATCGCGTCCAACGAGCACCCGGCCATCTGGTACCGCAGTGCTGAGAACCCGAATCTCCTGATCGCCATCGACTGGAATGGTCAGAAGACAGGAGAGCTAGTGGTCGTGGCGGAGGGACGCGCTGGCGCCAGTCCGTCACCCGAGGGAGAGCGCCTGCTCCTTTGGAACGCCAGGGCGGCCATCGGGGCGGCCGTGCTGGGCACGATCGCCAGGGGCGGATGGGCGGGCGATGCCCGACACGTCTGCAGCGTTCGTGCAACCGATGGCAGCCTGGAGCGTCCCCGATGGACACCCACTGGGTTCTTCCCTGCTGTGAGCTCGAGGTCCCGCGGTTGGGACCGGTATTCTTTCCAGCCGGTTCCAGCGGCACTCTTTCTTGAGGAAGTAGCGACGGGGCGGCTCAGGAAGGTGGCGGAGGTGGGCAGACTCCACGGTCCGCCGCCAGTAGGGGTGGGGCTACAGGTCCTGTGCTGCAGCGTGCCTCACACCATCGCGATCGTCACTGATGCGGAGGTGCCGGTTCCGCTCTCGATGATCCACCGCGTGGACCTCTCCACCGGCGCGGTGACGCCGCTGCCTTTGGAGGTGGAGGCTCCCATTGGCCAGATCGTCTGCTCCAACGACGGCGCTCTCGTAGCCGTGAGGTCGCTGGCACGGAGGAGCGAGGAGGCGCCTGAGCAAGTGTCACCATCCCCGGGAGTCGCCATCTATGAGACCGCCTCGGGAACGCTGTTGCGTCACGTCGAGGCTACTGAAGCACTGGGCTTCTCAGATCGTGGTCAGCGCCTGCTGACCGCCAGTTCGGCGCCAGGCGAACCAAGGCGGCGGATGTTCTCTGTGATCGACTGGACTTGCGGCGAGGTGCTCTGGACGAAGCAGAGCAGCTACGGCAGCTGGTTGACTCGCCCCGGGAGCGACGACCTCATGGTGGCCGATCGGGGGTGGCGGGCTGTGCCAGCCGAGAATCGAAGCGAGCCCGTTGAGGACCTGTGGTTGATCAGAGGGGATGGTGAGGCGGTCCTGGCAGTGACTGGGGCATCTCCCCTCACTGGGTAACCTGAAGAGTCAAGGCGCGCAGTTCCTTTCCCAGTTGTTGTTGGCGCGTTCGCGGTCATCTGGGATTGCGGGCAAGAGGCTCCGGTCGTGCTCCAGAAGCCATCGTGCAACGGACCGGCTCTGGTCCTGTTAGGGGTCCCTTCGACCCGAACCGCGGTATGCTCCACCCATGCTTTCCGGGCTGGTGCGCAGGGGCCGGACGGAGCGGTCAGCATCTGGCTTGTCGCGTTACGCTCACCTGTACCTGGGGGTGGCTATAGTGCTCGGCGCCGGCATGGCTATCGGAAGTTCGTCGTCTGCCCTTGCCGTCTCTGGTTGCCCCCCGCACTTCGTCCTCAACAGGGCTTCGCCCGCGATCCTGCGCGCGTGCGGGGTAGGGTTCTACCCGATCGAGTCAGTGGTGCGGCTATGGGATGGTGGAACGAAGACCACGTACGCCACCCCCGGTGGGCCCACGTCAGTGCTGGTCCCGCCGAAGGGGTTCGATGCGGCCACGGCGCCGGCAGCCGAACTGGCGTTGTACGGGATACCGCCAGAACCACCATCGTCGAGCCCCGCCCGTGCGATGTGGTCGCAGATGGTCAACCATGTGCACTGGACACCGGCGCCCAAGTACCTTCAAGCCATTCCGGGGTTGACGATGGGTGGAGGGATCGACAGTCCAGCCGCCCACTCAAACGTGGGGTAGGGGACGTTCTTTCCGACTCCCCGAGGGCTCGGAGACTTCGCACGCTTGTCTGCCGACGCCGGGGTGGCATGCTCAATGAGTCGTGCCCGCGGCCGGAGGACGGTCCTTGATAAAGCTTCTGGTTCTCCGGCGAGGCCGCTGCTCCCGAGGCTGGCGCCTGACTCATTCCACCCCTGGAGGCGAACACGGACTGGCTTTCGACACCCCCGCGGTCGTCAACCACCGCCACGGCCACGCCAAACCTCGGCCGCGCAGTCGCCGGGGGCTACCTGCTCCAGGCCCCTGATCTGTAGTGGCGCTCCACGCTCGGGGCAGCAGTGCGCCCCTTGGAGCGGTTGTGCCGGACACATGGCCGGCGGCTCGCTGGGGTGCGGGGCGGCGACAAGGGGCTGGGGTGCTCAGCTGCCCCAGCCGTCTGGCCTAGGATCCGGGGCGTGGCTGACGAGGTGGCGGAACTGACGGTCCGCGACGTCGGCGACGACCGGGGCGCCCGCGCCGCTTAACAGGCGGCCAGCGGGCGGCTCGGTGAGATCGCCAGGCTCGAGACCGTGGCGGACATCCACCTCGTCTGCTGCACCCAGAGGCCGGATGCGGAGGCGGCGCCGGGCAGCTGAAGCCAATACTCGACGGCACCGCCGCCTTCCGGGTCAGAGCTGCAATCAACAACTTCATCGTGCTTGGTAGCGACACGGCCCCTCTGCCGCCGCCGCGTCCGGGGCGGGTAGCCCTTGCGAGGGGATCAAGCCAGTGGCCAGAAGTTATCAGCTACGTCCGGCACTTCGCACTGATCGGCAGAGAGACTAACTCCTCACCTCGTGCGGGGCTCGGGCCAGCGTACGAGACGACCGGAACGTAGAAAAGATCCGTGCTATCCGCGGCGAGCACGGTGGAGGCAGGGCCAAGCCCAAGTGGAGCGAGCATCTGGCCGGTCGAGGGATTGCCACAGTAGTTGCGCGTGGGACCGCCGTCAATCTGTTGAACGTAAAGAACCCCAGACATTATATGAGCGGATATGCCGTTGGTGGCGTCGCCAGGATAGGGGAGAGACAGGGGCGTCGGACGTAGAGTCGATACGTCAAGGTGTTCCAAATATCCCTGCATACCCGTCGCAACTGAGGCCCAGACGCCACCCCCGGAAACCTCACTGAGGGTGGGAGCAGTGACGCCCAGGATGCCGGGTCTTGTGGTGACAATCAGTGCGCCAGAAGTGGGATTGCGGCTCTGAATCGTGCCGACGCCGTTCTCGGCTTCGGCGACGATCAGCACGGTCCCGCGTGCATTGGTGGTGACCTGTGATTGGTCCGCTGTGCCAAGTGTGATTGTCTTTGCCACTTGTCCATCTGCAGCCGAGAGTTTGTACAAAGTTCCGCCGTCGGTAACCCAAATCCACCCACCCGCGAGTGCGGCAGTTGCTTGACCTACTCCGCGGTTCGCAAGGATGGTGGTGCCTGTCGCCTTGAGCGTCTCCGGTTGGAAGCGAAGCACCTCGCCGCGCGCGTCGGGCGCTCCGGCAGGTCCCGCCGCAGCGACCCACAGCGAGCCATCGGCGATCAGCAACTGGTCAGATGCCGGACCAAGCCCATAGTTGCCAAGCAGGGTCCTGGCCAGAACCTGGCCGGTGAGTGGGTCGATCCTTAGCAGCTCGCTGTGGATGGGGGCGCCCAGGGGAGTGACCTGCTGCCATACGTAGAGGTAGTTGTCGATGAAGGCCGCGCCGGTGTTCTTCAACCCTTGCATGAGCACGTGACCGGGGGGTGTGGCGGGCGTAGGAGCCGGCGAAGTTGAGTTGCGGCGTTGCGCTGAGGGCGGGACGCCCGTGGACCTGCGATCCTGGGAAGCTGGGCTGGCGCAAGCTGCCGCCAACAACGCGAGGGAGCTCGCCAGTCCCACCAGGCAGAGTGGCAATCCCCCGGGGCCTCTGCCAAGACCACTCACGCCTCGGAAACGTGGGCTCGCAAGGCGGCGTTACGCGGGCGCTTGCGACCCCTGTTGCTGCGGTCCGCCACTTGCAGGTCCACGGGGCGGCGAGGTTGGCCTCCAGCTGCCCCGCCCAGTTGGTCCCGGCTGCTGGTGGTGGTGGACGAGGTGGCGGAGCTCACCTGCCGCGACCTGGGCGACGACAGGGCCGCCCGCGCCGCCCAGCAGGCCGCCAGCGGGCGGCTCTGTGAGATCGCCAGGCTGGGGAGGTCGGTGGGGGTCCACCTCGTCTGCTGCACCCAGCGCCCGGACGCCGAGGCGGTGCCAGGGCAGCTGGAGGCCAACCTCGCCGGCACCGTGGCCTTCCGGGTCCGAGCCGCCGTGAACAGCTACATCGTGCTTGACAGCGACCGGGAGGCCTGCTCCCGCCCCACCCAGGCCGGGCCATCTGGCAGGAGGCTCCACAGAGGAGTTCCAGGCGGTGGACTGCTCTCTGGAGGAGAGCCGGGAGCTGCTGCTGGCCAAGTGGTCGGGGAGGGGGCTCCTCCCACCACGAGTGCCTGTCACACAGTGGATGCTCCTATGGTTTGTCAAGCAGCTCAACGAGATCGACGATGGCTACGGGCTCGTCGCAGTGCGGGCAGGGCCCGCCGAGCCCCACGCGCCCCATGAAGGTTTGGCAATTTCCGCAGTACTGCTCCCCGACGGCCCTCTCTCCGCAGACGGCACATTCATAGACGGTCAGCGGGCGACGTGGAGCGCCCTGGGGCACCACAATGGGCATCTGGGCGGCCCGGTGGACGCGCCGCCATGCGGTGTGGCGACAGGCGCTGGAGCAGAAGAGCTGGCGACCGGCGGGGGCGAAGGCGGTGGCGCAGACTGGGCAGAGCATCGTCCCTCTATCGTCCTCCGACGGGAGAGCCACGTGCGCGGCACCAGGAGTCGCCATCATGCGGGCACCGCGAGAGCTGTGGGGGCGACCAGTTCCCGGTACACCTCCCGAGCCACGTAGCGCTTCAAGCAGCGGATGATCTCCCGCTTGGAGTGCCCCTCCTGGGTCCGACGTGCCAGGTACGTCTGAGTCCGGTTATCAGTGGCTAGTCGGACCATGACGATCCGCCAGAGGGCGTTGTTGGCGGTCCGGTCGCCGCCTCGGTTGAGCCGGTGCCGAGTGGTCTTGCCGGACGAGGCAGGGACGGGAGAGGCCCCGCACAGGCTGGCAAACGCCGCCTCCGACCGCAGCCGCCCGGGGTTGTCCCCCGCTGCCACCAAGAGGGCGCCGGCCACGTCCGGCCCCACCCCTTTCAGCTGGCAGAGGGCGGGCGCAGCGGCAACGGTCAGGCGCTCCAGCTGGATGTCCAGGGCTGCGATCTCGTCGCTCAGTGCCTGACAGCGGATGGCGAGGCTGCGAAGTGCCAGCTTGTTGGCGGCGGTGGGATTGGTCGCTGGACCAGGACGGAAGCCCACCGCTTGAGTGACCAGCTTCGACAGTGACAGTGCCCGGAGCTCCTCCCGCAGCGACGCCGGAGCACAGACAAGGATCGCTTGCATCTGGTTGGTAGCCTGGGTCCTTGCCTTGAGAGCTGAGCGGCGGGCGACCCGGAGCACCCGGATCATCCCCACTTCATCGGTGTCCGCCTTGGGCGTGCCGTGGGCTTCCCCGGAGAGCACGGCCCGGGCAGCCGCCTCGGCGTCAATCGGGTCCGACTTGCCCCGCAGCCGGCGAACCCGGCGGTTGGGCCGGCTGACCTCGACCACCTGGCATCCTGCGTCGGCCAGGAAGCGTGCCAGCCCGGTGCCGTACGAACCTGTCCCCTCCACCCCGAAGGCAGCCACCGGCCCCAGGCCGCGGGCCCACGCCAGCAGCTGGCGATACCCGGCCGACGTGGTGGGGATCTCCAGGTGGCCCAGGGGACGGCCCAGTTGGTCGAAGGCGGCGGCAACATGCACCTCGGCGTGGGTGTCGATGCCGACTGTCACCCGCTCTGTCGTCTGTGTCATGCTTGACGTTGTCACGTTCCTCCTCATGTCTTCCAGGTGGGTGAATGTGATCGTCAGCCGGGCGGGCGGACAGAATTGCAATGGGTGCTCGAGGACAGGCTCCTATTAGGTCACGTCCCGTCCGGCTGACCGGTCCCACCGAACCCCGGCACGCGTCGACAGATCCACTGAAAGGCACGAGTGGCCGGTGGAAAAATGGGTCAGGCGCGTGGGTCGGGTTCGGCAGGACCGATCATCGCACTGTCAAGTTGATCCAGTGCGGTCGTTCTCCCCGAGGGGGAAGCCGTTTCCACTGGATTAGGAGTTGTTCACCCCTTCCCCCAAACCTCTATCCCTTTCCTACTACAACTACCTCCCCATCGGTCCTTGATGACTCGGTTCCATCATTGCAGTGGCAAAATACATGCTGACTTCCGTTGGGTCGAGGATCCATAGGCGCGGCACGTCGAGGCACGCGACTGGTTGAACTCCTCGGGGCCACACCGGGCGACCGCCGAACGGTGGATCGGTGTCGGGTGCAGCCTCCTCGGGGCAGACCCCTGAGGATTCTCGGTGGACCACGGGTCGAGCGATGCCGCGACCCTGGAGCTCAACGCTTGGCGTACACCGGTGGCCCCTGCCTCATCGGCCCGGATCGCGGGTCCCCAGGCTAGAAGGCGGACTCGGACCAGCTCCTGCCGCCGTCACTTGTCGTCCAGAGAGAGCTGGCACCCCCGATCCAGCGCCCGTGAGTCGCGCCCTCGAATCCTAGGAAGTCACTGGGAGCGGCATCCGGTCCCGGCAGGGCAGCGGTCTGCGCGGCCAAGGTGCTCCAACTGAGCCCACCATTGAACGACCCCATCAACTGATAACCGTAGGCTCCAGAGCCACCGCTGACCGCGTTGCCGACGAAAAGGGAACTGCCGCTCGTCACGGCGAGCTGGGAAAAGCTGCCACTCCCGGGCACGCCCCGAGGTGGTCCGAACGTAACTCCGCCATCGGTGGACACCCTTACGTACTCTGACAGTTGGCTCGGGCTCTCAAGGCACAGGACGGCCAGCACTTGGGCCGGAGCCGCCGCCACGTTGATCGTCATGCCTTGGGTGATCCCGCCCTCACGACACGGGCTCCCGATTCGGCTCCAAGTGGCCCCTCCATTGTGTGAGATGAGGAACTGGCCACCTGGTCGCACGACCCCCTGCGCCGGGTTGGAGGGGAAGGCGGCGTAGATGGTGTCTGGCCCCTGAGTGACCAGGATGGCGCTGTCGTGGTTGACTTGGTTGTCGGGCGGGTCGATGAGGGTCCGCCACTCGGTGCTCCCGATCGGTGCCGCGTCGACGCTACAGGTACATGGTGTCAATGGCCATCTGAAAGTACGCGCTGGTGGCCAACAAAAGTAAGCGGGTGAGGGGCGGGCCACGGCCCTGGTCGGAGGGTGGTGAAGGGGGTGGCCCCGAAGTGGAGCTGGGTTCAAGACGAGAGGCGAGGCTCCCGGACTGGCCCTCGGGGCCCGTGGGCAGGAGCTGGGAGGACGCCTGGGCGTCAACCTGCGGGGGCATGGGTGCCTCCCCGAGCCTTGGCCTCGCGCATCCGGTAGGACTCGCCGCTGGTGACCACGGTCACGGCATGATGGAGCAGGCGGTCGAGCATAGAGACAGTGGTCGTCTGCTCCGGGAGGAAGCGTGCCCACTGGTC
>DAHVDN010000077.1 GCA_027313505.1 Candidatus Dormiibacterota bacterium
CACGGTGGCCTTTTTCGTGCCCGCTCCCAGCACGATCTCGACCACGCTACTTACACCAATGTATGGGACATGACCGGGTTGCTCCGAGAATTGAGACTCGCAGCCCTGACCCAGGACGCCTATGCGTTTGGATCGACTGTGGAGCGCGAAACGCAGCGAACCCCAGAGCAGTGGCGCCAGCTTTGCGACTCGTCCGCCTGGTTCGCAGCGGAAAGTGATCGCGAGCTAGTTGGTATCGCCTGTGGGTCACCCGGAAGCGCTTCGCGGCCGAGGCAGTTCGAACTGTACTCGATGTGGGTTGCCCTGTCTGTCCGAGGCACCGGCGTTTCGGGGTCGCTGTTGGCGGAAATCGTTAAGTGGGCGCGGGGAGAAGACGCGACGGAGCTGCACCTCCTAGTCGCCGAGGACAACTTCCGCGCCATTCACTTCTATGAGCGCTCGGGATTCGTGCCGTCGGGCGACAGAGAGCCCCTCCGGAGCAACCTCGAAATCATGACGATCGGCATGTCGTTGCGCCTCTAGCGCTTCCGGCCCTTTTCGGCCTGTGGGTACAACGCTGGCTGGGACCAAACGGGCTTAGGCCGTCTGGAAGGCACTCCAAGGGATGTTCCAATCCCCCTCTCCATCCGCCTCGCTGGCCTGAAGAGTCGTCCCGGTGATCTCGACCACATCACCCGGGACCGACCAGTTGTAGAACCACGTGGCGTCATTGGGATTCTGCTCCACGCAACCGTGGGAGACATTCGCTACTCCGTGGTCATAGATGTCCCAGTTTGCGGAATGCATGTAATAGCCGTCGGTGCTGATCGCCACATCCTCGTACACATTTTGAGCGTAGAGCCCGGGATAGCCGATGGTGGCGGAGTTCATGAAGACCACCGGGGTCTTGGAGAGGACGACCAGCGTGCCAGAGATGGTGGGGAACCCAGGGCGGCCGAGGCTGACCGGGAAGGTGTTGATCAGTTGGGTGCCGTTATAGATCTGCTCTTGGTGGGTGACTGCGCTGACCTTGGTCAGGTGCTGATTTACGACCGTGAAGTGGCCAGTAGCCGTCGTGCCGACCAGCCGGTAGCCGTTGATCACCAATCCGTCCAGGTTCACCGTCAGGCTCGCCTGCTCACTCATCGGCCAGAACTGCTGGGGACGGCCGTCCACCTCCGTCGGCGACCACCAGTGCCACCCGACCGGGTCGGGAAGCGACTCCTGGGTCGTCAGGTGCTGGAGCACGGCCTGCTGGTCCGCTGCCGGTATCGGCTTGGAAAACTGAATCACCCAGGCGGCACCCATCCCAACCTGCTCACCATCGCTCGGAGAGATGGTCAACCCTATTGATTCGGTCGGAAGTGGTTGGACGGCCGTCGTCCAGGTAGCCGACTGTGCGATGGTCTTCCGCGGACTCCCTCCCCTGGCGGTAACTGTCATTGTGATCGTGGTTTCCCACGGCATCGGCTGGTCCGCCTGCCATCCCAACGAGCTGACCCGTCCCGCGAGGTCCACCCCTCCAGAGGTAGAAACCACCACCCGGACCAAGTGAGCGTGCTTAAGAGCTAACCCGATCGTCGCCGACGGCGCCACCGCGGTCGCCTGGCCGGGTATCGATATGACAGCTTGAGGGACGACCAGTGGCTGGGGCTTGGACGCCAGCACGACGCCAGTCATCCCGCCACCCAACAGCACAACTGCCCCCAGGCTGCCTAGGAGGATGCGCTGATGTCGACGCCAACCCCTGCGGGGAACCGGCACCTCTTCCATCCTTTGGCTAGGATATCTCGTTCGGCCCGGATTTGCGCCCCCCGTATTGGCGGCGGGCTACCGCTTCCGAGCGCTGCTCCTCGCTGAGTTGCCTGCTTGGGCGCCAGATTTCCGGTGAGTTTTCAGTGGCTGGCCTCTCCCAGTGGCTACCGCAGCCGGGACGACTGGGCAGCGACCTCGGCGGTGCTCCGGACCTGGCAAACCGCCAAGGCAGCGCCAGCGAGCTTCGGCTGGGTTGCCCGCAGCGACAGCTCAGTTGATTAGTATGTGCCAACCAACTGCCATAGAACTCGGAGGTTGTCATACATGGGTCAGGGAACTGCAGCGGCGGGATTGGTCAGCGCAACCGGACGACCGCTGGGACCCCACTACAAGTGGATCGCGCTCTCCAACACCACCCTCGGGATCCTGATGGCGACAGTCAACTCATCGATAGTCCTGATCGCCCTACCGGACATATTCAGAGGCATCGACCTCAACCCGCTGACCCCGGGCAACACCCCCTACTTCCTCTGGTTGTTGATGGGGTACATGGTGGTGACTGCGGTTCTGGTCGTCAGCCTGGGTCGAATTGGGGACATGTACGGCCGGGTACGTATGTACAATCTCGGGTTCGCGATCTTCACGATCTTTTCGATCCTGCTGTCGATCACCTGGGGTACCGGGTCAGGGGCTGCCCTGTACCTGATCGCGATGCGCATCCTTCAGGGGGTTGGGGGGGCCCTCCTATGGGCCAACTCATCGGCAATCCTGACCGACGCCTTCCCCAGCAACCAGCGTGGGCTCGCCCTCGGCACCAACATGGTAGCCGCAATTGCGGGGTCGTTCATCGGGCTGGTGCTGGGGGGGGTCCTTGGCCCGGTCTCCTGGCACCTAGTGTTTCTGGTGTCTGTGCCTTTTGGCCTGTTCGGAACCGTCTGGGCTTACCTGAAGCTCCATGACATCGGACTCCGGCGGCCCTCCACCATTGACTGGTGGGGCAACCTGTTCTTCGCTGCCGGGCTGGTCTCCCTTCTCGTCGGCATCACCTATGGGATTCTGCCGTATGGGCGGGAAACCATGGGCTGGACCAACCCGTGGGTGCTCGGGGCCCTCATCGGAGGGGTGCTGGGCCTGGCCATCTTCGTATGGGTCGAAACCAAAGTCGATCAACCGATGTTCCGGATACCGCTGTTCCGGATCCGCGCCTTCGCAGCCGGGAATGCCGCCGGGCTATTCGCATCGCTGGCCCGCGGCGGCCTGATGTTCATCCTGATCATCTGGCTGCAGGGGATCTGGCTACCACGCCACGGCTACAGCTTTAGCGAGACTCCTCTCTGGGCAGGAATCTACCTGCTGCCGCTGACCGTGGGATTCCTGGTCGCCGGTCCGCTGGCGGGCATCTTGTCGGACCGCTATGGGTCCCGTCTGTTCGCAACCTTTGGGGTGTTCGGGTCGGCGGTGATCTTCGGCATCTTCCAGCTGCTTCCGGCTGACTTCAACTACGCACTGTTTGCCACTCTGCTCTTCGCCTACGGGCTGTCGAGCGGCCTGTTCGCATCTCCCAACCAGGCGGGAATCATGAACAGCCTGCCGCCCGAGCAGCGTGGTGCCGGTGCGGGCATGGCGGCCACCTTTCAGAACTCCGCCATGGTGCTCTCGATCGGGATCTTCTTCACCCTGATCATAGTCGGGCTATCGGGTACCCTCCCCCATGCCCTCTATCACGGACTATTGGCTCAAGGTGTTCCCGCCGCGGCTGCCGCGAAGGTGGCCCACCTGCCAGCCGTCGGTAGCCTGTTTGCCGCGTTCCTGGGGTACAACCCGGTGGGCACCCTCCTCGGACCTGTGCTTCCCCACCTCAGCCATGCCAAGGTAGCCTACTTGACCGGACGGGCCTTCTTCCCACAACTGATCTCGCCACCCTTCATGACCGGACTCCGAGCAGCCTTCGACTTTGCGATAGCAGCCTGTGTTCTGGCCGGCATTGCCAGCCTGCTCCGGGGGGGTAAGTACATCCACGAGGAACAGACCACCCTTGCGAAGGAGCCTGGAGGAGCGGCACCATCCCGACTCCAGATGGGCCCTCGTCAAGCGCTGGACTCGAGTGCGGCTCCATCGCAGTTCAGAGGTCCGCAGCGGTGACAGGTAGTTACGTGGCCGGCGGGGACGCGGCGCTCATATCGGCCCGAGCGGCCGGCGCCTCAGGGATCGGCCCGACCGCGGGTGCGGGTCTTGAGGACTCGGTGACCACCTTGGTCCGCTGGGCCACTCGACATGACGTCCAAACCGCGGTGATGCGGCGTGCCCAGTCCTCCCTGCCCCTGTCCCATGTATGGCTCCTGGTCCGAATCGCCACCTGCGGCCCGTGCCATCCCTCGGACCTCGCCTCCTCCTTTGGAGTCGACAACTCCACGATCACCCCGAAGCTCCAGCGCCTCGAGTCGGAGGAGCTGGTCAAACGCCGACCCGACCCGACGGACCGCCGGGCTGCACTGGTCGAGACTACTCCTTCTGGAATCCGACTCCTGGGGCGTCTCAGGCGAGCGCGCGCTGCGATTTTGGAGGAGCGACTGGAGGCACTCCCGCAAGCCAGACGCCTGGACGTGGTCACCGCCCTTTCCGACCTTGCTTCGATCCTGGAATAGGCGGGACCTCCGCCTCCAAGTTCCGTGCGGTCCGCGCTACTGACCCACCGGCCCGGGACGGCGCGGTCGGGGGGCTGAAATGAGCGACCTCTTTTGAACCGGCCACGGCCTCGGACCTCTGGGCACGGCCCCTTTTGGTCGTCCGAGCTACCCGGAGTGGCCCAGAGCTGTCAAAGATGGGCCTGCGCCGGTCGCTTGGCGGTCTCCGGTCCGGTCGGATCACCTACGCACTGGCCCGAGGTCGGCCACCGCCCTTGGAGTACGGCGTCTGGGACGTCGGCGCAGGTGGGTCAGAGCGTCGACCACCAGTACGCATCCGGTGCCCACGAGAACTCCGCCAACCACGTCGGTCGGGTAGTGCCAGCCGAGCCCGACCACTGCCACCCCTACGAGCAGCTCGGTAAGGGCCGCACCCCCGACCGCCAAGATCCTGGCGTTCTGTGGGAGCGCCAGCACCACCACGGTGGCCACAGCCGAGACTGCGACCACCGTGCCGGAGGGGAATGAGGGATGCCCGACGACCAGCTGGCGGTCCACCAGCGGCTTAGCGATCTGCTCGGCGACCAGAATGGCCAACCCCGGGCCCAATAGGCAGGCGAGGGCTCGGCGCCGGTCACGCCGCAGCGCGGCAATGATTGCACCGATGATCCCAATCAGCAGAACTGGTGGAGAGCCGAGGTAAGCCAAGAGACGGTAGGTGTCCGAATGGGGAGCGACCCTGATCACCAGCAATCCCCATATGTCGAACCAGTCCGGGCGGCTCGAAAGGCCGATGCCCAGGAGAGCTGCCAGCCCCAGCAGCACGAGTCCGGTGACCAGCTGCGCCGAGGCAGCGCCGTGGGTCCGGCCGCCTCCTGTTGGACGCTGCCGGGGGCCGCCGGCTCGAGTGGTTCCCCCTCCGGCCCTGACAGGTCCAGTCCGCATGCTCTGGTTGTACCAGAACCCCACCATTTCGGCCCAGCTGTCAGGACTGTGCTTCCCTTCTCGGTCTTGTTGCTGTGGGCCCACCCGGCCTACACTGGTTCCGATGTGCCGGGTTTGCCTTAAGCGACCGGAGATGGCCGACGAGCCGCACGGGCGCTGCGAGGCCTGCGCGCGAGCAGGTCGCCGCGTCTACCAGTTCCGACTACGACCGACCGCGAGCGGATTCCAGGTCGGCGCAGGGGAACTCTCGCCACGGGCACTGCGGGCCCAGGCAGGTGAGGGGTTGGCCGGGTATGATGCCAAGCCCGCCGTGAAGCCGCACCTGGTCGCCACCCAATGTGAGCTGGTGATGGCCGGGAAACGCTTGGAGTCCATCCGGATCTCTCCTGGGCTAACCTCCCAGACCGGCGCAGTGGTGGAAGCCCTGCGCTTCGCCTCTCAGAGAACGGAGGCAGCCTGGTAGAGCCGCTCAAGGGTCCGCGCCTACAGCACCTTTGCTTCCACGTCGACCACCTCCTCATCCGGCGCTTCTAGCTCCTCCGGATTCGTGGGGGGGTGCTCCATTACGGTCCCGCGAGCCGGATCACGGTCGAGTGCGAGACCATCTCCCGTGGAGTTCACCACGAGGGTGTCCCCATCGCGATACGAGCCTTCGAGGACTCCCAGGGCGATCCTGTCACCCAGCTGTCGCTGGATCACCCGCCGTAGCGGGCGAGCCCCGTAAACGGGGTCGTACCCCTGTTCGGCCAACCAGCGCACCGCTGTTGGCATGACGCGCAAGCTCAGTCGGCGGGCCTCCATCCTCAGCTCCAACTGACGAAGCTGCATCGCCACTATCCGCTCGATCTGGGCCAGGTCCAGACGGTGGAACAAGATGATGTCGTCAACTCTGTTGAGGAACTCCGGGCGAAAATGCCGACGCAACTCTCCCATCACCTGCTCTCGCGCGTCGCGTTCCGCCGCCGAGGAGGGATGGTCGGGGAGGGCGGCAATCGTGGGACTTCCGAGGTTGCTGGTCATGATCACAACACAGTTTCGAAAATCCACCGTTCGGCCCTTCCCGTCGGTCAGCCGGCCGTCGTCCAACAGCTGGAGCAGGATGTTGAAAACATCCGGGTGGGCCTTCTCGATCTCATCCAGCAGCAGGACCGCGTAAGGGCGGCGTCTCACCGCCTCGGTCAGGTACCCACCCTCGTCGTAGCCGATGTACCCGGGAGGCGCGCCGACCAGACGAGCGACCGAGTGCTTCTCCATGTATTCGCTCATGTCGAGACGCACCATCGCGTCCTCGCTGTCGAACAGGAAGTCGGCCAGCGCCCTGGCGACCTCAGTCTTACCCACTCCGGTCGGGCCGAGGAAGATGAACGAACCCATCGGTCGTTGGGGGTCGTTGAGCCCAGCCCGCGCCAGTCGGACCGCGCTGGCCACCGCGGTTATCGCCTCGTCCTGCCCGACCACACGCTCATGCAAGCGCGACTCCATCTGGACCAGCTTGTGAAGTTCCCCCTCCAACATCCGTTGCACCGGCACACCGGTCCATCGAGACACCACCTCCGCGATGTCCTCCTCCCCCACTTCCTCCTTCAAGAGAGGGACCCCACCACCGCTGTGGCCGAGCGCCGCCTGCTGCTCCTCCAGCTGACGGCGGAGCTCGCCGAGACGTCCATATCGAAGTTCGGCAGCCTTCCCGAAATCAGCCATCCGCTCCGCTCGCTCCGCGTCAAAAGTGGTCCGCTCGATCTCTTCCTTGATATGGCGAATCCCCGCGATCTGCCCCTTCTCCTGCTCCCACCGCTGACGGAGCCCCACCCCCTGCTCCTGGAGGTCTGCCAGCTCCCGTTCGAGAGCATCAAGCCGTTCCCTGGAGACAGCATCGGTCTCCTTGCGAAGCGCCTCCCGCTCAATCTCGAGCTGGCGTACCTCACGCTCCACGGTGTCCAACTCGACGGGCATGGAGTCAATCTCCATGCGGAGCCTGGCAGCAGCCTCGTCCACCAGGTCGATCGCCTTGTCTGGTAGAAACCTGCCGGAGATGTAACGAGACGACAATACCGCCGCAGAGACCAGCGCCGCGTCCTTGATGCGAACTCCGTGGTGGACCTCGTACCTGTCCTTCAGCCCGCGTAGGATGCTGACCGTATCCTCCACCGAGGGCTCGCCAACGTAGACCGGCTGAAACCTCCGCTCAAGTGCAGGGTCCTTCTCAATGTGCTTCCGGTACTCGTCGAAGGTGGTGGCACCGATCGCACGGAGCTCACCTCTGGCGAGCGCCGGCTTGAGCATGTTGCTGGCATCCATCGACCCCTCTGCGGCTCCGGCCCCTATCAGGGTATGAAGTTCGTCGATGAAGAGAATCACCCGACCGTCAGAGGCCGTGACCTCCTTCAGCAGGGCCTTAAGCCGGTCTTCGAACTCTCCCCTGAACTTGGTGCCCGCGACCAGCATCCCGAGGTCGAGGGCAACCAGCCGTCGATCCTTCAACGTCTCGGGGACGTCGCCGCTGGCAATGCGCTGTGCCAGACCCTCGGCGATTGCGGTCTTGCCAACTCCGGGATCGCCTATCAGAAGCGGGTTGTTCTTGGTCCGCCGAGCCAGAACCTGCATGGTGCGTCGGATCTCCTCATCCCTGCCAATCACCGGGTCAAGTCTGCCATCGCGAGCCTTCTGAGTCAGGTCAATCGCATAACGGTCCAGGACCTGGAACTTGGTCTCAGGGTTGGGATCCGTCACTCGTTGCCCCTGACGCAGGGAGGCGAGTGCTGCGAGAAGCCTCTCGCGGCTGGCCCCAGCGCTCTTCAGAATTCCCGCCGCGGGTCCGCCACCTCGAGAGGCGAGAGCAAGCAAGAGGTGCTCGGTGCTGCAGTACTCATCCTGCATCCGCTCCATCTCCTCCCAGGCCTGCCGCAAGAGCTCCTCTAGGGAGCGAGCAGGAAGAGGAGCAGCGCCCTGTTGGCGGGGTCTTGACTCTAGATCTGCGGTCAAGCGCGCCCGCACCTTGTCGACATCAACCTCGGTCTGCCGCAAAAGGGGGGCCACCGTACCGTCCGGCTGCTCGAGAAGGGCGAGCAGCAGATGTTCGGGATCGGTTTCCGGATGCTGATACCGAGTGGCAAGCTGGGTGGCCTCTTCGAGGGCCTCCTGGCTGCGCTGGGTGAACTTATCGAGGCGCATGTCAACCTCCACAGGACTGTTTCGCTCTCCTTGGATATACCCGCCACCAGATTCACCCAACCAGGGCGGAGCTGGTTTTCAACTGGGGCCGGGAGCCGGTGCACAGGCCGAGGGGCCGATGGGGGTCGCGCGAACCAACTGCGAACAGCGGCCGGTCCCAGTCCGGCTGCGAGGGCGCGGGAGCAGCGAATCGGAGCCTTGGCCGCCCGCCGGCTGACGCTCATCCACCTTCAGCCCGCGAGGGTTTCGTCCAGAGCCCGGCCACAGCAGCGGAGTGCGCTCTCGGCCCATGTTTCCCGAGGTCCAGACCCCGCTGGAACTAACCCTTGCGGCACCACTCGGCGATCAAGGCGGCGGTGGAGACTGGGTCTTCAAACAAGAAGAGGTGCCCCGCACCAGAGAT
>DAHVDN010000078.1 GCA_027313505.1 Candidatus Dormiibacterota bacterium
GGCCAAGCACTACGGGGCGATCGTGGCGCCGTGTCCTCCCCGGCGCGGGAATCGGAAGGGGGTGGTCGAAGCGGCGGTGCGCTTCTCGTGCGGGAGGTGGTGGAGGACCATGACGGCGGCGGATCCGGCGGCCGCCCAAGTGAGCTTCGACACCTTCTGCGCCACCATCGCCGACCAGCGGCTGCGGCCGCCGGGCAAGCTGCTCGACCCTCCGGAGGAAGGCAGCCGGGCAGCGTGGCCGACGGTGGGCGAGGTGGCGGAGACGGAGCCGCTGCAGGCCCTGCCGCCAGTGCCCTACCCGGCCCAGATCGAGATTGTGGCGCCCGTGGCCGCCAACGCCACGGTGGCCTTCCGGGGCAACCGGTACGGGGTGCCACCGGGGTTGACGGGAGCGGAGCTGCAGCTCCGACACCGGCTGGGGACCAACAGCCTGGAGATCTTTGCTCGGTCCGGGGTGCTCCTGACCAGCCACCGGCTGGCGCCGAGAGGCTCGGGGGCGGTGGTGCGAAGCCAAGAGCAGGCGGCGGCGCTGGAGAAGGTGGTGCTGGCCCAGTTCACCTCCAAGGCCCCGTGCGACCGCAAGGGCAACTACCCACCGGGAGCCACCGCACGGACCGAGGCGGAGAAGTTGCTGGCGGGGCTGGGCCCTGAGGTTGTGGTTGACCTCGACGCCTACTCCCAGTTGGTGGAGGCGGGATGGCGATGAGCGAGGCCTCCGTGTACCAGACCGTGCGCGGTCACCTGGCCACCCTGCGCCTGGCGGCAGCTGCCGAGGCGCTGCCGGCGACCCTGGAGCAGGCGAGCTCGGAGAAGCTCTCCCACACGGCCTTCCTGGAGCGGCTGCTGCACCGGGAGGTGGAGGCGACCGTGGCCCGGCGCCAGGTCAGCCTGGCCCGGTTCGCCTGCCTCCCCTCGCCATGGCGGCTGGCTGACTTCGACTTCTCGGCGCAACCCTCGGTGGACCCCGACCTGGTCCGAGAGCTGGCCAGCCTGCGCTTCCTGGAGGATGCCACCAACGTGCTCCTGATCGGTCCTCCGGGAGTGGGCAAGACCATGCTGGCCGTGGGGTTGGGCTGGGCAGCGGTGGAGGCCGGGTACCGGGTCCACTACACCACTGCCGCCGACCTGGCCGCCCCCGCTGCCACAAGGCTGCGCTGGAGGGGCGCTGGGCGAACGTGATGCGCTTCTACGCCGGGCCCCGGCTGCTGATCATTGATGAGGTTGGCTACCTGCCGCTGGTCGGCGAGGCCGCCGCCGCCCTCTTCCAGGTGGTGACCCGCCGGTACCTCAAGGGCAGCATCGCCCTGACCACCAATCTTGGAGTCAGTTCGTGGGGGCAGACCTTCGACGACCCCATGGTCGCCGCCGCCATGCTCGACCGGCCGCTGCACCGATCGGTTGTCTTCAGCATCGACGGCGAGAGCTACCGGATGCGGGCCCACCGGGCCCGGGCCGAGGCTACCCGCCGTGCTCTCGGCGCTTCCTGATGCCCGGTACCCTCAAGGCCCCAGAGGTCCCGGCCACTTGGTCCCGGCCCTCTACCGCCCGCTCAGCGGCTCGGATTCGCGCCACACCCCCGATCCTGGCCCCCAACGGGCTGATTTCGGCTCCCAGTGCTCCGGAGGTGCCGCCTATGGCCGTGCGCTAGACTCCGCCCACCCCCCTCGGGCAGCTCCACGGGCCTGGGGAGTTTCCGTGATCCAACGTGGGGAATTTCGGTGATCGGCAGCACTACCTAGCCGGCTCCAAGGGACAATATGGAGTCTCAGAGGGCTTAGGGAGAGGTCAAGGTTGACGAAGAGAGAGGTCGAGCCGCGGCAGTTCCGGCCAGGTAGAGCTGCGGACGCAGAGCGCCGCCCGGGGATGGGTGATCTTCCGGCAGCCGCTATCGTTGAGCGGGTAGACGAACTGCTGGAGGTCACTTACCGATCGCGGGATCTTGGGAACGTTGACGACGTCCTCTCGGAGGCCGTTTACATTCTTCTGAGCCTCAAGACCCGAGAAGCCGTCTACCAGCGGATGTTCGCCGCTCTGCGTGCTCGCTTCCCGAGATGGACCGACCTAGAGCAGGCCACGCAGTCCGAACTGTCGGAGCTGCTCAAACCGGGAGGGCTGCATACCCAGCGCGCCGCATACCTCAAGGGCCTCCTCGCTCGTGTTCGTGAGGACAACGTCGCTCGCGGCGTGAACACCACCAACGCGCGGTGCGGCGGCGACCTGACACTTGAGTACCTCCGGTCGCTCCCCGATGCAGACGTTGAGACGTTCCTCCGATCCCTTCCTGGCGTCGGTACAAAGACGGCTCGGTGCGTCATGTCCTATGCCCTAGATCGCTCGCAGTTCGGTGTCGATACCCACGTCGCGAGGATCTTCGCCCGGCTTGGACTTGTGGAGCCCCAGGGTGCGAAGCCGGATCATGACGCCTTTCAGGCAATGGTTCCAGAACGCATGCGAAAGCGCCTTCACATCAATCTCATCCACCACGGCCGAGTTATCTGCGGCAAGGAGTCGCCCATGTGTAAGGAATGTGTCTTGGTATCCTTCTGCGCTCACGGTCAGCAGCAACTCGCCGACGACGACCAACGGCCTCGCGCTCTCGACCTCTTCGCTGGAGCAGGCGGACTCGGGTATGGATTCAGGAAAGCGGGCTGGCGCATCGCGTTGGCTGTGGAACGAGATCGCGACGCCGCACAAACGTATAGAGCCAACCATCCAGGGACACCGGTTATTGAAGCTGACATCACAAAACTGTCAGCTCCGGAGCTACTCAAGCATTGGCCTGATTTGCAGGAAGCGCATGCCGTTCTTGCTGGTCCGCCTTGTCAAGGATATTCGGCCGCCGGCTCTCGGGATCCCGACGCGCCAAGCAACCTCTTGTACAAACATGTCGCGCGCCTCGCCAAAGGCCTCGGAGCGCGGCTCGTCGTTCTTGAGAACGTGCCCGGCATCCACCGCGTGAATGGCATTGGATTTGCTGACCGGATCCTAAGGTCGCTCGGACGCGGTCGCAGCGTCGCGCGGTACGAACTTCTGGCCTCCGATTTCGGCGTCTCCCAAAAGCGCCGGCGCATCATATTCCTCGCACGCCGCAAGGACCTTGGAGCGGCACCTACTGCTCCACCCGCGACGCATGCGAGTAAGAACGGCACGGAGCTTCCTCGAACACCGCGCCTAAAATCGCTACTGAAGGGCGAACTCGAGGTGCCCGCCGGAACAGACGCTGACCGTCTTGTTCTCAGGGACGGCACAGAGATACCGAACGCATCGACAATGGCGCATTCGGACCGGGTCATCGAAAAGATCCGGAGTATCGAGTCAGGCAAGGGACCAATCTCGTACCGGCGCCTAGAGGGCGACATAGCGAGGACCCTGGTTGCGGGTCACAGAGCGCTTCCGGTGCATCCGTGGCTACATCGCGCAATTTCTGTGCGCGAGGCGGCTCGCATCCAGGGCTTCCCAGATAGCTACGTATTCTGCGGCTCGCGCGCGAACCAGCCGCTGCAAGTTGCTAATGCCGTGCCTCCTCCTCTCGCTACAGCCCTAGCGGATCACCTCCTTCAGTTCATAGGTGACGAGCCAGCTACTGAGGCTGCAAGGGCTGCGAGTACTGATCGGGATCCACATAGAAGACAGTAAACGGCCCTTCGGTGAACGAGGTTTGCCCTCCGCCACTCCTGAGGTTGAATGCCGCCAGATTGTCGCCAGCGACGCTGGCGTTGACCGCTGGGTGCCGGGACGGACTCGGACTCAGGCCTCGAATCCGTATAGTGCTGCTGTGGACCTCAAGCGTGAGCAGTTCGCGGCCGCTGCCAAGGGTCTTCTTCTCGACAAGCCGACCACGAGCATCAATCGGCCAGCTGTCAGTATTGGGCTTGATGGCGTCGGTATATGGCCGACAACCCGGCCGATATGGGCAAAAGGCGCATGTGGACGGGCTAGGCGAGGCGAGGCAGCTCATCTTCATGGCGATCGGCGCCTCGGATTCGATTATGCGATTGACCTGATCGCGATGCCGGACCGCATCGGAGAGGAGTCGAACGCACTCTTCACGTGAAAAGGGAACAGACTCAGGCGCCCCCACCAAAGGCACCACCTCAAGCCGCACGGGCCAGGTCCCAGTCATAGCCGCGTAGATTGCCGCGTATAGCTTAAGCTGCACGCTGAACGCGCCCTTGATCTCCAGCTGCCCCGCGCCACCCGCTTCGTGTATGGCGCCCGACTTGTAGTCGCGGATGACGGGGCCATCCAGCGTCCGGACAACTGCATCGATGCGGCCAGCGGCGCTTCCGTCGGGAGTAGCCACCGGCACCTCGACCCGCCAGGTTGCATGCGCTCGCGAGCCGCCTTCACCCAGTGTCCTGGTGGCTTCGTTCGCGAGCGCGCTCGCGCGAGCGATGGCCCGGAGCTTCCTGACCTCGAAGTCTGGGATCGATCCAGCCAGGGGGACGAGATGGCGGTCAAGCCAGCTTCTCGATGCATCCTCTTCAGCCCGACGCAGGATCTCGTCCCATCGTGCTGAGATCCTGTCGCTCGTGAGCCCGTTGAGTAGACCGCGACCGCTCTCCTCTAGCAGGCGATGAGCCACAATCCCGAGACGTGCGGCCGGGGTCAGTGGCAAGAGGTGCGGCGCCCGGCTGGCTGTCCAGACCTCTCGTAGAGCACACAGCGTCAGCCCTACAGCATGGCTCGGAGAGACTGGTCCGAGCGCGCGGAGGGGGGGCGCTGGTTCCAGGAAACCCGGACCCACGCTCACCACGCCAAGGATTGATAGGACCAGCTCTCGCGGCGCAGCAGGTTGAACGTATCAAGACACCGTACGTGTCCCTCCGCTAGCCCCATACGAGCCTCCGCAAGCAAGCCATGCGGGCGGAACGTATCCCAGAGCGGATGGACGACGATCACCGGTCTACCGGCGATCTCCAGACCGGATAGCGGACCGAAGTCTCTCGGCGCGCAATGGAATGTGGCACAGAAGGCGTCCCGCCGCTCCGCGGCGAATCCGAGCCAGCCGTCCAGATCGGGCGCGGTGAAGTCCCCATCGAGGCCGGCCGCAAAGGCCGACGTGCTGAGGCAGCGGAGCAGAGACAGACCGAGACGCCAGTCGAGCAACCCATGATAGCTCATATTCCGGTATTGACGCAGGCAGTCATAGCCTGACGAGTCGCAGTTCACACGGTGGTCTGCTGAAATCAGGCCGCCGATGAAAGTGTTCGCTGGCCCAGACGTACTCGTAGCTTCGGCCAGGATCTCGGTCCAGTGCTGCTGGACCCACCCGACGAAACCCGCCCCATTGGCTAGGTGGTCACTCAGTACGATCTCCCCGCCCTTGTGCGCGTCATAAAGGTCGACTTGGCGAACGTTGCTGACGTCAAACTCTTCTGGATCGGTGTCAAGAAGCTCTGCGGCGAGTGACCGCAAAATGAATGCTGCCGAATAGAACGCGGCCTTGACTGCACCATGAGACACGAGAGGATCAAGGGTGAGACCCTCAGGCACCAGAGAGGGGCGGATCCGGAGCACGTCCGTCGTCTTCGGCGCAGCAAGCGCCAGATCTTCCGGCACGCCGGTCGGGGTGAACGTGATCCCATCTACCGCCTGATATCGCTCATCGATCCACTGGTGCTCCCACGTCTGCTGCCGACGGACCGTCGTCCCGAGCTGGCCCCGATACAGCAAGCCACGTCGGTCGTTCACCCTGTAAATCCGACCCAGAGTCGAATACCCAAGAACAGTATTCGTGCCGGCCACCGCCACACATGGACTCGGATCTGACTCAGCCACGCTGGCTGCTCCCGACGCGATGACCTCACCTTCCTCCTTTGCGTCGGCCCCTGGTCCCAGGCTGGTCCGGAAACCGAGTGGCACCACGAACTGGAAGACGCGATAGCGCGTCGGGTCGCCGTCGCGAGCGCATCCGCACTCCGGGCAAAACGGGGCTGCCGGCTCAGCATCGGAGGTGCGAGTAAAATGGCATTGCTCGCACCGCTCCATCCACCGCCGCCCGCTCAGGGGCTCATTCGACGCAGGCTCCCAGCGGGCATTCCGGTAGAGATACGGGGCAGTGAACCCGATGGGCTGGTGGATCCGCTTGTCCTTGGTGCGCTCCGAGCCCGGTGCAAACTCCGTAATCGCGAGATCCAGGTCACGATCGATCTCGCTAGATACCTCGCCGCGCAGCTGATGGAAGAGAAGACGGCTGCGGGACGGCATCCCGTACATGGGAAGGACAGCCCCCTCCGCCAGACGCTCCGCGAGCCCATCACCCGATAGCTCCGGATTCTGCGACGCGGTCACAATCTTGGAGAAAAGGTGATTGCGCGCAAAATTCTCAAGAACCGTCGCGGGCGGACATCCCGGGCCGCTGGCCACGGCCGCGGCGATGGTCGCGACCTCTGCGGACGAATGCAGCCAGTCCTCGACCGCGGCTCGCCGATCCGGGTCCGCCAGCCACGTGGAGGTTAGGCCGAATTCGCCGTGGCTATCTGGAGGTGTCGGGCTCTCCCACCAATGCACACCGACTGCGAGGAATGCGCGGCGCAGGCACTCCTTCGCGACCAGACGGGCCGCAATCTCGGCCCGGGCCATCGAAAGGAACGGAACCGGAGGCTTGTCACCAGTAATCCGGTCGGGATGGCGGTAGTAGAACTCGTCATGGCTGCGACCGCGGCAGAGCGTGAGAACGGCGGCAAACGCTTGTCCTCGTCGTCCAGCTCTACCCGCCCGCTGCTGGTAATTGAATCGCATTGGCGGCATATTTCCGAGAACTACAGCCTGCAAGGTGCCGATGTCGATGCCCACCTCCATAGTGGTGGTCACACTTAGGACATCAATCTCATCGACTACCGGTACGAGCATCTCATCGGCGTTGGGATCCACATCGACCACGATGTTTCGGAACAGCCGCTGACGCGCCGGCTGGTCGTCCGACTGAGCAGTCAGCTCTTCGGTGTGAAGCCGCAGAGGAGTGCGGAACTCCGCCGCCTCGCGCGCGTAGTAGTTGTCGGCGTGGAGATCGCTACATCTGGCGTCGGGATCCGGCCGGAGAGCGGCGTGGCAACTCGTACAGACTCCAGGACTATGGAGGTGTGGTGTCCGGCATGACGGGCAACGCCACACCGGGTCATCAGGCACCGCCAGGTGGATGCTCAACCGGCGCGGATCAAGAGTCAAGTTGGCGTGGCCGCCCTGCTGGCAAACCGCTGCCCACACCTGGCGGAGCAGCGCCTGTTCCCCGATACGGCTCACAGCCGCGCACTTCTTGACGAAGTTCCGCAGGCTCGCGCGGGTCGGGGAATCCCAGCTGGGCCATGCAATGAGCGGGAAATCTACGGGCTCCTGGGGGTAACGGTAGAGGGAGCCCATTACCCTGATGGTCGCGTTGCAGATACTGTCGAAGGTCGCAGTGTCCAAGCCGCAGACAGCTGCCAGCCCAGTGAGCTGAGCAGCCGGAAGGTCAAGGCGGGCGTAGCCAAGGCCGGCCGACTCGAAACCAAAGTACAGGCGACTAAAGAGGACTCCGCATATTTCGGAGATCACCTTGGTCCGTAGCTTGTCCTCACGGGCGGCGCGAGCACCCGCAGAAATGTCCATCCGCCAACCTGAATCGTTCTCTTCCCAATCGAATAGTTCAGTCCAGCGGTGATACCCACCGTCATAGCCGAACTGCTGGTAGAGCACGTCGTTGCCGGCGGGGTTTACGCCCAGACTTTTCAGGCCGAGGAGGAGCGCGCCGGGAGTGCGGTCCGGGACGGCGTCATCGAAGAGCAATCGAAGTGCAACTGTCCGCGACACCCGCCTATCCCGGAGTTCGGCCACGTCAGACTGCGCCAGCCGCTGACGCTCATGCAGAACTTCCATCATTTCGAGATCATCCAGATCCGGAAGCGGATTGGTGGCCGCGCGAAGTAAGCGCTGTAGTCGCTCCTCTTCGCCCGGATGCGCACCCGCAAAACGAGTTGCGACGGCGGACCGCTCAACCGAGGGATTCTCCAGGCTCTCCAGAAGTTGCGGCTGGCCAAGGGCAAGGGTAGACAGCTCGTCGTATAAGGCCTCACGCACCAGATCGAGATAGTGCGAGCGCTCTACGCCATTGGCAAGGGAGGCTGCTTCCTCGCGGCTGTCGGAGAACAGCACCAGTTTGCGCGATGTCTCCTCCGTACGAGGTATCAGATAAAACAGTTCTTTTGAAAGGAGCTGCGTCAGCTTCGAGAAACCGGTACGGAAGCCGCGGATGGGTGACTTCCGGAACAGGCGGCGGGCGTAGTTCTTACCGCAGTCGGGGCATACCGCGGGAAGCGCACCAACGGCATCTGGGGCTGCCCGGCCCCTGAGGCCGAAGATATAGCCTTCGACCGCCCCATCGCCGCCCGGCCCGAGCTGGACTCGCCCGCTCGATGGATCAAGAGCCGCAGGCATCCAGACGGCCTCAACCATTGGCGTGCCTGGCGAGATGGAAGGCTGTTTCCAGTTCCCTGAAGCGTCGGGGTGAAGCTGCCGGTGACCAGCGGGCCAGAAGATAGCGAAGTCTCCCCAGCTCCTGCGCTCGACGAACCGCGCAGCTTGC
>DAHVDN010000079.1 GCA_027313505.1 Candidatus Dormiibacterota bacterium
TGGACTTCATGTCTGACACGACCTCAGATGGGAGGCCGTTCAAGGTGCTGTCGATGTGCGACGAGTTCACCAAGGAGTGCCTGGAAGGGCCGCTGGGCCGCTCGATCCCGGCCGACGCCGTGGTGGCAGCGCTGGACAAGGCGGCCTCGGTCCGCGGCTTCCCAGAGCACGTGCGCTGCGATAACGGGCCGGAGTTCATCGCTGAGGCGATCCAGGACTGGTGTCGGCAGACTGGTGCCCAAACCACCTTCATCGACCCCGGCTCGCCCTGGCAGAACCCTTACGTCGAAAGCTTCAACAGCCGGGCCCGCGATGAGCTCTTCGCCCGCGAGATCTTCGACAGCGTCCTGGAGGCGAAGGTTCTCTATGCCGACTGGTGCCACGCCTACAATGTCCACCGCCCACACAGTGCTCTCAGCTACCAACCACCAGCGGTCTTCGCCGAGGCCATCAGTCAGTCGTAACTCTTACTCAGACTGGACCGACTTCCGGGGTCCCCACAGGGGCTCATGCCCTCTTCGTAGCGCCAACCTCACCAGGACCTGTCGCTGCTCACCCGGTAAACAAGTGGCATTGTGTCACTTGACAAAGGAAGCTGAGCGGCGCATACTGTCGGCATGGAACTGAACATCCTGAATATCGCCGAGAGAATCCCCACGGAGGCGGATGCGTACAAGTTCCTTGAGGAACTTCGGTGGGGTGGCTCCGAACCGAGCTGCCCGCATTGCGGGTCGATCGCCGCTCACTACTTTCTCTCGACAAAGGATGGTGCGGCACGCAAGACCCGGACGGGCTCGCTGTCCCAACGGCGCGTGTGGGAGTGCAAGGACTGCCACAAGCAGTTCTCGGTACTGACGGGCACGGTGATGCACGGGACCAAGATCCCGGTCCGCACCTGGGTGTTCGTGATATTCGAACTTTGCTCCTCCAAGAACGGCGTTGCCGCTCGCGAAGTTGAGCGGAAGTACCATTTGACCCCCACGACGGCGTGGTTCCTGCTGCACCGTATCCGTGAGGCGATGAGGCCGGGCGAGCCCGCTTCGCTTCTCACGGGCCGGGTCGTGGCGGATGAGACTTGGGTTGGGGGAGACCCCGAGAATCGCCACGGGCACACGCCTCGCACGGGCGGCCAGGGCCACACCGACAAGACTCCGGTCATGTCCCTAGTCTCCCGCGAGACTGGCGAGGTCCGGTCTAGGGTCGTGGCAAATGTGAGCGGCCGCAGTCTGAAGGCAGTGCTGCATGAGAACACCGACCCCAAGGCCACCCACCTCCAGACGGACGTCGCCTGGGCGTACAAGGCGATCGGCAAGGGCTACGCTCAGCACACCTTCGTCGATCACAGCGCCGGTGAGTACGTCCGGGACGGTGCCGGGACCAACCAAGTTGAAAACTACTTCTCCCAACTCAAGCGGTCGATCGATGGAACTCACCATCACGTCAGCCATAGGCATCTTGGCCGCTACCTGGCCGAGTTCGACTTCCGTCACTCCACCCATAGGCTGAGTGATACGATCCGGATGGAGACTCTCATCGGCCGCGTGGCCGGGAGACGCCTGATGTACTCGGACTCACGCCAAGGGTGCCGCGCTTGAGCCTGGACCCCGATCCCACTGCCGGCCCGTTCCTTCACCTTGACGTAGATACCGGGCATCCATTTGAGAAGGTCATCGCCGCTGAGAGCGCCTTCCACGATCTGCTGCGCGCGGTGGCCCGCGAGGTTACGAACCGTGACGGCAATCCAATCCGGTGGCAGTTCGTGGATGCCAGCACCAACGGCGTTGTTCGGTTCCGGGTCACGCCAGAGCAGATCGCGAAGGATCTGCCCCCCAATGCCCCGACGACGATCGTAGACGCCATTGCTTCCGGCGTCGCGGAGCTAGAACAGGCCCCCGATCGGCCTCCGTACTTCTCCGACCAAGCGCTCGATCAGGCAGCGCGTCTCGTGGCTCTGCGGCAGGAGGTGGGCAGTCTTGGCGTCAGGAACGGGAAGGTCGGAAGCTTGATAACGGATACCTTCCGTCAGCACGTCGACTCCTTACTAGGCGTCCACTATTATGAGGACGGGTCGATCGAGGGAAGACTTGAGGCGGTAAACGTCCACGACCGCAGTCGTTTCAGCGTGTACGATGTCTTGACGCGCCGGCCAATCAAGTGCAATTTCGGCGACCGGATTTCTATCGATCAGATAGCGGGCGCGCTCAAGAAGCGGGTCATGGTATCTGGCCGCATCGCCTACCGAGCCAACGGTGTCCCCATCAGTGTCACCGCAGATGAGCTAGCGGTGTTTCCCGCCGATGACCAGCTGCCCCGTGCCGCAGATGTGCGAGGGCTGCTGCGATAATCGTATGGCTCCATCAATCCGCTACTGGGACTCTTGCTGCTTCCTGGGTTGGCTCGCCGAGGAAGCAGACAAGGTCGACGCTTGTAAGGAAGTGCTCGATGCTGCCGAGGCAGGACGCCTTACCATCGTGACCTCAACGCTTACCCTTGCGGAAGTGGTAAAGCTAAAAGGCGACCACACCCCGCTGCCACCTGAGAGTGAGGAGCGGATCGATCAGTTCTTCAAGCGAGACTTCATCGTGCTCCGACAGGTAGACCGCAGAGTGGGTGAACTCGCTAGGAGACTTTATTGGCAGCGTAGAATAGAGCCCAAGGACGCCATTCATGTGGCTACGGCTCTCATCCACGGCGTGCCGGACCTTGACACGACTGACCGTGATCTCATCAAGAAGTCCGGAGTCCAGATTGACGACTACGGCCCGCTACAGATCGCGTGGCCGAAGTGGGGTGACATTGGCCCTCTTTTTCAGGGTGCGATAGAGCCCGATGGCTGATACCCCAAAGAAGCTGCCTCGCGAGAAGCGCACGGTCAGCCTAGAGGGCAACGATCCGATCGAGGTCTTGAAGCGCCTGCTCGGCAGGCCGCCAGCACCGGCCAAACCGAAGAAGGGGCCCTCCAAGCCTGCGAACTAGGCGTCGCGCTTGCTGCGCTTGATCAGCTCCTCCGCCGAATGGCGACGACTGTCACTCGCTGGCATCGGAGTCGTGGCTGGCCTACGGCCAGATGGCGCTCCCGTGGGGGTGACCGCCGACTCGACAACGGTGATGCTAAGGGGGAAGCTAAATGGTCACGATGAAAATCTTGCCAGAGGCGATCGTAGTCGAGATCTCCTCAGTCGCGGGACCTGCGCACCTCATCTATTTCGCTCGCGATGCGCAGAATGGCCTGCTCCATGCCCGAGATGATGGGGGCGGTGAAAGCCATGACCAACTGGGCCGTAACGACGAAGGGGTCGCCCTTGGCGGTAGCCGTGATCTGCGAGATCTGGCCTGACACAGAGGCGGCGCCGTCCTCGTGCGCCGCGAGGAGGATCTTATCGATCTCGTCGTAGAGCGCTCCGTCTGCCATAGGCCTAGGAGCGTGAGTCAGTAACGGGTAGAGGCAGGGAAGGGATCGCGGCCGGAGAGGGGCAGCCAGAGATCTTCCGGGAGGGGCTGGTGGGCCAGTTGGCGGGTGCCGGAGCGTTTCAAGGTCCCACCGTGGTCCATGGGAGGGGTCTGGTGACCCCCCTCTGGCCTTCCGGGGTCACGCCGAGGCCAGACAACGGGGTCGGACCCCGCTGTTGGCCAGCTTGCGAAGGTTGTGGCAAAGCGCATGTAGGGTCCACTCGCCGATAGCCCCCTCGAGACCGCGCAAACGGAGTGCTCCGGCGTGTTGGCGGACCTTCATCTGCCCAAAGACTGGCTCAACGATGGCTTTCCGACGTGCGTAGGCAGCCCTTCCCGGCTTGGTGCGCAGCCGCCGTGCCATTCGCTCAGTGCGGGTGGCGTTCTTGGGAATGCGTCCTCGGGGTGCAGCCGCCACGACCTCGCCGTGCCTCAACCTGCCAGTGGCGATGAGAACGTCAACTTCCTGGTCATCCAGGGCGGTCAAGTTGTCTTGCGAGCAGTAGCCAGCATCTGCCGCGGCACCTCCGATATCCCGGCCGCCGCCAGGGCCGCCTTGGTCTCCACCAGCATCGGCAGCAGTTGCTCTACGTCCCCGGCGCTCTGGGTGACCTTGGTGGCCAGGATCACCTGACGGTGTTCATCCACCACGGTTTGCGCGTTGTAGCCGTACTGGAAGCTGCCATCACCCATCTTCATCATGCGCGACTCGGGATCAGTGAAATTGCGCTGCGCTCGAGGTGGAGGCACCGCCTTCGCGACCGCTTTCTGGACGGTCGCCTGAGTCTCTTGTTCGCTCTTGCCCTGCTTCGCAGATCGCTCTGCGGCCACAGCCGCCGCCTGTTGCCGCGCCTCCGCCTCCAGGGCGGCTTTGGCCTGCTTCAGCTTGGCGATGCGGCTCTCGCGACGCTGCAGCTCAGCGGGGATCTCGTCGCCCCGGTTCTGCTTCCCGTAGCGGCGGTCCTCGGCCTTGTCCTTCATCTCCGCCTCGGCCATCAAGGCCCGCACCTGCGCCTGCAACTGCTGGAGGCGCGGATCGATGTGGTCGTAGCTCATCGCCTTGTGCCGCGATGCCGAGGCCCGCAGCTTGGTGCCATCCAACGCCACTCGACCCAACTGCACCAGCCCCGCCATGGCGCACCCCGCCAACGCCTGGGTGAAGAGCCCTTCCAGCGCCTTCAGGTGGCGGCGGCGGAACCTGGCGATGGAGCGGAAGTCCGGCGCCTGGTTGGCCGCCAGGTAGCGGCAGGCCACATCGTTGATGCAGCTCCGCTCCAGTGCCCGGGACGAGGTCACTCCTACCGAGTACCCGTACAACAGCACCTTCAGTAGCATCCGCGGGTCGTATGGCGGCGCCCCGGCTGGTTCCTCGTAGCTCGCGTACAGATCGCTCAGGTCCAGCAATTCGTCGACCGCTTCCGAGATGAACCGTGCCACATGGTTCTGGGGCAGCCAGTCATCCAGGCTCGGAGGCAGCAGGAATCCCTGCGCTGGGTTATACGGGCGGAAGGTCTTGTTCTTGCCCGCCGGCACCAGTGGCGCCGTCTGCACCTTCACCGAGTCGCCAATGTCGAAGAGCACGTCTGGGTCGTTGGGGGGACTCGAGCTCATGCACAGATGTTCCCACCTTCAGCCCCCGCCGCGGGGACGATACTGACCCACGCTCCTAGCCTAACCCGGGTCACTCCCTTTGTCAAGTGACACAATGGCAAACAAGTACTACCAATCCTCCCACCCGCCACCCAGGTCGGCCCCGTGGCACAATGTATGGAGCACAAAACCCAGGGCATGCTCAGCTGCAGTCGCTTGGTACTCGCCCGACTTGTGACGGTCTGCCCAATCGGCGATTCCCTTGACCAAGATCCAGGTTGCGAATTCCGTACTTGCAGTGAGCGCGAGTGGCGCGCCTTCCATCTCCAGTGCCACGGCGTCCTGGTACTGTGCCTGGATCCACTGCCGCACCCGCGCAGACTTTAGCACATATGGTACCGCCACGATCTCGCCGGTGAAAATGTGCGACGTGCGGAGGTCTTGGCTGCAGCGCTCACAATCACTCAAGGTCAGCGCGCTGGCCTTTGCCAGTGCCAAGAGATAGGGATCCGGGGCGTAGACGACTCCCCCGGACCCCTCCTCTTCGTATGCAAACGTCCCCGCAGGGTCGGTCTCAACTATCCTGCCCTGGCCTAGGTCGCGCACCTGCGAGCATATAATCACGTCGCCGAGCTCCTGATCGGCCACCGTGCTCCCCGTCAAGGGCGGCAAGCCGGCGCAAATCCCAACCATGACGACAAAACGAGGCTGAACTGCTGCGACTGCCAGACGCATGAAAAGCGCTGACTGAACCCCCTTGGCAACCGGCGCATGAAAGAAGTCTACTCCCTCGACCTCACGATGGCTTATCGGCCACCACGGGATCGCTTCGTGCCCATCCCAGTCTGACACTCGGTTGGGTATGAGCTTATCGACTGCCCCGCGCTCAGACTCAGTAACCGTGAGGAGGAGGACCCTGGAGCCGACTAAAGGAGACCCATCCGTGTACCGTGATGCACGTTCGTGCGTGTGCAGAGTGCTTCCGGACACGTCGCGCACGAGATGTTCCACCAAGTTGGCGGCCATGCAGGCATTCCCATCTACCAGCGCTGCGTCGAAACGCTCATCCTCGGACGTCGTATCGCCGGCGATCAGCGCCGCCCATCCATTGCCGACCCCATGATAGGAAGCAAAGCAAAATCTTGTCCACGCGTCCGGCCGAGTAAAACTAGCACGGTCGTCTCTCAAGAGCCCCACGGTGCCTGGTGCCCGAAGCAGTGCCTCACCGCTCGGAAAGAGTCGGTCCGGCCGCCCAACTCCGAGTGCCGCGACCCCCTCAAATATGTCCTCTAGCCCCCGGGCGACCGTGATGTCGTCACGACCCATTCTGATGACATATCTTCCCCTCCCATTCCAGTCAATGAGAGACTGCATTTTCGGCGACGCACTGTCCGCACTGGGCTGGATCGCGAGTGCAAAGTAGGCGCCGAAGAGTCTTGCAATCGCCGGGTCCGTGAAGACGCGTCGGTATGAGGAGGTATCCCCGGCCGCGGCTAGGCTCCCATCTAGCGCGACGACAACTCCGCCGCCGGAAAGGTACTGGTACGCGAGCTTCCAGGGTAGGCGAGACTCCTCGCAGCGCCAAAAGTACTTCTGGCGAGTCTCAAAGGCCAACGTGGTCCAGCCGCGCTCAAGGACAACAGCGTCGGGACTGAGTGACCAAAAGTCGTCGGTCGAAATGACGGCGTCGCCTTCGCCCACCAGATAGCCGCGGTCGGTTCCATCGATGACTGGCTTGCTATCAGATCCAACCCGATAGCGGTAGTGAACTTGATGCCCCCTTTGTTCTAAGGTGGCTGCGAGATGCGATCCCGTGACCTTGACGCGAGTCATATTGGGCGCATCTAGTCCGCCAGCTAGGTACAGTATGCGCATACCCTGCTCCTCGATTTTCTCGCAGCCAACTCAGGGGCGCACGTCCTTGGGTCCTTGGACGGGTACTCACAGGAGGAGGTGCTACCCATGCCAGCCGCCAGCTGCGGCTACTGCCGCGACGGCGAAGGCTAGAGCTGTCGCTCCATGCAGGTAACGAATGACTGCACCATAGGAGCTGAAAAAGGGCTTCTCTTGGTCGGCCCGCTGCACCAGCCCTACCATTGGGAGAGCGGCCCGATGCCCAAGCTGACACTCCAGTTCTTGTAGAGCTGGCTCGGCAATTTTCACCAAGGTTTGGGTTCGGGATTCCAGGCGGTAAAACGCGAGTGTCAGCAGCAACCCAAGCACGCCGACAGCGCAGGCAAGTTGACGGTGCTTATCTGAGAGGGCGGACCCGTACGCAGTACCCAGGAATCCCACCGTGACCAAAAAGAAATACACGAGCTGCATTCGTTGGGTTGCGTGGAGGCTGAACCAAGCCCATGTGTGTTCCAGTGCGAGTCGCTCTGCAGCATAGTCGATGCCAGGATCGGGACTCTTGGACGGTTGGCGATCGGTTGGCTCGTCCGGGCTGAGTCCGCTCGGGGGCGCGGTGCCCGCCTGCGGGTCACCTTCGGTCATATGGACGCGTCTGCTTCTGTTCGCGATACTGACTACGCCCGAGAGGCATCGCTTCACTTTGGATTCCCTATGATGACAGGGTAAGTATATTCCTCGGGCCTTGTCGTTGTGTGGCCTCATGGCCGAAGGTTTCTCCACGGGCACTTCGCTGCCCTGCAGCTATGTGTGCCAGGTGCCGGTTGCCTCCAGCCGCGCGTCATTCCGGGTCGCGGCTGGGACCTGAGGCCCGTGGCGGGTAGCCATGGTAAGCACCCCCCACGCCGAACTGGATCGGGTACGTGCCGGGCGTGTCGGGAGTGTTCCACACGGCCTTGATTGCCGCACGGCACTCCATAGGTCGCGTGGTAACCGGCAGTGAAGCTGGAGCCTTGGGAACCTTCTCGTGACCCACGGGGAGTGGCGCAGTTGATAGCCCTGTGGGCGATCACGAATAGTGCAATGAGCTGATCATGAAAAGTGCAGAGCTCCGCGGCAGGACCGGAGCCCTGGATGAGATCAGAGAGAAGGGGCCCCCTGGCAGGCTTTGGGTGTCGAATCCACGCCTGAGGAGGCCCCCCGTGCAGTGTGAGGAAGTTGGGATGAGCTTGCGAGTCCTGCGATCCCACGGCTGGAGCATCACCGCTCTGGCCCGGGAGTTCAGATTGAACTGGCGGACGGTGAAGCGGGAGGTGGAGGCGGAGGAGCCCCGGCGGTACCCGGAGCGAGAGCGGCCAACGGCACTGACCCGGGCGCAGCTGGCTCACGTGGAGCGACGGCTGGAGGGATGCCCGGGGATCCGTGGCACCATCATCCACGGCGAGTTGGTGGCCGACTACGGGTACCAGGGCAGCTACCCGGCGTTCGCCCGGCAGCTGCGGAGCATGCGGCCGGCTCGCGTGGTGGACCCCGAGATCCGGTTCGAGACCGAGCCCGGCCGCCAGGTGCAGGCG
>DAHVDN010000007.1:0-10740 GCA_027313505.1 Candidatus Dormiibacterota bacterium
GTTGCACAGGAAGACCCGGCCCGGGAATGCCGAACTGATAAGTGCCTCAGCCACTTCCAGCTGCGGCTCTGTGTAGTAGAGGTTGCTGGCGTGGCTGAGCCGGCTCAACTGCGCGGTCGCTGCCGCAACCACCGCGGGGTGGCAGTGGCCGAGCACATTGACGGCGATGCCCCCCACGAGGTCGAGCAGTGCCCTTCCGTCATCCGTTTCCACGAAGCTACCGGTCCCCCGGATCAGGGTGACCGGCAGCCGGCGGTATGTGGAGCAGAGGGCGGCCGCCTCGCGTTCAGCGACCGAGCGATGGGTCATGTCATTCGCCCTCAGTCGAGGCGACGGGATCGATCATCGTACCCACCCCCTCCTCGGTCAGAAGCTCCAAGAGGATTGAGTGTGGCTCGCGCCCGTCGATGATGTGCACCGCGACCCCGGCACGAGCGGCGGTGCAGGCTGCTTCCAACTTCGGAATCATCCCTTCGGTGGCCATGCCGTCGCGCAAAAGCTCCTCGGCCCTCTCCACCGAAAGGCGGCTCAGCAACTCGCCTCCCTTTCCCTGGACCCCAACCACATCGGTCAGAAGGAGCAACTTCGCCGCTCCCAACTCCTCCGCCAATGCTCCCGCGACTGTGTCCGCATTCACGTTGTAGCTGAGCCCGTCATAACCTAGTCCAACCGATGCCATGACCGGAATCAGTCCGCGCTCGGTGAGCGCCAGGACCGGCTCGGGGTTGACCTCTTCGACCATCCCGACAAATCCCAGGTCCTCGCCTTGTGGCCCCAACTGGCGCCGGACCAACAGTGTTGGCCCATCCTCTCCGGACAGGCCCATGGCCCGACCACCTAGCCGGTGGATGGCGGTCACAAGGTCCGGAGTGATCTTGCCGGTGAGAACCATCTTGGCTACCTCCATCGTCTTCTCATCGGTGACTCGAAGGCCGGCGACGAACTTGGTGTCGAGACCAAGTGCCCCCGCCATGGCGGTGATCTCGTGGCCTCCTCCATGCACCAGCACCGGCTTCAGACCGACAAAGCGAAGTAGGACCAGATCCTGGAGAACCGTCTCCCGAGCGACCGGGTCCTCCATCGCATGTCCGCCCAGCTTGACGACCAGAATCTGACCGTGGAAGCGGCGAATGAACGGCAGCGCCTCAACCAGGATCTGAGCCCGAAGGGCTGGGCTGATGGGGAGTCGGCTGTCAGGTGGAGTAGTCAGCATTGATCCTCACATAGTCGGGGCTCAGGTCACAGCCGAAAGCGGTCGCCTCAGCCTCCCCAATCCCCAGGTTTATCTGGACGTCAATTTGAGGCGCCGCCAGCAGCGGGACCACCCGTGACAGCGCCCCCTCCACTATCTGCCCCAGGGCGAAGAGCTCTTCCCCTTGGATTGACAATCGACAGCGATCCAGGGCCAGCTCCGCCCCCGAACGGCCGACCGCGGCCAGAATCCGGCCCCAATTCGGGTCACCTCCGTGTATCGCGCTCTTCACCAAAGGTGAGCTGGTCACCGTCCTGGCCGCCAACAGCGCCTGGCGCTCATCGAGTGCGCCCGTCACCATCACGGAAAAAGTTCTGGTCGCCCCCTCTCCATCGGCGACCACCTGGTGAGCCAGCGAGGCCAGAATTCGATCCAAGGCTTTGGCGAACAGCTCAGCCTCCAAGGTGTCCGCGCAAACCTCCGGCCCTCCAGCTGCCCCGTTGGCCATGATCAGGCAGCAGTCGTTGGTGCTGGTGTCCCCATCCACGCTGATCCGATTGAAGCTGAGCCCGACCGCGCGTCGCAGAAGCTGAGCAAGCAATCCCGGACCGATCCGAACGTCGGTGGTCACGAAGGCGAGCAGGGTCGCCATGTCGGGGTGGATCATTCCGGACCCCTTGGCCATGCCCCCCAGGTGGTGCTCCACCTGCCCCAACTCGATTGTCTCAGCAGCCTGCTTGGAGGTGGTGTCGGTGGTCATGATCGCCTCAGCGGCCGCCCGGCCGTGCCGCCCCAGCGAGGAGCCAGCGCTCGCGATCGCCGGCAGGATTCGCCCCATGGGCAGGGTGCGGCCTATGACCCCGGTGGAGGCCACCAGCACCTCCCCCGGAGCACAGTCGACGCATTCGGCGACCGCCTGCGCCATGCGCAGCGCATCCCCCAGGCCGCGAGCCCCGGTGCAAGCATTGGCGTTGCCACTGTTCACAACCACGGCCCGGGCCAACCCTCGCTTCAGGTGTAGCTGGCTGATGACCACGGGCGCAGCCCGGACGATGTTGGAGGTGAAGACCCCGGCTGCCGCAGCCGGTCGATCGCTGACCAGAAGCGCCAGATCCGGGCCGTGGGCCCGGTCACCCCGAATGTCCGCGGCAGCTACCCCCACCTGGAAGCCGAAGGCCGCCGTCACTCCTCCTTGGTCGGCGGTGGCCGAACGGACGGTACCAGTGCTCACGGCCATCGCTGCGAAAGCTCCAGCCCGGCCATGGGGTTGAACCCGAAGCGCTGATTGAGGAGCTGAACCGCCTGGGAGGAAGCACCCCTGCCCAGGTTGTCGATGACAGCGCAGACGATCAGGTGATCTCCCTGGCGATGCAAGCTGAGATAGCACAGATTGGTTCCCGAAACCAACTTGCTGGCTGCGGGGTCCTCGCTGAAGCGGATGAAGGGCCGATCCCCGTAGTGGGATTGGTAGGCCCGCTTGACCGCAGCCAGATCCACCCCCGGCCGCAGACGAAGGTAGCAGGTGGCCACGATACCCCTCACCATCGGAACCAGATGGGGCACGAAGGTGACCGTGCAGCCCTCGCCGAAAAGGTCGCTCATCGCCTGCACCATCTCTGGTTGGTGCCTGTGCCCATCCATCCCATAGGCCCTTGTGGACTCATCGACCTCCGACAGGAGAAAGCCCTGGCCCGCCTGCCTACCCGCCCCACTCACCCCGGTCTTGGCATCAACCAAGATCTCCGGCCCCACCAGATGCTCTCTCAGCGCCGGACCGCAGCCGAGTAGCGCTGCGGTCGAGAAGCAGCCCGGGAGGGCCAACAGCTCTGAGCCCTCTATGGCTTTCGGGTCCAGTTCCGGCATGGCTAGCACAGAGCGCAAGAGGAGGTTGGGATTGGGATGCTCTTCCCCATACCACTTGAGGTACATGGCCGGATCGCGCAGCCGAAAGTCTGCCGAGATGTCAATAACCGTCGCTCCCGCGTTGAGCCAGAGGGGCGCTAGTCGGGCGGCTTCACCCGGAGGAAGGGCGCTGACAACCACGTCGCAGCCTGAGGGGTCCACCTCAGGGAGCAACACCAACTGGCACTCGGAGGCGGGATAGACCGCCTGGTGCGTCGACCCGGCGTGGGAGCGGGAGGCCGCCTGGACAAGCTGCACCCCGGGATGACGAGAGAGAAGCGCCACGCACCAAGCGCCGGCGTAGCCGGTCGCCCCCGCCACCGCGACCCTGACGGGCGCAGCCGCTCCAGCCATCAATTCCACCTTCGAATTATTGCATATTTATGCGCATTGGTGCATTGAGAGCGGGCCAATGGACAGGCGTCCCATACTGCAACCGTGTTGAGGCGGGTCGCGGACCGCCACCCTCGGGTGCGCCAGCTCTGGGCGGCTGACGCGGATGCGGTGGACGCTTGCTTGGAGCAGAGCCCCCAGGAAAACGTCTATGTCCGAAGTGAAATCCGCCACGGAGCGCTCCGCCAGGGCAGTCTGGTCGGGGTCGAGCATCCAGGGGAGCGGGGTCTGCACGCGGTGGTCATGCTCGGCCCCTTGGTCGTGCCGTGGGCACCTGCCACCAGGGATCTGACGGCCCTTGCCCAGGAGATGCGGCCCACCGCCCGTCGAATTCAGCTCCTGGTGGGTCCGAGAGATCAGGTTGCGGCGCTTCAGGAGTTGCTTAGCCCCCAACTTCGCCACCCGCGCCTGGTTCGGGCCGAGCAACCACATTACGCCGTGGACTCGGTCGACCTGCGCGGCTCTGACCTGGTGGCACCGATCCGCAAGGCCACGCTCTCGGACTTCGAGCAGGTGGTCGCGGCGGGTGCGGCGATGCACTTGGAAGAGGTGGGGTTCGACCCTCTCAAATCAGACCCTGTGGGTTTTCGGCAGCGGGTCCTGACCCTCATAAGGCGTGGCTGGGTGCGCATTTGGACCGCCGAGGGCCAGTTGCTGTTCAAGGCCGAGTGTGCCGCGGTCACCCCGGAGGCGGTGCAGATTCAAGGGGTGTGGACGCGACCCGACCGACGGGGACAGGGGCTCGCCACTGCTGGGATGGCGACGGTCTGCCGCCAGCTCTTGGAAGAGACCCAGTCGGTCACCCTCTTCGTGAACGACTTCAATCTAGGGGCGATTCGGGTCTACGAGCGAGTTGGGTTCAGGCGGATCGGCACCATGCGCTCGGTTCTGTTCTAAACGGTGCCCGTCCCGCCTCCTACCGCTGGCCCGCCTCTACCATCTGCTCCGCGCGACGCCTGGATAGCCGCGGTCCGCTAACCATCAAGATGACGCCAACCGTGATCAAGGCTGCCGCCAAAGCGCTGCTCGGAGTCAACCCCTGATGGAGGATGAAGAAGCCCAACACCAAAGCCACGACCGGGTTCACGTAGGCGTAGGTGGCTACGGTGGTCGTCGGCAGCACCTTGAGAGCGTAGGCGTAGCAGGTGAAGCCCAGGATGGAGCCTCCGAGCACCAGCCATATGTAGCCGACCAAGGGCTCCCCCACGATGTGCGACCAGGCAATCCTGCCGGCCTCACCGGTCGCCAGGCCGATCACGATCAGCCCCAAACCGCCGAAGATCATCTCCAGAGCTGACGCCAGAAAGACGCTCTGGGGCATCGGCGCCCGCCGTGAATAGAGCGACCCGAAGGCCCAAAAGAGGGCGGATGACAGGAGGGCCAGGGTGGAGATAGGAGCCAGATGGCCACTCGACCCAGGGGCTGCCAACACCGCCACCCCGCCCAGGCCCACCAGAACGCCGAGCCAGCCGATCCGGCCCGGGGAAGGCTGCTTCCACAGGGCCAACCCTATGAGGGCCATCCAGAGCGGGACGGTGGCGATGATCAGGGCGGCCAACCCGGATGGCACCCTGAGCTCCGCCCAACTGACCAGACCATTGGCCCCGAGAAGCAAGAAGAGTCCCACAATTGCCGAGCTTCGAACCTCCCGCCAGGGTGGGAGCTTGGACCGCCAACTGCCGGCCCGTCCCACCACCAAGTAGAGAATTACCCCCGCCAGGAGGTACCGGGTACCGGCCATCATGAATGGAGGTATGGCTTTGACAGCTACCTGAATCCCGGTGAAGGTCGAGCCCCACACAAAGTACACAGCCCCAAGGGCCAGCCACGCTCGCAACACCGGGTTCCCCTTGGTCTTCGAACGAGCAGTATCGAAGTTCACCGACAACCCTTGCATTCGCTTAAGAATTCCGCTTCATTCTAGCTGGACAACCTTCGAAAGTTCGGTCACACTGCAAGATATGGACGACATCGACCGGAAGCTGTTGGCCGCTCTGGTGGGCGGAGGCAGGGCGACACTGGCAGCCTTGGGCGAGGCGGTGGGCCTCAGTGCGCCGGCAGTTCACGAGCGCATGCACAAACTCGAGTCGAGCGGTGCGATACGGGGATACTCAGCGGTGGTAGACCCCGAGGGAGTTGGCGTCGGCACCGCTGCGCTGGTCTTCCTGCGACTGGACGGCGACCGCGCTGCGCGCGAGGGCTTGGAGGCCCATCTGGCAAGCGAGCCCTGCGTCATGGAGCTCCACGAGGTCGCCGGCGAGGACTGCTATGTCGCCAAGGTGCGCGTGGAGTCCCCTCAGCGGCTAGCGGAGTTCCTTGGAGAGCTCCGTGACTTTCACCCGGGGCTCACGAGCCGTTCTTCGGTCGTGCTGCGCTCCTGCTTCGAGCGCCCCCTGCTCTGGCCGACGGAGCGCCCCGCTCCGGTACGCAGCCCCAACTCGGACGGCCCCTCAGCTGGTCAGTAGTCCTCGTCGTCGTCGTCCGAGTCCTCATTGGGACCAGCCGGTTCGTCCCCGTCGTCTTCGTCCATCTCCCCAAACTCCCCGAAGCCCTCCTCTTCCATCGCGGCCGATGCTCTGGCGGGTCGTTGGGTGCTGACCTCGTCGTCATCGTCATCGGCTAGGACGATCGGCTCCTCGTCATGAACCAACAGCGCCTCCTTGGCGTACGGTCGGTACTCAGCATCCCTGCCCTTTCGGATCGGAAAGGAGACAGACCCGGCCAGCTCAGGCGCCTGATACACCTCCCTCAAGATGACCTGCACGGCGGCCCCTTCCACATGGGTCACGGCCCCCGCATATCGATTGCCCCCGTCCATCAGACGACGTAGGCGTTGGGCCAGCCTGGGCTCAAGCGTCCCGAGGTCTGTCCCCCGCGCACTGCGGACAGTCACATGGCCGGGAGTCACCACCAATTCGACTGGGTCTCCGGGCAGCACCCCCGACGCTGCACCATCGCCATCGACGACGATCCGGGCCACCGCCGTCTTACCCGGCTCCTCGGTGAAGAACTTGATGTCCAGGGCCGCCTTCGGCCCTGGGGAAGCCGCCTTGCCGGGGTCTTGGTCCTGCAACTTGACGAGCTGACGTCGGGCAATCTGATTGGTTGGGTTAAGGCTGATCGTCTTCCGGTAAGCGTCCACCGCATCCTCGATCTGACCAAGTTCCATAAGGGCCTTGCCCAGACGGTTCTGGGCGTCCTCATCTGGCCCGAAGCGTTGCAGGAGGTCTCGGTTGACCGCAGCGGCCTCCGCCCAGCGAAACGCTAGAGCGAGCTGGATTGCCTCCTCCACGGCCTGGACCTTGGGCTTCTGGTGGTCACTTACATCCGCCACGGGGACAGGCCTCCTCCTGACACAGAACCTGGTTTGATCTCCCCCCGCGTCGAGCGGGGCAGCCTGTGACCGACTAAGAGCGGTGGGGAACTCCAGAATACGGAACCGCACTGCCCTACGCGATCGCAGGCGGCCATATGATAGCGGCAGGGCGCCACAATGCCGGTCGCTGGAGTGACCTGGTGCCTGCCCCAAGGTCAGGAACAAGATGTCCTCCAATCACGTCAAGGCTGAGGTTCAGGTCTTCGCCGTCGCCAACCAGAAGGGTGGGGTCGGCAAGACGACGACGGCTGTCAATTTGGGCAGTGCGCTGGCAGAACGCGGCTGCCGAGTCCTGTGCGTCGATTTGGACCCCCAGGGTCACCTGACCGTGAACATGGGCGTCGCCAAGCCTGATGACCTGCGCCTGACCGTCTATGACATGCTCTGCGAACACAACGTCGGTGCCCAGGACGTCCGGCTTCACTCCCCGGGAGTTGGGGTGGACTTCCTGCCAGCGAATGTGGAGCTGGCGGGGGCGGAGTTGCAGCTGGTCACCGAGATTGGCCGAGAGTCGGTGCTCAGAGAGAAGCTCCACCCGATCATGGCGGAATACGACTTCATCATCATCGACTGTCCCCCATCTTTGGGCCTTCTCTCCATCAACGCCCTGGTGGTCGCAACCTCGGTTGTGATCCCCCTCCAGTGCGAGTACTTCGGCATGAAGGGGATGGAGCAACTCCAGCGGACCATCGAGCGGGTACGGGTGAAGCTCAACCCTCAGCTGCGGATCCACGGCATCCTTCCCACCATCCACAAGGGGAGGACGGTCCACGCCAACGAGGTGCTGAACGATGTCCAAGCACATTTCGGTGACCTCGTCTATCCCTTCCAGGTCGGTGACAGCATCCGCTTTGCGGAGTGCCCTCTGGCCGGCCAGTCGATCCTGCAGTACGCCAAAGACTCCGACGGAGCGGCCGCCTACCGAAACCTGGCCGCCTACATCCTTGCTGCCGGTTAGGAGGGTGTGATGGCATTCAAGCGTGCGAGTCTCAGCGGATCGGCCCAACTCTTCCAGCCCACCAAGGTGCCGCCGCGAGTGACCGACGGCGAAGCGGGGGAGCCCGCGGAGATGCTGCCTACCCCAAGGGAGTTTGAGCCTCAGCTCGTGACCGAGGCGATCCCCCAGCTGTCGGCCCAGGGTCATCTCTATCGGCTCACGGAGGAAGAGGTGGAAACCCTGTTGGCGGCACTGCAGCACGCCAAGTTCCCCCACTCCTACCAGCGCCTACCCAAGCCCCCGCTCGAGGAGTTCGAGCAGCTGGAGGCGCTTCGCCAAAAGCTGATAGGACAGCGCGAGGAGCGCAGCTGAACCCCGCTGCCCCCAAGCCCCGATTGCAGATCTCCAGGGTCAAGGTCGAGGGCACCCAGCCGACAAACTGCTATCTCGTGGCTTGCGCCCGGACCCGCGACGCGGTGGTGATCGATCCTGGTGCGGACGCACCCAAGATCCTGGAGCAGTGCCGCGACTTGAAGATTCGCCACATTGTCTGCACCCACGGCCACCGCAACCACGCCGGGTGCAAGGATGAGGTGAAAGCGGCCCTCGGAGGTGAGACCGCAATGAGCCTGCTTGATGCCAAGGCCTACCTTCGCTCGGCCGACCGTTATCTCATGGAGGGGGACTGTCTCCCATTCGGCGACTTTGTGATGGAAGTCCTCTTCACCCCAGGTCACAGTCCTGGCAGCCTCTGCCTGAAGGTCGGAAACCATCTGTTCACCGGCGACACTCTTCGCGCCGGCGACATCGGACCCACGGACCTGCCGGACATCGACCTCCCGCGGCAGCTGATGGCGGTCCTCTCGAAACTGCTGTCGCTGCCGGAGAACACCGTCATCTACCCCGGCCATGGGGCCACCACGACGGTGGGACAGGAGCGCCGGCAAAACGTCGCGGTCCAAATGCTGCGCCGGGCGGGATAGCGAGAATGGGCGACCGGCAACACGAGTTCCTACACTAGCCCGGTGGTGATCGGCAGCCTACTGCTCACCCTGCACATACCGCAGAGCCGGTCGCTGAAGGACAAGAGACAGGTGGTGAGTTCGCTTACCGCCAGAATGCGGCGAACGTTCAACATCGCAGTGGCGGAGGTAGAGAAGTTGGAGAGTTGGCAGTTGGCGGTGATCGGGGTGAGCTGCGTCAGCAATGATCGGCGTCACGCCGATCAGATGTTGGCCAAGGTCTTGAGCTGGGTCGAGGAGGATGGTGGTGGGGGTGAGGCGCTCTTGACCGGAAGCCACATCGAGCTGATCAGCCTATGAGTCCCCTGGTCGCGGTAATCAAGATCGGTATCGATCCCATCTTCAAGCTGGGTCCGCTCACCATCCACTGGTATGGAGTGGGCTACGCGGTGGCGATCCTGGTTGGTTTGCAGGTGGCTTTGCCCTACGCCGAGCGGCACGGCATCCCCAGAGCCAAGACCAGTTGGATCGCCTTCTGGTCGGTGGTTGCCGGCCTGATAGGCGGCCGCCTCTTCTACGACCTTCAATCGGGGGCCCTCTACTACCTGACCCATCCCGGCCAGATCTTCGCCTTCTGGAACGGGGGGATGGCCTTCTTCGGCGCCATCTTCCTGACCTCGGCGACGATGCTGTTTATGGCCTGGAGAGAGAAGGTCAACTTCTGGATCCTTCTGGACGCCGCCGCCTTCTTCGCTGCGGTGGGTCAGCCGATAGGCCGAATCGGCAACATCATCAACGGCGACATACTGGGGTACCCATCCAACCTACCGTGGGCCACCGCCTACACCAACCCGCACACCTTCGCACCCCGCCTGGGTGTCGCCTATCAGCCGGCGGCCGCCTACGAAGCGCTCCTGATCCTTATGGTGCTGGGGCTCCTGATCTACCTGAGGCGGCGCCACGTCCCCGATGGCTGGGTCGGAATCACATACATAATCCTCTACCCCATAACCCAGATCGGACTTTTCTTCCTGCGCAATCCGGTGAACGTGCCGATCATCGCCTTCGGCCTCAAGCAGGCTCAGCTGACATCGATAGGTGTGCTGGTGATCGGGGTCCCACTGCTCATCTTCGCCTGGTTCAAGACCAACTCCACCAAGCAGGTCCCGCAGGAGCAGGTAGCCGACTCGCCGTCGGCGTGAGCGACCAGGGGAGCAGCCGGGCGACCTCCGGCCTGGCTGCCTTCGAGGCGACCCTCCCCTTCTCGCTCGACCCCTTTCAGCGGCAGGCGATCGCAGAGCTCAGGGATCACCGAGGGGTATTGGTGAGCGCCCCGACCAGCAGCGGCAAGACAGTGGTCGCGGAGTGGGCGATCTGGGAGTGTCTTAACGATTCGGCCGTCGGCTCGCGGGTGCTGTACACCACGCCGCTGAAGGCACTGTCGAATCAGAAATACGGCGATCTCCTGCATCGCTATGGCGAACAGCGTGTGGGCCTGGTAACCGGTGAGATTTCCATCAACCCGGAGGCGTCGGTGGTGGTGATGACGACGGAGATTCTGCGCAACCTGATCTACGATGACCCCTCTTCGCTGGCATCGGTGAAGTGGGTCGTCCTCGACGAGATCCACTACATCGACGAATATCCGCGGGGTACGGTCTGGGAGGAGGTGATCATCCAGGCGCCGCAGCACATTCGCTTTATCGGGTTGTCCGCGACCATCACCAACGTCGAGGAGGTGGCGGATTGGATGACAGAACGCCGAGGGTCGATGGCCGTGGTCCTGCGCCGCGACCGCCCGGTGGAGCTGCGCACCTGGTTGGGGGTTCGGAACCAGCTGTTGCCGCTCTTGGACGGATCGGGCCAGCTCGACCGGAATACTTTGGACGCGGCTCAAAAGGAAGCAGGGGGCGACCGACGCTTCTACGGGAACCGAGCGGTACTGGCTTCCGACAACGATCTTTTACGGGTTCTGGAG
>DAHVDN010000007.1:10749-80849 GCA_027313505.1 Candidatus Dormiibacterota bacterium
GAAGCAGGGGGCGACCGACGCTTCTACGGGAACCGAGCGGTACTGGCTTCCGACAACGATCTTTTACGGGTTCTGGATGAACTCAGATCTAAGGAGATGCTTCCCGCCATCTACTTCATCTTCTCCCGGAAGGGCTGTCGAGAAGCGCTGGGCCGGTGCGCCACGCATGCTGTCGACCTCACTTCCCTGGAGGAGAAGTTCGCCATCGACGAGGTCCTCACCGAACGACTCGCGGCGGTCGACGACCCTGAGGAGGCGGCAGTCTACAGCAGCTCTTTGAACATGGGAATGCTCAGGGCGGGGATCGCCGTCCATCACGCCGGACTGCTCCCATACGTGAAGGAGACCGTCGAAGATCTGTTTCAGTCGGGTCTGCTGAAAGTGGTGTTTGCGACCGAGACCCTGGCGCTCGGTCTCAACATGCCGGCTCGCGCCTGCGTGATCTCCACCTTCACCAAATTCGACGGACAGGGATTCGCCCCGCTGCGTTCAGGCCAGCTGACCCAATTGCTGGGGCGGGCCGGGAGGCGCGGCATCGACAACCTCGGGCACGGAGTCATCCTGAGGGATCCTGAAGTGGATCTCGGGGTTATCTGCGAGACCCTGCTGGGCAACGACATGGCGGTGGAGTCGAAGTTCGCGCCCACCTACAACATGACCCTCAACCTGCTCCGGAGGCACTCTCCGGGGGAGTCCGAGGAGCTTTTGGAACAGTCCTTCGGACAGCACCAACGGCTTGAGGCGCTCGACAACTTCCGCCTTCGACGGCCAAACATGGAAGCTCGCCTTGCAGATTTTCAAAGGCGAAGCTTCCACCACCCCAAGGTCCGCTGCAGCGAGCGGACGCTCAGTCAGTTTCTGGGCGCACGCCAGAGCCTTGACGGCGCCCGAGCCGAGGCCCGACAGTTGCGGCGCCAGCACTTCCGGGACCGAAGCCAAGGGAGGTACGGGTCCGACTCCCGAGATCCCGGAGGTCGACTGGAACGGGTGCGCAGGACCATACATGAGACGGAGCGACAGGTGGCCCAGTCTCCCTGCAGACACTGTCCGCTGTTGAGTGAACACTCAGCGGCGCGCGCCGAGGTGAGGGAGTTGGAGCGGTCTTTGAGCGATGCTGAGGAGGTGGCGAGGAGCCGCCAGCATGAATACCGCGATCAGCTCCGTGCCTATCGAAGTGTCCTGGAAACCCTTGGCCACCTGCAGGGAGACCACCCAACCCGGCTGGGACTTTTGGCGGCCAGCGTCTACGGCGAGAACACCCTGCTGGTCGCGCAGGCTGTCGCCGAGGGCTGGCTCTCTGGGCTTGCGCCGGCGGAGATCTGTGCGGTGCTGGTGATGCTCGCGGCTGATGATCGCAACTCCGGCCGCCCCGGGCCCCGCCGGCGGATGCCCACCAAGCGGGTGGACCAATTGGCGCGAAGACTCCAGCAGGCACAGCGCGAGCTGCGGCGGCTTGAGGATGAGTGGGGCATTTCGGAGAGCCGCCCCCCGTCGGTGGACTACGTGGAGTACGTGTACAACTGGAGCCGCGGAGTCCCCCTGACCGACCTGCAACCGCCGTCAGGGGTTGACTCGGGAGATGCGCTGAGAGCCACCAAATCCTGCTACGCCTTGGTCCGCCAGCTTGAGCAGGGGCTGGCGGGATGGGATCTGCTGGACCCGGTACGACTGGCCCGAGAAAGTTTGGAACGCGACCTGATCCGCCGACTTTGACCCTCCGAGCCCCAATTTGAGAGTCCCGCGCCAGTCTGGGGATGGACGAATGGGTCGGCCCCCTACCAAGTGCTGGAGAGACTGTTCTACGATGCAGCTACCCGGCGCATCCTCCCACCCGAAGCTCCAGGAGACCCAACTTGTCTGACCCCCTGGTGATCTCAAGCAACACGGCGCGAACGAGCAGGGTGATATTGAACTCGCCGGTAAACCGCAACGCGCTCTCAATTGCACTCTTGCAGGAGTTGTGCTCAGCCTTGGGGACGGCTGTCGCGGACCCCGAGACCCGTGTGATCTGGCTCGGGCACACGGGGAGCGTCTTCTGCTCCGGCGCAGACATGAAGGAGCAGGTTAGAACCTTTGCGGAGACCGGGGCGAGTCCGGGGGCCGGCGGTTTAGTACCTGTCCTGGAACTGCTGCAAAACAGCCCTAAACCGATAGTCACGGAGGTCCGGGGTGCGGTGCGGGGCGGCGGGATGGGGCTGGTGGCGGCCAGCGACATAGTGGTTGCTTCCGAGACCGCCACCTTCGCTTTCAGTGAGGCTCGGGTGGGAGTGGCACCAGCCGTGATAGCGGTCCCGGTCCTGGCGCGAATCGGCCGCGCGGCAGCACTGGAACTCTTTCTGACCGGGCGCACCTTCACAGCTGCTGAGGCGTTGGAAACTGGACTCCTAACCCGGGTAGTCCCTTCAGATCAGGTTGAGGAGGAGATGGGACGGCTGATCACCGAACTGCTTCAGGCCGCACCGGGTGCTCAGGCGGAGATCCGACAGCTGATCGCCCGTGTGCCCCGGCTCACCCCTGAAGTCGCGTATGGGGAGATGATCGCGCTATCGCAGCGGCTATTCTCGAGCCGGGAGGGCCAGGAGGGTATGACAGCCTTCAGCGATCGCAGACCCCCAGATTGGGCTTAGCTCTTGCGGGACGACCTGTCCCGTCGCCGAATCTAATCCCCACCCGGAATGGACCTGGCCCCACTGGAAGTGTCATGCCTGGTACCCAGCGTCGGCCTGTGAGAGCGGCCGGGCCAGCTGGCCCGACCGGGCCGCCCACCTAGAGTTCCGAAGTCAGCCGCGCAGGGCCAGCCTCTGCTCCGAAGCTGAGAACACCGCGGCGGCGAGTCCGAAGACCCCGACATCCCGGGCGACGATGTCCGACAGCCCACCGGTGAAACTCAGGGAGACGACGATCTCCAGGAGCAGCAGACCGCTCACCGCCGCCGCCGTCCTGGACATGATCCCAAGGACCAGCGCCACCCCCAGCACGGTGAGGACCCACCCGTGGATCAAGACGAGCCCCACCGCCAGGTGCGAGGTCTGGCTGATGACCGGCACGTAGCCGGTCCAGAGGCTGGGCTGGATGAGCTCGTGCACTCCAAACCACAGCAGAACCAGACCGAGAATCACCCGCGCCGCGGTCGGTGCCCAAAGCTGGACGGCGTCTGCCGAACCTGTGCTGACCGTCGGAGCGGCGGCGACTTCGCGAGTCACCACCACCGGTCCCTCTGCAGCTCGAGCGGCCATTCGGTTGAGACGGTTCTTTCTTGCCATTCCTAGCCCACCACCCTAGCCCACCACGTGACCGGACGGGTCGGTCACGATCAGGCCATCATCCCCGAAGTTGTACTCCGTAGTCCCAGAATCATCGCCGAAATTGGCCTCCACGAAGTAGATGTGATCGTTGGATGGGTAGGTCTTGGTGATGGGAGCCTGTCCCCCCCCGGAAATGTAGAGGGTGAAGTTCACCGAGCTGCCCGCCGGAGTCGCCTTGAACGAGAAGCCAGCCAGTGCCTGGCGGGCCGTGGAGCTCGGCGTCCCCGGGTACAGCTGATAGGTGTAAGAGGCGTATGAGGTGGAGGAGAGAAGAGGGCCAGGTGTCGCAGAGCTACTCGGAGAAGCTGACGGCGACGGTGAGGTCGAAGGTGAAGGGCTGCCCGACGAGGAAGGGGTCGGCGACGTGCCGCCACTGGGCGCCACCCCAGAGCCGTGGCCGCTGTTCAAACCCCCAGCGCCCGCGACCCCCAAGGATCCCGGGTTGGTGTACCCGTGGACGGCCAGAACGGCCGCCACCACGGCCGCAGCCGAAATCGCGGCCGCGCCTCTACGGCCGACAGATTCGCCAGCTATCCGCATCTTGGATCTCCCGAACACGCTCCCCGCTCCAACATGGTAATGGAGAGGGGGGAATCCCGACCCGGGTTGGAGATTGGTCCCTGCCCGTCCGTGGCTACGAATTGACCTCGATGACTGGGAGATGGTGGTGCTGCTGCAGGTAGCTCCTCACCGCCAGGAGCGCGGCCACCCCCTCGCCGACGGCGGACGCCAACTGCTTGGTCGACCGGGCCCGGACATCACCTGCCGCGAAGATCGCGGGCGTGGATGTGGCAAAAGAATCGTTGGTCTCGACGAATCCCCAGCGGTCCAAATTGGCCATCCCCTTCAGCAGCTGGGAATTGGGGTCCAACCCGATGAAAATGAAGGCCGCAGCGGGGTGCCAGGAGCTCTCCTCGCCGGTGGCGCGGTTGACAGTGATCACCTCTTCCAGCCGGCTTCTTCCCCGCAGCTCTTTGACAACTGTGTCGGTGTGGATCTCGAACCTCGGGTCTGCCCTCACCTTGTCCTGCAGGAGCCGTGATGCCGTTAACTCCGGGCCATCTTGGACGATCCGAATCCGCTTGGCGAACTTGGCCAAAAACATTCCCTCCTCGACCCCAGCGTTGCCCCCACCTATGACCAGTAGCTCCTCCGAACCACGGTAGAACGGGCCGTCGCAGGTGGCGCAGAAGTGGACACCGGCCCCGATCAGATCATCCTCACCCGGGACCCCGAGGCGCCGGTAGGTCGACCCCGTGCAGCAGAGTAAAGCGTGGGCCCTGAGCTGCTGGCCGGTTCCAAGGGTTACCTCCACGTCACCGCCCTCGATCTGAAGATCCGAGACGCTGGCCCCGGCCACCAATTCCACCTCGTAGCGGCGAGCCTGCTGGATAAATCGATCCATCAACTCCGCCCCGCCAATTCCCTCTGGGAAACCAGGATAGTTGTCAATCCGCTCGGTCACACTGGCGTTGCCACCTAGCCCCCCGGAATCGACCACCACCACGTCGATTCCCTCCCGCGCAGCGTAAATGGAAGCGGCCAGACCGGCCGGCCCACCTCCGACCACGACCAAGTCGTAGAAGCTACGCTCCGCGACAACTTTGATTCCCAACTTGGATGCCAGCTCCTCATCGGAAGGCTCCAACAGGTGGCTTCCGTCGTCAAAGGTGATGGTCGGTATCGACCTTCCCCCGTTCTGGAGCCGCTCCACAAAGGCGAGGCCATCCTGGTCTTGGTCGATGTCGACCCAGTTGAAGTCGACCCTGTGAGTGGCGAGGAAGGCCTTGCTACGTCTGCAATCCGGGCACCACGGAGCGCCGTAAACAGTTATCCCAGTCATCCCAGCATCCCCTTTCGTCAACCATGGCACGTACCCAACCGAGCAGCCAGCTCCGCCCGCCCAACCCCCAGCAGGTCTCACGTTCGGCGCCTGGCGGCCGAGCCGAGCATACTGCCATCGGCCCCATCCGGCTCGCAGGAGATGCATGTAAACTGCGACATTCGGAGGATCGCAGGGCTGTCCACAGCTGATGTCAGGTGCAGCTTGAGGTCCCGCTTTGCTTCGGTGCTTAGACTGATCTCATGGTCCTGATCACTAGAGGTGCGGTGGTGGAGTCGAGGCACTCCAGGGTGCAGAGAATCCTACTGGAGATCCGGGAGCTCGGCGACACCATGCAGCAGCACACGGACGCCACCTCGCGGCGCTTGGGAATCAGCACCACGGAGGTGCGTGCACTCAATCTGGTGGCCCGACGAGGCGCGGCGACGCCCACCGAACTTGGTCAGCACCTGGGGGTCACGAGCGGTGGGGTAACCGGCATCGTCGATCGACTGGAACGCTCCGGACACCTGCGACGAACCGATGACAGGCATGACCGGCGCAAGGTGCAGGTGGAGGTGACCGACACCGCTCGAACGGCGGCAAAGGAGACGCTCGGAGATCTCAACCGGGAGCTGACGTCGATCCTTTCCAAGCGTTCAATGGCTGAGTTGGGAACCATTCGCGATCTCCTCGCGGAGATTGACGCCGCAATCGCCGCCCATAGCGCCAGCCTGGACGGTCTCCTGCCTCCCCGACTGGAGACCGCCACAACGCAGCTCTCCGGAAGTGGCCAGGCCAGCGACTTAAACGAGCAAAGCTCCTAGTCCCAAGGTTCGTCTGGCCACGTTAAGGCCGTAACGGCCAGGTTGACGACTGCTCGGAACCGGCATCTCCGCATCTCATGCCAGCTCTCGATATTCCTTATGTACTAAGATACTTGCCAGATGAGCTATAAAGATAGAACCAAGGTTGGGAACGCCCTTCCAGGGATGGGTGGGGCCCGGGCTCGCTTGCTTGGGATCCGAAATCGCTGGACCGTGAGCACCCGCCGGTGATGAGGAGCAAGTGGGTGGATGGTCCGACAGACGCCGTGGTGCGCCCCGCCTTCCCATGTGGGATGGAGGCGGGTACTGTCGCAGGTGGCGTTGGTTGACTCGCTACCTCTACCTCTCGGCTCTGCTTCTGAGTTGGGCTAGCGTCGTCTGGTTGGATCGCCGCTTGGCTACCGGGGTCACTGGGCGGCGCTTGGTGCGAGCAATCCTGGTGACCCTCCCCCTCTTTCTTTGCTTCGACCTCGTGGGGGCATCCCGCGGCTGGTTCCACAGCAACCCGCACCTGAACTCGGTCATCTTCCCGCCTGGAATACCGCTGGAAGAGCCAATCCTGCTGGCCTTCCTGACCATGATCTCGATCGCGCTCTGGCGCGGGGCCGGTCGCTTGTTCCGATGAGGCAGTACACCCTGGCTTGTCTCATAGCTCTCGGTGGTGCACTTTTGGTCTCCGGCTGGAGGGGCCGGCTCCGAGACCGATCCGTCTGGGTCGGTCTGGCCCTCTTCTCCCTGCTCACGATCGGGGCCGATGTCGCCCTCACCGAGATCGGAGTTTTCAGCTACGCTCCCCAATTCCTCAGCGGCATCCGGATCGTCCGGATGCCGCTCGAGGACCTTCTCTATGGAATGGCGCTGTACCTGACCGCGGTAACTGTCTGGGCCTGGTGAGTTCGGTGCGCAGCCTGCTGGTCGCCAGCCGCCCATTCAGCTGGATAAACACCGGCCTCCCCTTCCTGGCAGCCGCACTTTCTGTGAAGTTATCTGCAAGTCCGACCGTGGTCGTGGGCACCCTCTACTTTCTGGGTCCGTACAACCTTCTTCTCTACGGGGTGAACGACCTGTTCGACTACCAGTCGGATCGGCTCAATCCTAGGAAGGGGGGAAGGATCGAGGGTGCCCGACTGGACCCGGGGCGCGGGCGCCTTCTGTGGTTCGCGATCGCGGTCACGAACTTACCTCTGCTGGCGGTAACCGCCGCGCTAGGGGGTTGGGGGCTGGCAGGGGCTCTGACCGCCACAGTGGCGGCGGCACTCGCCTATTCGACTCCCCCGCTCCGCACCAAGGTGATCCCTGTGCTCGACTCGTTGACCAGCTCTTCGCACTTTGTGCTGCCCGCAGTCTGTGGCCTGTTGGCAGCCGGCCTTCCGCTCCAAGAGTTTCCCGGGCGGATCCTCGTCGCATTCTTCCTCTGGGGGGCGGCTTCGCATGCTTTGGGGGCGATTCAGGACGTTCGGTTCGACCGTGCCGCCGGGATCGGCTCGGTCGCCACCGCTTTCAGCGCTCGACCGACCGCCGGGTTGGCCACCGTCACCTATGCGGCCGCTGCGTTGGCTCTCGGCCTCGGAGGTGGGCTGGAAGCACTCGCAGCCGTAGTCGTCATCCCTTACGTCCTGCTCGCGGCATCCTGTTTGGTCGGGGATCCGGAACGTCAGTCCCGCCGTGCCTGGCGTGGATTCATGGGGATGAATCTGCTGGCTGGGTTCTTCATCACCCAACTGCTGCTGCGTCAGTGGGGAGTGGAGCATTTCAGCCCCCTGGACCTGGCCTGGGCTCCCACCGCTGCCGCCGGGGCGATGGTCGCAAGCATGTGGCTGTGCGACCTGAGTCTGCGCCGGAGGGCAGTCCCCGAACGCCCGGGTCCGACCCCACGGCGACGATCATAGTTTCGGCCGAGGCCGGAGGGCGCGACCTTCTCAGTTGTCTGAGGTCCCTCAGCGATCAGCGCTATGCCGGAGCGGTCGAGCTCTTGGTGATAGTCGATCGGGATGTGCCGATTGACCTTCCCGTCCTGCCTTCGTCCCGGCTGGTGCACACTCCGCGTAGAGCGGACCGGTGGGAGCGCGGGGCCCGGTCGCCATGGCACGGATATCGCAACTCAAGAGGTGAGGTTTTAGTCCTAGTTGGGGCGGAGACCCTGCTGCAACCCGATGCTCTCGACGGCCTGGTGGAAGAGCTCCGACGTCAAGGGGGTGGCCTGGTGACCTTGCTCCCCCGTCATCCGGCCAGTGCGGCAGCGGAGGCGGCGCTCAACTCGGGCGTCACCCTAGCCCAGCGGTGCTGGCTTCCGTTGACCTTCCAGGGCCGACTCATGAGCCGTTTGCTGGGACCGGTCCTGGCAAATGGGCGCTGCACAGCACTCACCCGGAGCAGCTACGAGGCTGCGATCAACCGCGACCCGGACGGCACCTCAGCCCGCAGCCAGTCTGGGCTTTTCCAGGTGATGGCCCACTCTGGGGTAGTTGTGCGAGTGCGCGAAGGGATCAACCTGGTAACAGACTTTGGCTGCCGGTCGCTCCCGGAGACCGCGTCATCGTTCCGGCGCAACTACCACAGGTTGAGCGGCAACTCACTACCGATCGCGCTGCTGGGCCTCATCGGCGTCGTGTTAACTCAGCTTCTGCCGCAGGCGCTACCCGTTGCGGCCTGGTTTGCGAACGATCGCTCCGCGTTGGCGGCGTCGCTCTTCGCCCTCGCGCTGCTCTGCTGGCCGCGGGTCTCAGTGGCCCTTCGCGGACGCGAAACGCTCTTGGGCCTCATCTGGCATCCGCTCACATGGCTTGCGGTCCTGGCGCTGCAGTCCTACTCCATCTTCGACAGAATGTGCGCTCGCGGCGCGATGAGCGAGCACCAGCCGGTCAGCCGCATGGTCGGAGTGGCGCGGTGACCGTCGGACTTCCGCAGGCGGCCATGCTCAAGCGAACGGGCGAGTCGAGGAGGCGTGTCGCCGTGATCGGCGCCGGGCTGGGAGGGCTGGCCGCCGCGCTGCGACTGCAAGCGGCCGGTTTGGAGGTCCAAGTCCTAGAGGCATGCGCAACTCCTGGGGGCCGGGCCGGCCAGATTCAAGCGGACGGATTCACCTTTGACACAGGCCCATCGCTTATCACCATGCCCGAACTGCTCGACGAGCTCTTCCGTCTGGCGGGCACGACCACTCGGGAGCAGCTGACCCTGCATCGACTCGATCCCTTCTACCGCATTCATTGGCACTCCGACCCAAGGTGGTTCGACTTCAATGGTGACCCGGACGCCATGGCTGAACAAATCGGGAAGTTCAGCCCGGCTGACGCCCGACGCTATCCCGATTTCATCAAGGCCAGTCGCAGGATCCACCACGAGGCCATCCTGGCCGCCGGCCGAATGCCGTTTCTCAGCCTTGGCGACCTCATTGGGCTGGTACCAAAGATGGTCCGGCTGGATGCCCTGCGCTCGGTCGACCGCTTCGTCGGACGCTTCTTCAAGGAGCCCCACGTGAGGCAGGCATTCTCCTTTCACCCTCTTTTCATAGGCGGAGATCCCTTCCGAGTGCCCGCCGTATATGCCGCCCTGGCATACCTTCAGATCGAGTCCGGCGTCTGGTACTCGGATGGCGGCGTCCACTCCCTGGTTAAGGCGCTGACAGCCCTGGTGGAACGTGGCGGGAGGATTGCCTATGGAGATCCTGCTGTAGAGATCCTGCAAATAGGTGGCCGGGTGAGGGGGGTCCGGACGAGCTCGGGTGAGGTGCACCCCGCGGACTTCGTGGTCAGCAATGCCGATGTGCTGGAAACCCAGCGGCTCCTCCTCCGGGAATCCCCCGCCAGAGAGCCCACGCTGACGATGAGCTGCTTTCTTCTCTATTTGGGAACCGATAGGCGGTTCCCGCAACTGGCGCACCACACCCTGTTGGTCGGCGAGGACTTTCGGGGGTTCATCGGAGACGTAAGGCGGAATGGGAGGCTCGGCGCCTCGCCAAGCCTCTATGTTCACGCGCCGGCACGCACCGAGAGGGCCATGGCACCTCTCGGGGGAGACTCTCTCAGCGTGCTGCTGCCAGTTCCGAACCTCCGATCGAGCACTGATTGGCACCAAGCCGAGACCAAGGTGCGCCAGCAGGTGATCGAGGCCATGGAGAGTCCGAGCGGCTTGGGCATGGGGGGACTGCGACAGTCCGTGACCCTGGAGCGCAGATGGACTCCGCTGGACTTCAGGCGACAGCTCAGGGCCGCATCTGGAAACGCTTTCGGGCCCGAGCCGACTCTTCTCCAATCCGCGTATTTCCGCCAACCCAACAAGGACCGGAGAGTCCAGGGGCTGTTTCATGTTGGTGCCGGGACCCATCCGGGCGCGGGGATTCCCGGGGTGCTACTGGGGGCGGAGATCACCTCCGGCTTGCTGCTGGAGGAGGTTGGCGCGTGGCGGCGGTAGTGGCACCTGCGATCCAGCCATATCTGGATCGGGCGGTCGAAACGACCAATAGGGTGGCCAGAACCTTTGCATTGGCCACACGCCTACTTCCTCGTGAGGTGCGCCCGGATGTTTACCTTCTCTACCTGGTGTGTCGCCAGCTGGACGACCTGGTCGACTTTCAAAAGCCCGACGCTGAACGGCGTTTGGGCTGGGTGGCGAGGTGGGCTGAGCGAGGAGAGGTGCGGGGCCCGGAAGCGGAGATCCTGCAACATCTAGCGGATCGCTATCCAACTCTCCCCCGCGATGCGGTCACCGACTTCTGCGAGGGCCAGCGTCAGGACATGGGGACGCTTGTCGTCGACACTGAGGCCGATCTGGATCTCTATGCCTACCGAGTTGCTGGCACTGTGGGCCGCCTGATGGCGACAATCCTGGGTGCCGAAACAGAAGCTGCAGACGAGGCATCTCGCGCCCTGGGGATCGCCATGCAGAGAACCAACATTCTTCGTGACATCGATGAGGACCTGGCCCGCGGGCGAGTCTACATCCCGGCTCAGGCCCTGGCTATGGCTGGCGTTCAGGACCTTGCCAGGGACGATCGCACGCTGCTGCTCCGGGTCGAGATTGCAGTCGCGGACCATTGGTACGAGCTGGGACTCCCGGGAAGCTCCCTGCTCAAGCACGGCGGCAGGCAGGTTCGGGCCGCCGGCGTCATGTACCGCCAAATTCTGCGCCAGATCGAACGGGAGGGGCGGGGGGTTCAGCGACCGAAGAGGGTCGTGGTCCCATCGCACCGCAAGCTGCTCGGGTTGGTCCAGGGATTGGTTCAACCTTGATCGCGAGAGGCCCCGGTTCTCATCGGGCCACCGGCGGCCGCTGACACCGACCCCGGTCGCGGTAAGGCCCGAGCCCCAATAGGATCAGGCCGGCTGGCGCCCCTCGACCGCGCCCAAAAGGTCGCCGATCGTCAGGGGGACCGCCGCGGGAGCGACTCCGACCTGCTGACTGGCCACGGACTGCCCCGGCACCAGGGTGGAGCACAGTTCACGCGGGGTGGGCGTGACTGGGCTCACCGCGTCCGTGAGGAACCGACGCATTTTCAGAGCAAGCCAGCCTGCCGCGCCCGCGGGCAGGGCCACCATCAGATCGAGGATCTGCACCTCGAGCCCGAGGGCTAAAACCCCAGAGATGGGAAGCCCGGCCAGGGCGAGCCCTCCCGCCCACCACACCTGTGACGTCCCGAGGCCGCCAACGCCCTGAATGGGCAGGGCGAACAGCAGGGTGCGCACCGCCAGAGCGAGCCAAACCTGCCATAGGCTGAGATCGGCCCCCAGCGCCCAGAATAGGCAGAGATATTCCACCGCTGCCATAAGGCGCGCTCCCAGCGTCGCGGCGATTAGGGCAACGACTACCCGCCATCCGGTCAGCTCATCCAGCGCCGCCTCCGCCCTGACCGCAAACGGCTGACAGTGCCGGATCCGCCCCACCCGGGACAGTAGCCAGCGGCGCGAAGGCTTGACGAAGACCGCCGCCATGGAGAAGCAGAGAACCGTGGCGAGCCCGATCGAGGCAAGGCGCACGGATGTCGGCAGCCGCACCCCCGCCAGATCGGCGGAGACCAGGAGAATTAGCGCCAGACTAGCCACGTCCAGCAGGCGGGAGATGAGGGCGCTGCCCGTGCCGCGGCTCAGGCTGGACCGAAGGTTTGTGCGCGAAAGCACGACGAATGTGGCATCGCTGCCCGGGCCAGGTAGCAACTGTCCAGCCCCCCAGCTCGCTGCGGTCACACCCAGTACTGCCCCGATCGATCCTCGTCCGAGCAGGGTGCGATAGCGCCAAGCGCGCATGGTGACATATCCGCAACCTACCAATGCTCCGACCGCGAACAAGCCCCAGGAGAGGTGCGTCAGCGCCTGCCCGACCCGCTCAAGAGAGATCTTGGAGATCACCAGCTCTAGGAGCCCAGCCCCTACCAGCGTTCCCACTAGGAGGCGGTTACGGGGTTTCCTCAAAGCGCCAGCCAGGCGCGCCGGGACTCCATTCATCGCCCACAGTGTGGCGTCCCTGTCCCCAATCCTCCTTAGTTGGAGCTGAGACTCCAGTGCTTCGGGAGGGAGATTCCTCGGCTACCTCTCCTCCGACACCATGGACTCCGGAACCCCATTGATCTGGTAGGGCAGATCGCTGATGTCGAAGTAGCGCACCGGCTTGCGCATCCGCTTGGCGATTCCCACCTGCACCTTCAGCCCCAAGGACAGGTCCCCAAACACCCACATCTCGTCACAACGAGCTATCAGGTTGTTCATGGCCTCGCGCACCAGATCCTTGGGCACAGTGTGGAGCAGGTAGTAGTCGAAGAGCATGAAGGGAGTGACCGGGACTCGGCCATCGTCGAGCACGTACTTGGTCAGTTGCTGGCGCCAAAAGAAGTTCCGGTTGCTCATGGCGACATAGACCAGCGGCTTCGGTCGGCGGAGCGTTCGCTCCGCCTGCTCCGCCGGGCTGGCCCTAGGAGTGGGAGTGAAGATAAGCTCCAAGATGTCATCCGCCGAGCGGGCTGCACCCACCTTGGGTGCAGTTCCGACCTCTCCCTCGCCAGCTCCTTGGGGTTCGCCCGAAGAGGGGTCCCCAAAGGGCTGGGAGCCGTCGCCACGCGCGCGCTGCTTTGCACCCAAGATTTTCTGGGATTATACGCAATCCAAAGGAGCGATCCGGGAACTTGCCAAGAGCTCGACCAGCCGACTCAGCCACCCCAGCGCCTTTGCCAGCTGCGCCCTGTGGGACGTTTGATTCAACCAGTGGCTGGCACCGGAAGGGTGGGGCAGCGGTAGGACCAGCAATCGACCAGGAGGGCGTCGCCATCCCGCCAGCTCTTCGGAAGCTTCCTCTCCACCTTCCCAGAACACTCGACCTATCAGCTGTTCCATGGGTCGCGCTCCGATGAAGCGCCCGATCGCAAGTTGACCGACCGCAATCAGCAACAGGGGGCTTAGCAGCCTCAGCTGGTCGTCGAGGTGGGGCCGACAGAGTTCGACCTCTGTCGCGGACGGCCGTCGGTCCCCCGGTCCGGCGCCGGCAGCTCCGGGAAAGCACTTGGTCACAGAGGTGATATAGACGGCTCGTCGAGCCGTAGTCTCGTCGCCAAGGCCGGCCTCCGCGAGCCAGCGAAACAGCTGTCGCCCCGCCCGACCGCTGAACGGCAGCCCACTGTGCTGCTCGAGTCGACCCGGCGCCTGGCCGATCAGCATCACCTCACTCAGGACCGGACCCGATAGGACGGGGCGGACGGTCGGGATCAATCCACAGTCCTGGCACCGTCGGCAGCTCATGATCCTTCGGTGCAGCTGCTCAAGCTGAGCCCCTCGTACCGGAGCGGGGCCGGCTGTCTTTGGAACTTGAAACGGAGGCACCGGGTGCTATCCTAATGCGGACCAACCCGTCCCCTGGACGGTCCCCGGAAACAGCAGGGCACCCAGATGCCTCAAGGCTCCGATCCCAGACGCTGGCCCGACCAGCAGTCCCCAGATCCGGGCTCGCCAACTCAGCCCGGCTGGTGGAGTTCGATGTGGCACGAGAGGCTGCCCCGCGAAGTCGGCGAACCGGCCCCCGCACGAGCGCTGGGCACCCTACTACAGGGATGGAGCCAACGGGCGGTTATGGCCATGGTGCCGCTGTTGGTGGTCGCCGCCGTCGTGTTTGGCAGCTTCGGGTTCACCCTGGTGAGTGAAATCATGGCAGCGGCCATCCTTCTCATCCTCGCGGGAGCCGCATTGCACCCCATCTGGCGGCGCTCGCGCGACCGCGCTGGAAGTTGGTGGCGATGACGGAGAGACGTGGCGGGCGGCGCTCGGCTCCTGGTCGACTTGTGGAGCTGCCGGCGGTCGCGGCAAAGGTTGGAGCTGAGCTGCGACGCCGAGCGGATGGGCCCGGTCTGGAGGGGGCCATTGCCGATGGGCTCTTGAGGCTATTGCACCACTCGGCCCGGCTCATGACCGAGATCGGATCCAACTTAGAGCAGGCGATTACGCCGGAGCAGGCGCCCCGCGCACGCAGAGCCGCGCCCCAAGGGCCAGGCGACAGAACGTCTCGGGTTCGCAAACTCAGGCCTGAGGACTGATCCCGCCTCCCTCCTCAAGCTCAGCCCCATGGGGAAGCCGGCGGACGCGCAGGGGGAAGTCCACTTCTGTCCTCTCGCTCCGCCAGGCCACGTCCGTAGCCCCTTTGGGAGGGATTTGGGACCAGGTCAAACAGGCGGTAACTCTCGGCCAGCTCCACCCCCACCAGAGCCCCGGCCTGCCGAGCCCCCTTCCACATGCCTTCCGCCATATCGGAGGCGTCGAACTGGCTCCGGTGCTCGCCGAGCGCCGCAAGTTGATTCTCGATGTCAACAGCCAGTACCGGAACCGCCACGTCTGCCGACTGGCCCGAGCCGATCAGGACAAATTTGGTCTTATGAGGCTGAAGCCCCTCTTCCGAGGCGAGCTCCGGGAAGGCTCTGACATCTCGCGCACTGGGAAAGACGGCATCCAGGCAGGCGTCCGCCGCGGCCCGATGGTCCGGATGATTGATGTACCCGCGGCCGAAGAACCTGCTGGTTGGATCCATGGTCACCACCAGCTCGGGGCGAAAACGGCGCAGAACCCGCACCAGATCGCGCCTGACGTCCAGCGTATTCTGCAGCATCCCGTCGGGGTAACCAAGGCAGATCACCTGGTCCACCCCCAGGTGTGACGCCGCCGCCCGCTGCTCCTCCAGGCGGATCCGGCTCAGCTCACCTGGCGGGACCTCGGGATCGTCTCCACCCGCGTCGCCGTCTGTGACGAGGCAAATGGCTCCTCGAGTTCCCTGGCTGACCCATGCTGACATGACCGCTGCCGCCAGAAAATCGCAGTCGTCCGGATGCGCAACCACCACCAGGGCGGACTCGGGCACGTAGTCGAAGAGTTCCAAGGTTGGCTGACCGGCATTGGATCGGGGTTCGTCATCACTCATACACCCGCTATCCTCCCAGGGATGAACTCCTCTCTGCCTACTCAGATCGTCGCTACCTTTTCCATCGCGGCAACCGACGGCATCGACTGGGGGGTGGCCGTCGCATCGAAGTTCCTAGCTGTCGGTGCGGTCGTCCCAGCCGCCGCCAGTGGGGTGGGAGCCATCGCCACCCAGGCGATGGGGAACACCTCGTTCAAGGCGGATGGCCTAAGAATGCTGCGCGAGGGCGTCTCCGCCTCAGCGGTGGTTGACAGGCTCACCGGCGATGACCCCGACCGAGATCACCGTCAACTAGGGGTTGTCGACAGTTTCGGGCGGGCCGCGAGCTACACCGGAGCCGCCTGTTTCGCCTGGGCGGGCTCCAGGATGGGACCGAACTACACCTGCCAGGGCAACATCCTCACCAGTCCAGGGGTGGTCGAGGCCATGGCCGCCGCTTTCGAGGGGAGCACGGGCCGGTTGGCGGACAGACTGCTCACGTCGCTTAAGGCCGGCGACGACGACGGCGGAGACAGTCGGGGCCGGCAGTCGGCTGCGCTGTTGGTGGTCAGATCAGGTGGGGGCTACGGCGGCTTCGACGACCGGATGATCGACCTACGGGTCGACGACCTACCGCGGCCGATACCCGAACTGGAGCGCCTTCTGCGACTCTGGCGGCTCCACTTTGAAGTCCCCACAAAGGAGGGGTTGATTCCCGTCGACGCCGGAATCGTCGCCCTTCTTCGTTCCGGCCTGGAACTACGCGGTCAGCTCGATGGCGCGGCTTCGGACGAACAGGTGATTGACGCCCTCCAGCGGTGGGCGGGCATGGAGAACCTGGAGGAGAGATGCAAGAACCGAACGCTGGTGGATCCTCTGGTGCTGGCGCTGCTTGCCGGCGACGCCGGGTGACTGCGCGCCGCTGCTGGAAAACGGGTCTTAGGTAGAGAGGACCGGGTCAGCTGCTGGAATCGGCCAGTTCTCGGCCTGGGTATCCCCACCGACCCTGAGGGCTGGTGGCCCCGGTAGGGCCGTCTGCCAGGCCCACACCGGTCCCCCACCTGGCCGGGTTGCGACGCGCCAGCCGGCTGGGGATGAGATGGGCGCCCATCGCGAAGATCAGCCAGCCAAAGAAGAGGGGCAGCCCGAATCCCCAGATGTCCTTGGCCATATAGAAGTGGAAGTCCTGAGCGTCAACGTACTGCATTGCGGTCATAAGTAGACCAACAACCCCGAAGGCGACGTTCACCAATACCCAACCTTGGGCGATTATTCGTGGCCTCTCAAGGCGGAAGCGATCCAGGGGCCGAAGCTCGAGTGACGGAGCGGCCGAACGGCTCCACCCGAACCAGAGGTTGCCGAGCATGATGGCCCAGCAGATCGCCCCCGCTGTGAACACCACGATCCCGAACGCCACCATGTTCTGCGACACGGCAGCGGGAAGACCCTGGGTGCCCGCGTAGACTCCTTCGTTCAGCAGCAGGCCTCCCCCCGTGAGGAGTGTCCCGCCGAGGAGTCCGCTCACCAGCACTGTGATCCAACTACGCAAGCGCCTCTGCCGTACCTCAAATGAACCGCCAAGGGCGCCGAGGACCCTCCAGAGAAGCGGTGCCCCGAGAGCCCAGATCATCCAGGGCGGAACGATCGCCGGCAGCCAGTCGACCGAAAGGTTGAAGTGGAAGTCATACCCATCCCAGGCGCGAAGCAGGACCATCCCTCCCCACACCAGCATGGTGTAGACAAGCAGGTAGACCGCAGATCCAATCACCACCTCGAAACGCTTCTCCACCAACCGCTGAAGCCCCCCGCCAGGCTCTTGCAACCAGCCGGCAACCTTCCAGTAGAGAGGTCCCGCAAGAAACAAGATGATCCCGACCGGGGTGGCCCAGGGCAGGATGTCCATGATCAGGTTGAAGTGGAAGACGTAAGGGTTCGCGACCTTGAGAAGCACCATGGCGGCCCACACCACCAAGACAAACGTGATCGCCAGGATCACCGCAGCGGTAACCACCTCAAAACGGCGCCTGATCAGGGTGTCCCAGCTCATCAGCATGCAATGTTAACGGCCCGACCCCGGGCCATTATCGCCTCCCCCGAGCCCATCACGACACCGTTCACGCTCGCATTCCCCGGAAGATCAGGATCATCCCCAGGAGCAGGAGGACTACGGAGATCAGCGCCAGACATCCGAAGTCGAAGCTCAGCAGGACCCGAAATCGGGTTCGCATCTCTCCGACGGCGGGCGACCTTAGGGGCCTGCCCGTTGGGACCAGGGGGCCCGAACGCGGCAGCTCGCCCCGATTGTTCGACTGATTTCCCCAGATGCTGCGCAAGCTTAGACTCGCGCCGAAGGCCATCAGAACCCCGACAGCCAAGATGACCAGCCCGAGCCCGATGCTGCCATGAGGAGCTGCTGCCAGCACCGACGACGGTGCGGCGGTCATGGGGAGATTTCCGAGTACGCTCCCCCTAGCGGAGGGCGCGATATTCCCGACGAGCGTCCCTGATCCAGCCCCCCAGTGCGACCACCAGAATGATCAGGCCCACGATGACCACCACCAGTTTGGTGATGACGCCGATAAGCGACATCGCGACACCCACCGCCAGCAGGGCTGGCCAGAAGCTGGGACCGGGAAGGTGCTCCTCCTCGTGCTCTGGCTCGTCCGTCCCGGCCACCTCGTCAGCCATGGGCCGCACCGAGGTATAGGGTGGCCCAAACGAAGGCCACGACCAGCATCAGAAATGCGATCACGGTCAGGATGATCCCGAACCGCATGTTGCCGCCCGCAGACCGTCGCTGCACTATCCCTCCTCCGTCGATGGATCAGGGCCCATCTTAAGACTCTTGCCCGCCGAGGGCTGAAGGGCCGGGGGCCGAAGCGCACCCAGACCGGGGGACTCGTCCGCCGCGGCCAGCCAGCCGATGGTGGCCAGCCACACCACAGCTGCCCAGATCGCCGCGGCCAGGGCGATATGGAGGTCCTGAAGGGCATCCGGAGCAGCCGTCGTCGCCACCAGGCCACCGACTGCGATTTGGGCCAGAAGAAGTACTCCGACTAGGTCCGCAATCAACCGGGCTCCAGGGATCCCACGCCAGCGCCGAGCCACATGCATGACGAAAAGAACGATGAAGATCGACACCAGGAGCACCGAAAGCCGGTGTGCGTATTGGATGATCACCAGCGGTGCCGCCACACCGCGAGCGGAGCAGAAGGGCCAGGACGGACAGGAGTAGGTCGCCCCCCCGTCAACCACCAAAGAACCTGAGACCAGAAGCAGGAAGGTCATGGCGACTGTGGTGTAGCCCAGGGCATTCAGCCGCCGACGGACTGCCGGAACACTGGGGACCAGAACCGCAGCCACCGTGACCCAGGTGATGGCCAGGACGATCAAGCCGAAGAGAAGGTGCAGGGCGACGGTGAAGGGGGCGTTGTGGGTGACGACTGTGATGGCCCCCAGGACAATCTGAATGGCGATGATCCCGACTGCTGCGGTTGCAGGGACCAGCACCGAGCGGCGCTCCCGAGCGAACGCCCAGGCAGCCACTGCGGTCGATACCACCAGCAAAGTGACCAAGACCACCAAGTAGCGGTGGGACTGCTCCAGAAGCGAGTGGAAGTGGTCAATCGGGCCGAGCTGCCCGTAGCAGAGGGGCCAGCCAGGGCACCCCATGCCCGACTCGGTGACTCTAACCGTGCTTCCCAGAATTATCAGGAAGTAGGTCGCCACCCCGGTGACGATCGCCAGAGTCGGCAGGATCCATCTGGGCCGGCGTCCGCTCCCGGACGGCGCGGCCAAACTCACGGCAGAACCGCACCCGGTGGATTTATCGCCTTTCCCGACAGCCGGTAGTCCCGCAGCGGGCGGTTGCTTTCGACAGGGGGAAGCTCGCGATCGAAGTTCTGCGGAGGCGGCGGCGAGGTCGTGAACCACTCCAGGGAGTTGCCCTCCCAGGGATCATTCACCGCAGTCTTGGGACCGTGCAAGGAGATCGCCACGTTGTAGATGAAGATCAGGACGGCGATCGCAATGATGTAGGAGCCAATTGTCTCCAACAGGTTGAGGGGTCCCCACCCGCTGCTCGCCCCGTAGGTGGCGATTCTCCGGGGCATGCCCATCACTCCCAGGAAATGCATCGGCATGAATGTGAGGTTGAAACCGATGATCAGCAGCCAGAAGTGCCACTTGCCCAGTCTCTCATTCAGGTAGCGGCCGAACATCTTGGGCCACCAGTAGTAGAGGCCGGCGAAGAGCGCGAACAGCGATCCGCCGACCAGCACGTAGTGGATGTGGGCCACGACCCAGTAGGTTCCGTTGAGCTCGTAGTCGATCCCCAGGGAAGCCAGGAAAACTCCATCCAGCCCACCGATGAGGAACATCAGGATGAACCCCACAGCGAAGAGCATCGCCGCGGAGTACTGGATGGACCCGCCCCACATAGTTCCCAACCAGTTGAAGATCTTGACTCCGGTCGGTACCGCAATCACCATCGTCGCGCCCATGAAGAAGATCTGCACCGGCAGCGGCAGTCCCACGGTGAACATGTGGTGGCCAAAAACCATGAAGCCAAGCACACCGATGGCAGCCATGGACATTGCCATGGCTCGGTAGCCGAAGATCGGCTTTCGGGTGAAGACCGGCAGGATCTCAGAAATGACCCCAAAGCCCGGCAGAACCATGATGTAGACCGCCGGGTGGGAATAGAACCAGAAGATCAGCTGGTAGAGAATGACATTGCCACCGCCGCTGGGGTTGAAGAAGTTGGTTCCCAACTGGCGGTCCAACAGGACCATGGCCAGGGCCGCCGCCAGGAACGGGGACGCCAGCAGGACCAGCGCCGAAGTCACCTCCATCGCCCAAACGAAGAGAGGAAGGCGGAACCAGGTCATGCCAGGTGCACGCATCCGGTGGATGGTGACCAGGAAGTTGACGGCCCCCATAACCGAGGCGATTCCCAAGATGTGAAGACCAAGAATCCAGAGGTCCTGGCCAACCTGTGGCGAATAGAGCTTCTCGGTCAGGGGCACGTATCCGGTCCAACCCGCGGCAGCGGTACCACCGAAGAAGAACCCGCTGTACATGACCAGACCGCCCAACGGGATGAGCCAGAAGGCGAAGGCATTGATCCTAGGGAAGGCCATGTCCTTGGCGCCGATCATTAGCGGGAGCATGTAGTTGCCGAAGGCGCTCCACACCGGGACCACGAACAGGAAGATCATCGTGGTTCCGTGCATCGTGAACAGCTGGTTGTACTGGGATGCGGTGAGCAGGTTGTTGTTGGGCTGGGCCAGTTGAGTGCGCAGCAACAACGCCATCAACCCCCCGATCAGAAAGAAGACGAAGGTGGTGTAGAGGTAGAGCAGACCAATCCGCTTGTGGTCGGTGGTAGTGACCCATTCCCACACGGCCTGGTGGCTGCGGTGGGCGGGGCGGATCAGCGGAAGTTCAGCTGCTGCCATGGTGACTGGGCCCTCTTCAGGTTGTCAGGTGCTGGATGTAGCGCTGGTATTGGTCCATGGAGACAACCTTGACCGTGATCAACATCTGATCATGGCCGACCCCACAGAATTCGTAGCACTGGCCGCCGAAGGTTCCGAGCCGGCTGCCTTCCAAAAACGCGTGGTTCACAATTCCCGGAAGGGCATCGATCTTGGCCCCCAACTGGGGCACCCAGAAGCCGTGGATCACGTCCATCGACTCGGTTGACAGCTCAATCGGAACATTGACCGGAATTTCCAGCGTCCGCAGGGAGTATTTCCCGTTCGGATAGTAGAAGGTCCAGTAGAACTGGCGACCCACAACCTTGATATGCACCTCCTGGCGTGCCGCTGGGCTGGCCGGGCTGGGACCGTGTCGAAGGTAGCCGACATTGACCGCATTAAGGACGAAGAGGCCCACCAGGACTACGAGGGGCCCGATGGTCCACGCCAACTCCACCCGGTTGTTCCCGTGGATCTGCTTGGGCATCTCGTCGGGGGAGCGACGCCGGAAGTGAATAGCCGCGTACAGGATGGCCCCACCTACCCCGACCAGCACCACGCTGGAGCAGATCAGGAATACGGTCCAGATCATATCGATGGTATTGACCGGCGGCCCGCCACCGTTGAGGAAGTTGGTGTTCCCGGCGAAGACCGGGACGGCCCCAGCCGCTGCCGCAAGACCGGCGAGACCGCCGGCTGCCGCCAGCTTGCCTCCGATCCGGTTCCAACTCGAGTTCAAGCTCTCCTCCCACGCCACACCGACGGACCCAGTCGGGGCGACTGGTCCTCCGACGGCCGCTGCCGGGGAGTATGCCGATCGTCCGATCTCAGTGTCAATCTTGATTTGCCCCGCGGGGCGCGGAACTCCCTGGCTAAGATGGGCAGGTAGAGTAAGAACCCCACTGGGACAAGGGGGTGGACATGGCCAAGACTTTTTCCACGGATCCGCTTGGGGTGCGGCAGCGCCTGGGGGGGGGAGGCCCCTTCTACTTCAGTCTGGCCCGCCTCGAGGCCCAGGGAGTCGCCGACCCAGCTTCTTTGCCCATCACCGTCAAGATCTGGTTGGAGATGCTGCTGCGTCAGGCTGGCGGCGCCCATGTGAGCGTTGACGATGCTCTCACCATGGCTCGCTGGAGCGGGGCATCCAGCTCCGACCAGGAGTTCCCATTCTTCCCCTCCCGGGTCCTGCTCCAGGACTTCACCGGAGTCCCGGCAGTGGTTGATCTCGCCGCGATGAGGGCCGCGATGGCACGTCATGGGGGTGACGCTGGGCGCATCGACCCGCTGGTGGACGCCGACCTCGTCATCGACCATTCGGTCCAAGTGGACGCCTTCGGCAGCTCTCGGGCGTACGGCGTCAACTTGGAGCGTGAATACGAGCGCAACTCCGAACGCTACAGCCTCCTGAGGTGGGCTCAACAGGCGTTCCACGGCTTTAGGGTGGTACCTCCCGGGATGGGGATCGTGCACCAGGTCAATCTGGAATACCTGGGGCGCGTGGTCGCCGTCAAGGAGATGAATGGAGAGATCACAGCTATCCCCGACACCCTTGTGGGGACCGACTCCCACACCACCATGATCAACTCGCTGGGTGTCCTGGGATGGGGCGTTGGCGGCATAGAGGCTGAGGCAGCGATGCTGGGGCAGCCAATGCTGCTGGGCATGCCCACGGTGATCGGTGTTCACTTCACGGGCCGCCTGCCCGCCGGCGTCACCGCAACCGACCTGGTGCTACGGGTGACCCAGTGGCTGCGCGGCCACGGGGTGGTGAACAAGTTCGTCGAGTTCGCCGGCGACGGCCTCGACAGCCTCTCCTTGGCGGACCGAGCGACCCTGTCCAACATGGCGCCTGAATACGGCGCCACAGCGGCCCTATTTCCCGTCGATGCCACAGTCCTGGATTACCTTCGAACCACCGGACGCAGCCCGGAGCTGGTGGAGTTGGTCGAGAGATACACCATGGCCCAGGGTCTGTTTCGGAGGTCCGGTGACCCTCTGGCCCAGTACAGCGAACTCCTGGAACTGGACCTCGGATCCATCGAACCCAGCGTGGCTGGGCCCAAGCGTCCCCAGGACCGGGTTTCCTTGGGGAACACCAACCAGAGCTTCGTGGCGAGCTTCACCCCTCAGCGACCACCCGCCTCGCAACCCGGGACGGAGGTGCTTGAGGATGGTTCGGTAGTCATAGCCGCCATCACCTCCTGCACCAACACCTCAAACCCGGGAGTGATGGTCGCAGCGGGCCTTCTGGCGCAGAAGGCTGTCGCCAGAGGCCTGAAGCCTCCGGCCTATGTAAAGACCAGCATGGCGCCTGGGTCCCGAGTGGTGAGCGACTATCTCACCAAGGCGAAGCTGCTCGAGCCGCTGGCGGAGCTGGGCTTTGACATAGTCGGATACGGCTGCACGACCTGTATCGGAAACAGCGGACCACTGCCGGACGAGGTGGCCGAAGTGGTCCGACGGGAGAACCTCAGTGTGGCTGCCGTACTCAGCGGCAATCGGAACTTTGAAGGACGCATCCACCCCCAGGTTCGCGCGGCCTATTTGGCCTCGCCACCTTTGGTGGTGGCGTTCGCTCTGGCTGGGACGGTTCGGCGCGACCTCACCAAGGAACCGCTGGGGGTGGACCGAGACGGCAATCCCGTGTATCTCAGCGAGCTCTGGCCCACCTCCCAGGAGATCTCAGATTTGATTCGTGAGGCGGTGCTTCCGGAGTTCTTCCACCGCGAGTACGAGCGCATCTTCAATGGCGACGAACACTGGAAGGGAATGGCCTCCCCGACCGGACCGACCTACGCTTGGAGCGACTCTTCGACGTACATTCGCGAAGTTCCGCTTTTCGAGGATATGCCAGCCACCCCCCATCCGGTGGCAGACATCAAGGAGGCCAGAGTTCTGGCGCTTTTGGGCGATTCGATCACTACCGATCACATCTCCCCGGCCGGCTCAATTGCCATGGACAGTCCGGCAGGCAGGTACCTTACAGAGCAGGGAGTGGAGACCCGGGACTTCAACAGCTACGGCTCGCGCCGGGGCAACCACGAAGTCATGATTCGGGGGACCTTCGCAAACGTTCGGCTGCGCAACCGACTGGCCGGGGAGCGCGAGGGGGGGGTTACCACCCATCAACCTGACGGCGAGGAGATGACGATCTTCGAGGCTTCGGAGCTCTATCGTTCCCAGGGGGTTCCACTGCTGGTGATCGGTGGCAAGGAATATGGGTCAGGAAGTTCCCGTGACTGGGCTGCCAAGGGTACGACTCTGCTCGGGGTGCGGGCGGTTTTGGTCGAGAGCTTTGAGCGGATTCACAGGAGCAACCTGGTCGGGATGGGAGTGGTCCCGCTTCAATTTCTGCCGAGACAGTCCGCGGCTACTCACCAGCTGGACGGGACCGAGCGCTACAGCCTGCTGGATCTTGACCAGAGTCTTTCTCCCGGAGCAACTGTCGAGTTGCTTGTGACCTCGAGGGATGGTTCGACTCGAAGGGTCCCGGTCATCATTCGGGTGGACAACGTAACCGAGGTCGAATATTTGCGCCACGGTGGCGTGCTCCCCATGGTCCTGCGGCAGTTCCTAACAACCTAGCCGTGTGATCCAACTCAGTCAGGCTTCTCCAGCTCGGCGGATCCTGCTCGGCAAGGGAGCGCTTGCGGAGCTTCCGGCGGAGGTGGACCGCTCCGGAATGACCAAAGTGGTGCTGGTGACAAGTTCGACGCTCGCCCATTCCTCCCAGGTTGTCAGCCAGGTCGAGCTCCTCCTGGCCGGGCCTCATCAGGCCACGTTCACTGGAGTGGGTCAACACACACCCCGGAGCGCGGTCCTTCAATTGGAGGACCTACTGGAGCAGACTGGGGCAGATGGGGTCGTAAGCCTGGGGGGCGGGAGCGTAATTGACGGCTGCAAGGCTGCGATTCACGATCGGGGTGCTAACACCATCGCCCACCTGGCGATTCCGACCACTCTGTCAGGCGCGGAGTTCACCGCCTCGGCCGGGGTGACCGACGATGAGAGCCGCCGGAAGCAGGGACAGGTCGATCCGGAATCCGCGCCCCAGCGAGTGATTCTTGACCCTGCGGCCACCCTGGCTACCCCGGTGAACCTCTGGCTCTCCTCGGGGATCCGCGCCCTCGATCACGCCGTGGAGACGCTGTGGGCACCGGAGCAGGATCCCCTCACATCATTTCTGGCGCAGGAATCTATTCGACGCCTTTTGAAATTTTTAGCGGAGTGCAAGCAGCGGCCCGACGGGCTCGAAGCTCGGCACGGCGCCCAGATAGCCGCTTGGTGGGCGGCCCTCGGTCTGGCGAGCACCACTATGGGCCCAAGTCACCAGCTGGGCCGAATCCTCGGGGCCACCTTCGGTATCCCTCACGGGATCACATCCTGCGTCTTTCTTCCGGCGACAATCGACTACTTCGCCGCGAACCGGCCAGCCCTGGTCACTCCCATGGTGGACCCGTTTGGGGTGTCCGAGGCGTCAGCCGTCGGCCCGGCGGTCAAAGCGTTCATTGAGAGCTTGGGCCTCCCAACATCCCTTATGACTGCAGGTCTCGACAAGGAGGAGCTCCCGCACTTCCTGGGTCTGGTACCTGCCGAGTGGCACCAGATCGTGAACGCCTGCCGCTGAAGGGGTTTGAGCTGGCTATTGTCGGGGAGTGCCGGCGAGGTGCTGGGGCCGAGGCCGGTCGACCACCCGGGTGGCCAGGACCGATCCGATCAGGATCATGCCAAACCCAGCCGCAGTGCCGACTCCAACCCGCTCGTGAAGGAGGGTCACCCCTAGGAGCACCGCGACTGCGGGATTTACATAGGTGATCACCGTGGCGCGAATGGCGCCTACTTCGGCAATGAGCTGAAAGAGGAGTAAGAAGGCGACGGCGGTACAGACCACACCCAGGGTCCCGATCGCCGCCAAGACACTGGGGTGCGGCCACCGCCGAGGTGCCAGCAGGACGCCCGCCGGCAGGTACGCCAGGGCGCAGACCGCCAGGGAGCTAGCTACCACCCCCAATCCGGAAAGATGGGAGAGATATCTGGAGAGGAGCTGGGGACCGCTGGCGTAGCACAGGACAACCACAGCCATCTCCAACGCGGGCACGGCGCTGACGGAGCTGAGGTCGAGCCCAAGTACTGCCCCAACGCCGACGAGCCCGACCAAGAGCCCCAGTAGCTGCGGCCTTGAGGGTCGCTCGCCCTTCCCTGCTCTAAGCACAATCAAAGACCCAACCAATGGGACCGCCGCAACCAGAAGGCCGGAAAGTGAACTAGAAAGGTGAGTCTCAGCGTCAGACAGCAGCACCCATGGAACGGCAATCTCGATCGCGCTGTAGGCCAGCAACGGGCGCCAGGATTTCAGCACTGGCCAAAGCTGACCGCGGTAGACCGCCAGCGGCACCAGAATCACCGCTCCAATTGCCGTCCTCGCGAAGACCAGTGCTGGCGGGGACACGTCGGCAACAGAAACGCGAATCAGGAGGTAGGGCACACCCCAGATGACGCACATCGCCAAGAAGAGAGCCCAACCGCGCCGGCTCAATCGCGGCGCCCTGCCCAACGCCTCATCGGGAGACGGGAGGTGCGCTCAGGTCGGCCATGGGATCTGGACCAGCATGGCCGGGAAAGCCTTAGGTGGTACCCCCAGCAGGACTCGAACCTGCGCACCCGGCTCCGGAGGCCGGCGCTCTATCCGCTGAGCTATGGGGGCCGGATTGGGAATGAAGCTGAACAGGTCCGACCGGTCCTGGGTCACCTGAGACTCAGACTACTCGTCCTCGTCGCCGATGGTGAACATCAGCCCATCCTGGACGTCATATAGGGCGTCCATCCACTCCGCGATGGTCACCTCCTCAGCACGCCCCCGCCCGAGGGGATGACCCTCCCGAGCCAGGAGCCTGCGGCACTGGGTCCGAAGTGGCGTCGGAACCACCACCTCTTCGACAATGTTGAGCTGCTCGAGCTCGTTCAGCAGTCGGTCAATGAAGAGGATCTTGTTGCGGCGGGCGTTGCGCTCACGGCGAGTGAGGTGGTCGACCTCGTAGAGCTTGGAGATCTCGTGGGAGGTTTCAGCGATGGTGGGCAAAGTCGATCCCTTGAAGTGAAAGCGGTGTGGACGAGCGCTCAGCGCTCAACTCTTGTTGGCGGAATATCTGCTCCCATCCTAGATCGCCTAGTCACGATCGTCAAGGCTTGGATGCAGTCCTGGCGGCCCGTAATCCGGCCGACCCCGAACCCGACCGCGCCCACCCTGGCCAAACCCTCCTGCGGCCCGCCCGACCCGACCCGGTCCGACGTCGACTGAGTCCCCCCCTGAATGTGCGTGGTCGAGTAACGACCACAGGGTACGGTTGGGCCGGTGGAAGATCGGCTCAACCCGGCCGTCGGCCACCAGGGCGGCCTCGGCGCTGCTCGCCCCGATGCCGATAGCTAAGCTCCAGCACCAACTGTTCCACCGCGGACCGCGCCTCCACGACGCGGTCGAGGCACGGGTCATCCACCGCCATCGCTTTCGACATCAGGGTGTCTAGGCGCCGCTGGACGGAGCGAGCGTCCCGCAACAGCTCCCCGGTGCGTCGGCTGACGGACGCATCATCGTCACCCTCTCCGCTCTCAGGCACATATCCCAGCCTAACTGCCGGAGTGACGAGTTGCCATCAGAGAGGGCCCCGGACTTCCAGACGCAGTGCCCCCTCCCGTACCTGGGCGAGATCACCGGCCGCAACTCTGGTCTCCACTCCGTGCTTCTCCAGGCGCAGGGTGCCATCGGCGGCCACCCCAAGGAGCACACCCGATAGTCGGCTCGATGGCAGAGAGACCTCGACATCCATGCCCAACCAGGCCATGCGGCTCTGCCACGGGGCCCACATGGCCGAAAAGCCTCCCTGCAGCCACTGCCGATATCGGCGCTCCAGATGGATGAGGAGACTCAGCGCCAGCTCTGTGACGTCGACCGGCTTTCCCTGCAGGTCGAGGGCCGTGGCCCGGGGGCCTGGCAGGCAAGCCACCGGCAGTCCCGACCAGGCGACATTGCACCCGACCCCGAGGGCCACCCCAGCCGGCGCCATCGGGCCCTGTACCACCCCCTCGACCAGCAGCCCTGCGATCTTCTGCCCGTTCACCAGGCAATCGTTGGGCCACTTCAGTTGGACGGACGGGCCCCCGGCGGCTTCGATTCCCTCTGCGACGGCGAGCCCAGCCGCCAGGGCTAGGGTTTCGTCGCCCCATGAGGACCCGGGTGGGCGCCATAGCAGGGAGAACATCAGGGAAGTTCCGGTCGGCGCGACCCAGCGCCTTCCCGCTCGCCCCCTCCCCGCCGCTTGGAACTCAGCGAAGACGATGAGCCCCTCCGGTGCCCCGGCAGCGATGGCTCGGAGCACCAGGTCCTGGGTGCTGGCAACTCTGGACTCAAAGCGGGTGTCGAGGCGCATGCCTGCGGCTGACAGCAGCCGCCGAAGTCGAGCAGGGTCCAGCTTCGCTTGCTCGCGCCGTGAGATTGGTGTTCCTCCTATCCGGCAGTATCTGAAGTCGTGGGTACTCCCGTATACTGCCGCCTCGTGGAGAACTGGGAGCGGATCGAGCTCTTCAGCTCCTTCCTCAAGTTGACCGGAGACATCGAGGTCGTGCCACCGCTGCGGCTGACCGATGTGGTCAACCGGATGACGGAGTATATGGAGGTGCGCCAACTGACGTTGGAGCCGCTGGCTAGCACCTATCCCGTCATCAGTACCGTTGAGGAAGCGGCCATGCTCTCCAAGCGATCAATCCTCATAATCGCGCCCGTGGGTGAGAGCAGCGCCGACATGGGCGGCCGACGGGCGCTCCTCGAGCAGAAGGTCGCCCACCAGGTAGCTCTGACCATTGACACCTTCTCCCTGGTTTGCGAGGTATTTTTGGAGCCTCGCCTGAGTTTGCGGGAGACGCTGGAGCGCAGTGTGGACGACTTCCTAGCGGTGAGGAACCTCAACGCCGTCTGGCTCCCGGCGCTCACCCACGAGCGGGTCACCATCCAACGCCCCTTCGCCTTGGTGCACCCCCGGCAAATCCTCAGCTTCTCAGAGCGGGGGGCCGCATCTCTTTGAGCCGCCCGGGATGACTGACCTGGGCAAGAGCGTGGCGCGCGACGCTGCCACCGTAGTCCTGCTCCGGCCCCCCCAAGCTCCCGGATCCGGCCCCCAGGTTCTGTTGCTAGGCCGGCCCGCGAGCGCAAAGTTCGCGCCGGGCACCCAGGTGTTTCCCGGGGGCTCGGTGGATTATGCCGACTCGGATCCGGCTTGGGCACACCTGCTTGATCCGAACGCCGCCAGCTCCGAATCGCAGACCACAGAGCCCAGACTCAAGCTCGCGGCCATACGGGAGACATTCGAGGAATGCCAGGTCCTCCTCGCGCGCGGTCCTGACGGCGCGCCATGCACAGCGGCCCAGCTCGCGGCCGTGGAGGCGGTCCGCCCACGGCTGCGCTCTGGGGACCCATCCGCACTGAGGACGGCGTTCGAGTCTGTGGGCCTGCGGCCCGACCTGGACGGGCTTGTGTTCTGCGCTCATTGGATCACCCCAGAGGGGCTTCCCCGGCGGTTTGACACTCGATTTTTCCTCGCCCCTTTGCCGCCGGGACAGAATCCACAGCCGGACCCACTCGGCGAGCATAGCTCCCTGCGTTGGGTAGACCCGGGCATCGCGCTGGAGGAGGCCCGACAGGGCATCTGTCAGATGTTGCCGCCGACCCGGGCCGTCCTCGCCCAGGTCGCCTCCGCGCGCTCTCTGGAAGAGGCGCTGGCGATCGCCAGAGAGACCTCAGTGATCACGATTCAGCCCCGGCTCGAAGAGGTGAACCCTGAGCGATACCCAGGCTTGGACCTGGCGACGCTGCGCGGGCACTAAGGGTGACCCCCGCAGAGATACTTCTGGTGAGGGCTCCGAATCCCAGTCCCATGACCGGGCTCGGGACCAACACCTGGGTCTTCGGCAGCGGCGAGGCCCTGGTGATCGACCCTGGCCCGCTCGAGGAAGGACACCTAACCCGAGTGGTGCGGGAGTGTCGTCAGATCGGTCGGGTCGTGGCCGTGATCTTAACCCATCATCACTCTGACCACCGGGAGGGAGCGAAGCGCCTCTGCGAGCTGACAGGGGCGCCGCTGGCGCTTTACCACGACCGGGCCCGAGGCGCCGGGGATCTGCCGCTCCACCACGGTGACCGACTGATCGCCGGTCGAGCCGAGCTCCAGGTGCTGCATACACCCGGGCACGCCTCCGACCACATCTGCCTCCTAGGCCAAGCCGACCGTGTGCTGTTCACGGGGGACCACATTCTCTCGGGTACAACCAGCGTCATTTGGCCACCGGATGGAGACATGGATGCCTACATGCGATCCCTGGAGTTGATCCAGCACTTAGAAGTTGATCGCTTGCTGCCAGGCCACGGCGAGATCATCGAAGACCCACAAGCGGCAATCTCCGAGCTCATCGAGCATCGCCTTGATCGGGAGCGCCAGATCCTTGAACGAATTCGGCAAGGAGCCAGCACCCCTCAGGCGATTGTCGCCTCCCTCTACTCGGGCTACCCAGATGAGCTCTTAGAAGCGGCCAGTAAGACAGTTCTGGCCCACTGCCTGAAACTGGTGACGATGGGGAAGGTGCACCAGATTGGGTCCGCGGATTCACCGGCCTTTGAGGTTTAGGCGCCCGGCGAGGTATCGCGGACTCAAACAAACCATTTGAAGTACCCCTTTGGAGTTTGACCCGGTTGGTGCTCGCGTCGATGGTCTTGGCCCGCACCAACAGTTGGAGTTCTGGTGCCACAGCCAGGCCCGCAGCTAGTCGAATAGTTGAGTTGATTGGTGGAGCTGGAGCCCGCGTTGTTGACGGCCCTGCCGGTGATCTGCTAGGACCACCTCCAGGGCAACGACGAAGTCGGCGCCTTCCCTGCTCCAGGACGCGACCGCTTTCGGCAACGCTCTCCGACCTCACCAATGCCAGACAGGATGCGGGGTGACTCTCTCGGGGATACCTTTCTGTCCGGGCGGCTCCTCGCCAGCCGGCGGCGAGATGGATCGGCTCAGGCCCCTCGATCACATCACCGTTGCCAGCGATCTTCGGGTGGGGACAATCCGAGCGTGTCCTGTGATCGACTGTCGCGAAACCGTCGATGATCGCAACCGCGGGGCGGGGGCCAGCGTCCATCCACTCTGGACTGCTAGCTCCACCGGCAGCCGCTCCTTGACGCCGTGGGCCGGGGTGCGCGCTACAGGACCGTGGTCGTCACGGTCAGCCGCACGAGGCCCCGCTGCAGCTCGCGTTGCAAAACCAGGGAAGTCAACCGCGTTGGCCGGGCCACCAAATGCCAGGCCCACCGCGGCCGATCCAGATCTTCAGCGGCACACCCCTAGTCGAGATGGAACGGTAGGTGGGCTAGGGTCCTGGTCATCACCCCGGTCGGCCCCTTGGGCACCAGCGTCGCCAGCAGCGGCTCGGCATGGTAGGACGATGCGGCGATGTCGAGATGGACCCAGGGACGGTCAGCCACAAACTCGCGGATGAAGAGCGCTCCGTTGATGGTCCCAGCAGCGGGAGTGCCCGAGGTGTTTCGAATGTCGGCGATGTCGCAGGTCAGGGCGACGTCGTGCTCCGGGAAAAGGGGCAACTCCCAGATCCGTTCGCCGGCCTCCAACGAAGATGCCCTCACGGCCTCCAGAAGCTCGGGGCTGTTCCCCATCGCCGCAGTCACCGGGTGCCCGAGGGCTATCGAGACAGCTCCGGTGAGGGTTGCCACGTCGACCAGGTGAGTAGCTCCCTGGCTTATGGCGTAGCAGATTGCGTCGGCGAGGACAAGCCGCCCCTCGGCGTCCGTGTTGTTGATCTCTATGGTCTTGCCGTTCATCGCCGAAACGACGTCACCGGGCTTGGTCGCACCCCCTCCGGGCATATTCTCGGTGAGGGGAGCGACGGCAATCACCTCGACGCGCGGCTCGGTTCGAGCGATCACGCCAATCGCCTGAACCACCGCAGCCGCCCCACTCATATCTGACTTCATGGTGACCATTCCCGGATTGGGCTTGAGAGATATCCCACCGGTGTCGAAGGTGATCCCCTTACCGACCAGCGCCAACACTCGCCCCGAACGGTCAGAAGATCTCGGCTTATAGCGGAGAAGCACCATCTTGGGAGGTTGGTGGGACCCGCGGGCAACGGCCAGGAGAGCCCCCATGCCCAACCGCTCCATCTCCTGACGCTCCACCACCTTGAGGCTCAGCCCTGCGGACTTCGCGAGCCGCTCAGCCACGACCACGAAGTCAGAAGGGGTCAGCCGATTGCTTGGTCGCCACTGCAGGACCCTGGTGGCGTTCGTGGCCTCGGCGAGGCGGACTCCAGCAGCCAGAGCGGCGGACAGGTCGGATCCGGTGCCCAAGCCGACGACCAGCAGCTCTTCGATCTCAGCTTTGCTTTCCGCTTCCTTGAGTTCACCGAGGTGATAGTTTCCGAGTCCGATCCCCTCCGCGATCGCGCGAGCCGGCGCCTGGGGTGCCTGGCCAGTGGCCGGTACCGCAAGGGCATCACGCACCGACGGGTCGAGTACCACCGCCACCGATCGACAGTAGCGGCGGACATCCCGCCCCACAAACTGAAGTGCGTTCCGGAGTCTGTAGCCGTCGAGCAAGGGCCTCTTGCCCAGGCTGAGGAACAGCACCCGGGGGGCGGCCACCCGACCCATGGTAGGCAGCAGCTTCCGCTCGGGAAACAGTCCCGACGCCTCCTTGGACTGGAGCATTTTGGAGAAGACCGAGTCGAGTGCCTTGTCGGCCGCAGCCGCTTGCGGACCCAGACCCTCTTCGGGGAAGTACGGGAAGACGACAACGTCCGCCCGGATCTTGGTGACGTCGGTCTCGGATGCCTTGGCCTGCAATTGGGTTACCTCCATGTATTTGCTGAGCTCAGCTGCCGATGAGCCCCTCGGACTCCGGTGGCGGCGGGTCATTGCGCCGCCGACCCAATCCGGCTCGCAAGCGCTCCACATCGTCGGAAGTGAAGCGATTACGCCCGAGATCGTCGACCGCGGTGGGGCGCGCCCGGCCCTCGCGGATCCAGTTGATGATGACTTGAGGCTTCACCCCGAGTAGGCGACCCACCTCGACGGGTCCGAGCAGCTGCGGGTCAGCGCTGTCAGTGATGGGGGTCAAACCTCACCGACGCCAGGTCAGGGATCCAGTCCCTGAGGGCACCCTCGATCCGTCGGCGAAGGAAAGGGGTCAGGACGGTGACATAGTTTGAGGAGGGGTGCGCTTGAACCACCACTTCGCCTGGTCGCGGCTGGGTCACGTTCAGGCTGTCCGCCGCCGGTCCGGACTCGACCACTCCACGTACCCGAGCGGTCAGTTCAAGGTCGTCCACACGGACAATCATGGCACCGAGGACCCGGTCACGTCTCGCGCCCGGGTCCTGGTGAGACCCGATCGCCGCTGCATCGACGACCATGACCCAGGGTGACCGCCCCCAGCACTTGCCAGACCACCTGGCAGATGGCGGTCACCTAAACCCGTACCGCTCTGCATCCTGGGGGGCGATGAGCCAGAATCCGGTCCTGCAGGGGTGCGATTCGGCATAATCGCCGCGGTGGCCGACTTCGTACCTGTTTGCAAGGCAGCCGACATCCCTGCGGGAACCGGCACCGTGATCGACGCCGACGGAGTGGAGATCGCGGTGTTCAACACCGAGGGGGTGTTTCATGCGCTCGAGAACGCCTGTGCTAGTGGCGGCTCGATCGGAGAGGGAAAGCTGCGCGGCCATGTTGTCACCTGTCCGCTTGATGGTGAGACCTACGATGTGCGCACTGGGATCTCGCCAATCTCCGACGCCATCTTCGTTCGCCACTTTGACGTGCGCCTCAACAAGCTTGGCGAGGTACTGGTTCGGCTGGAGCCCACCGAAGATGAGGACGATCAACTCTGAGCCAGCGACTGGCGGCCATCGACGTGGGCTCGAATACCGTCCACCTGCTTGTGGCAACCCTTGACCCACACGGGTTGACCGAACGCCTGCATGCCGTCGAGATGGTAAACCTTGGACACGAGGTGACGGCAAACGGCAAGTTGGGAGAGGCGGTGATAGGACGCGCCGCTGACATTTTGGCACAGATGATTGCACTGGCCCGGGGTGAACGGGTGGAGGCGATGGGCTTAGTGGCAACCGAAGCCATCCGGAATGCGCCCGACTCCAAGCAATTGGTGGAGGTTGTCCGAAGGAGGACCGGAGAGACCATTCGGGTTCTTACCGGGGAGGCCGAGGCACGCCTGAGCTATTTGGGAGCGACCGCGTTCAAGGTGCCCGCCGGTCAACCCGCCACCGTAGCGGATGTCGGGGGTGGCAGCACCGAGGTCGTGCAGGGCAGGGGGACGCGGCCACGGAACGGCACGAGCCTCAAGCTAGGGTCGGACCAGCTCCTCGGGCTGGTGGGGGCAGCCGACCCGTTTTCAGAGAGGCAGCGCGTCCACGCAGCGGCGAGGGTGTCCATGATCCTGGAGGCGGTTCCTCGCGATGAGGAGCCCGGGCTCCTCATCGCGACCGGGGGCACCGCCTCAAACGTCCCGGTGATGTTGGGTTCCCGGGTTCCATCCGAGTCCTCCCCCGTGATCTCGCTACACCCGGAGAGCGGTGACGCCTGGACCGTCGTGTCGCGGGGAGACATGGATCGAGCCCTGGAGCTGGCAATGAGCATGTCCAGCGCGGAGCTCTCGGGCAGCACTGGTCTCAGCCTCAAGAGGTCTAGGCTTATGGCGGGGGGCCTTGTGATCCTTGCCGGTCTCCTCGACCGGTATCAGGCCCCCGCGCTTACCGTGACCGAGCGGGGCTTGAGGGATGGGGTGTTGTTGGCTCTCGCGGCGGCCCGCAACCGCCAGCCGGTCGGTTCGGATCGATCCTCTCCCACGTAGTGTCGCACCGCAAGTTCCTCTAAGCTGAGGTCGATGGCGCTGTTCGACTTTCACACTCACACGACCATTTCCGACGGCCATGCTGCGCCCCTGGAGATGGCCAGACGTTGCCTAGAAAATGGCTACGCGGCCTACGTCTGCAGCGACCACGTCGACGAGACCACAGTCGATCGGCGTGTTCCAGAGATCGTCGATGCGTGCATGAAGGTATCCAGAGAGATGGAGTTGCCCACCGTTCCGGCGGTGGAGGTGACTCGGGTACCACCAGAGCGGGTGGCTTGGGTGGCCGCCCGGGCACGGTCGCTGGGAGCCCGCCTGGTGGTCGTTCATGGAGAGACCCTGGGTGACTTCCCTCAGCCTGGCCTCAATCTGGCGGCCGCACGGTGCCGCGATGTCGACATCCTGGGGCACCCCGGCCTGATCACGGAGGAGGCGGCCGAGACTGCGAGAATAAACGGAATCCACCTTGAGATCAGCGCCGCGGGACTGCACGGGCTGACCAACGGCCACGTCGCCAAGATGGCGCTTCTGGTCGGAGCCGGGTTGGTGCTGGACTCGGATGCGCATCGACCGGAGGCGCTGCTGACCACGACCAGGGCCCGGCAGGTCTTGGAGGGAAGCGGACTGGACCTAGAGGAAGTGGGCCGCATCTCAGCAAACTCCCCGTTCGAGATCCTCGCGAGAAGGGGGATCGAGCTACCGCTCCCCGCTAAGCCCTCCTGACCCGGGAGGACGCGGCAGTCACCGTCACCCAGATCCGGGAGGGTTCGGAGTGATGGGAGGTTGCGGTGATGCCCCGGGACCCGTTGTTGGGGAGGGTGTCGCAGAGTACTGCGGGGTGGGGGTGAACGTGGGGCTAGGCGTGTTGGTGGGCAGGGACTCGACGTCGTTGAGCACGGCCACGAGCAGCGTTCCGTTCGGTCCCTGAGAAAAGGTGACGACCACTGCCTCCCCGGGGATGAGGCTGGACAGGGGCGCTGCGGCGCCGCCTCGGGTGATCTTGGAGCTGGCGTTCACGAAGGCCTGAATCGGGGCACCAGCCGACGGCTGGATGGCGACGAGGTTCTCGGAGACCGAAACCGCAACAATGGTTCCGTTGATCGGCGACCCGACCAGGCTCGACACGCTGGGACTGGAGGTGGGGTGAATGGCCCCCGCTCGGGAATGGGTCGAGGTGGCTCCTGCACGTCCGAAGATCGTCAGTGATGCAGCTATCAATCCCGCGGCCAGTAACCCGAGAGCGGCGATGATGAGGAGAATGGTCAGACCGACCCCGAAATGGCGGCGAAGCCGCCGAGCGGGGCTCTTCCGAGCAGCACTAGCACGTCGTCGTGGCTTGCGGACGACGCGCCGTCCTTCCGGAACCTGAGCCTCCGCCAAGGACCTTCCTCCTAACCTGGATCGGCGCGCGCCATAAAACTGGGGCCGTGGGCACCCGCCTCACGAAGGTAGCCCCGAGCTCCGGAGTATAGATGACGGCCGGATGCGGGCCGCGACCAGTATCATCAACTTCCACCCATGCCTCTGGAATACGATCATCGCGCCATCGAGGCGAAGTGGCAGGCGAAGTGGCGGCTCACGGGTCTCAACGAACCCGACCTGCGCTCCGCTGCGGAACCCTACTACAACCTCATGATGTTCCCCTACCCCTCGGCCGAGGGGCTCCACGTTGGGAACATGTACGCCTTCTCCGGTGCGGACGTGCACGGCCGCTTCCAAAGAATGCAAGGGAAACAGGTGTTCGAGCCCATGGGCTTCGACGCCTTTGGCATCCACAGCGAAAACTTCGCGTTGAAGGTGGATCGACACCCTGCGGACCTCATAGCCTCCAACGTTGCCAACTTCCGACGCCAGTTAGAGAGGCTGGGGGGTCAGTTCGCCTGGAGCAAGACCGTGGAGACCACCGACCCCCGGTACTACCGCTGGACTCAGTGGCTCTTTCTAACTCTCTGGAAAGGGGGACTGGCTTACCGAGCCCGGCGCAATGTCAAATGGTGCCCCGTTGATCTCACGGTCCTGGCTGACGAGCAGGTGATGGCCGATGGGACCTGCGAGCGCTGTGGCACGACGGTGGTGGAGCGAGAGTTGGAGCAGTGGTTCCTGAGAATCTCCGCTTACACCGAAAAGCTGCTGGCGGACCTGGACTGGATGGACTGGTCAGAAAGCACCAAGCTGCTCCAACGCCACTGGATCGGTCGCAGCGAGGGGGCTCAAATCGACTTCCCGATTGACGGCGCAGAGCCCCTTCGGGTGTTCACGACCAGACCGGACACCATCTTTGGCGCAACCTTCATGGTGCTGGCACCCGATCACCCCCGTACGCTGGAGCTGGCCGAACCCACGGTGAGAGGCGAGGTCGCCAACTACGTGTCCGAGGCGGCTCGGCGGCGGATAGCTGGTGTCAGGGAGGCCGCAGACTCGACCATGGGGATCGCCCTTGGCCGAAACGCGCGCCACCCGCTCACCGGCGAAGCCGTTCCGCTCTACACCGCCGAATACGTCCTCTCCGAGTACGGTACCGGCGCGATCATGGCTGTGCCGGCCCACGACAGCCGAGATCTCGCCTTCGCCCAGGCCTTCCACTTGCCGGTGGTCGAGGTGGTGTCTGGGAACTCTGGCTCGAAGGCCCATGGGGAATCCGGTGTGCTGGTGAACAGCGGCGACTTTGACGGTCTGGCCGCGCCAGATCCTGCGCGCGACGTGGTCACCGCCGCACTCGCGGAAAGAGGCCTGGGACAGCGCCACGTGACTTACAAGCTTCGTGACTGGGGAATCTCCCGGCAACGCTACTGGGGACCCCCAATTCCAGCAGTGCATTGCCCGGTACATGGACCAGTACCGGTGCCGGAGGACCAACTTCCAGTCCTCCTCCCCCACATCGAGGACTTCCGACCGCTTGGGTCAGGGGAGTCGCCCCTTGCCAGAGATCCTGCCTTCTACAACACCACCTGCCCGCAGTGCGGCGGACCGGCTAAGCGGGAGACCGATGTCTCGGACAACTTTCTAGACAGCGCCTGGTACTACCTCCGCTACCCGTCGGCGGATCGAGATGACGTCGCATTCGACCCGGAGCTGACCAGGAAGTGGCTGCCGGTGGACACCTACATCGGGGGTAATGAGCACGCCGTTCTGCACCTGCTCTACGCACGCTTCATCGCCATGGCGCTGCACGATCTGGGCTTCCTCACCTTCGATGAGCCGTTTCAGCGGTTTCGAGCCCACGGGATGATCCTCAAAGACGGCGCCAAGATGTCCAAGTCGCGCGGTAACGTCGTCGTCCCCGACGAATACCTCGATCGGTTCGGCGCCGACGCGTTCCGTCTGTATCTCATGTCCATGGGGCCGTTTGCCGAGGGGGGCGACTTCAGAGAGAGTGGTGTCAATGGGCCTCAGCGCTTCTTGACCCATGTCTTTCGCCTCTTGGAACGTTTGATCGCCGACGGGCCGGCCGCGGAGGAGCCGCTTGAGCTCGCTCGCGCCCGACACCGCTGCATCCGGGATGTCAGCAGAGATACCCCGGAGCTGAAGTACAACACTGCGATCGCGGCCATGATGACCTACGTCAAAGTGCTTCAGGGAACCGCTTCGCCGGTCCCGTCGCAGGCGATGGAGACGCTGGCGCTCTTGTTGGCCCCCTACTGCCCGCACGCCGCCGAAGAGCTCTGGGAGCGGCTGGGAAGGAAGTATTCGGTCCACCAGCAGCCGTGGCCCACCGTGGACCCGGCCATGCTCACCCAGGACCACGTGGTGGTGGTGATCTCAATCAATGGCAAAAAGCGAGATCAGCTTCAGGTCACTCCGGGACTCCCCAAGGAAGAACTCATTCGGCGAGCGCTTGTCTCGGATCGAATCCAGCAGTTCTTGTCCGGACGGCAGCCATCGCGCATCTTCGTGGTCCCGGATCGTCAGGTGAACCTGGTGGTCGCAACCGACTGAAGCCGCAGAGGTCAGGCCGAAGACGCTGAAGGCGGACTTTGTGACGGTCTCTGGAACGCCATCCTGCTCAACCAGCTGCCTCGGCCGAGCGCCGACTTCAAATTCAGCCTAACTCACGATGCTGGATCAGGTAGGCATGGCCCAGGCCAGACGACCAGCCTCGGGTCCCTCAGCAACAGCTGATATCGGTCCCTTCATGGAGCGGCACATCCGACCAATATGAGAGCTGGTCCTGCCCATCCTGATTTTCAAAGACGTAAGGGTTTGCGTCCAACAACGCCGGTTTGCCTCCGCCCGGGGTCGGGTATCTGGGTCCCGCTCGCAGGGGATAGAAGCCATCGGCGTTCGGCACCGGGACCGCCCCGAGTGTCAACGGACCCGCGGGGGCCTCGAACTCCCTCAGGTCTCCCGAGCCTGGTGATGGGGCAGTGCCTCAAGGAAACCGGCTCATTCTGAAAGCGGTCGAACGGCACGTGGGCGGTGCCCTGAAGATTTGGTCCGGCTTGGCGGTGGCCTGGGTCACCCGGGCCAGCCGCTGTCGCGACCGGTCCATCAGGATCGGCCATCCAGATCCGGCGAGCCGGACTGAGTTCCCTAGCTGGCGCCAGGTGGGCCGATGGTACCTTCGACCATCCCAGCTCCGCTCGGTTCAAGGGCAAGCTCGTCACCCCACACCCCGACGGTCATATCCTTGCCAGGGACGGCCCGTAGCTCAGCTGGTTAGAGCGGGGCTCTTATAAAGCTCAGGTCGCGGGTTCGAGTCCCGCCGGGCCGACCATCGTGGGCTGCGGACCTCGGATTTTCCTGACCGGCCTCTAACCGGAAGGTCTACCGCTCCGAGCTACGCCGAGAGCGTCGGCCACCATGCCCAGGGTCTCTAAGTGGCCCTGGACTGAGCCCAGGCTCGCTCCCATCGTATTGACTGACACATGAGTGGCGCCGGCACCCTGCCACATCTCCACCTGCTCTGTCAGCTGAGCTGTCCCGCCTGGCCTCCAACTCACCCTTCCCTCCATCCCCAGGGCGCTCGGGTCGCGACCGAATTCGCTGGCAGCATGCTCGATGATTGAACGCGCCCGGTCCAGTTTCGGCCCTGGGGGCGCCTGTGGGAACCAGCCATCCGCGAGCTGACCGGCTCGCCGCAAGGCCCGCTCTGTACTAGCCCCAAACCAGATCGGGATCGGCCTCTGGATTGGTGCAGGCAACAGGCCTGCCCCAATCACGCGCTCGTCTTCTCCGTCATAGGTGACGCTGGTCTCGGTCCATAGCCTGCGGAGCAGGGTCACCTGATCGACGATGCGCGCCCCGCGGTTGGAGAACTCCTTCCCCAAAGCCTCGTACTCGACAGGGTTCCACCCCAGCCCTACGCCCAGACGAAAATTTCCACCAGTGAGAATGTCAATCTCTGTCGCCTGTTTGGCAACAAGGGCGGTCTGGCGCTGGGGCAGAATTATGATCCCGGTGACCAACTCCATGCTGGTGATCGCCGCCAGGAAGCCGAAGAGCACCATTGGCTCGTGAAAGTTGGTGTGGATGTCGTAGGGTCCATCCCATCCTCGATGGATCGCGGGATCGGCGCCTAAGACATGGTCGTAGACCAGCAGATGTTTGAAGCCCATCCGCTCCACCCCCTGGGCATACGCCCTGACCGCGTCGGGGTCGGCTCCGATCTCGGTCTGGGGGAAGACGACGCCGATCTTCATGAGGAACGTTTTACCACGGGCGACAACTCAACTGCGAGACTTCGGATCAACGATTGCGGGTCCACCAACGATGAGGGCTGTCGCGATGCGGTGAGCCGGGGCCGAGCGCTACGAATGCGCAGTACGCTCCGGGGCAGTTTGCGAGAATGGGAACGTTACGGTTCGACGGCTGCGGGGAGGTGGCGGTCGGGCCATGGCTGCCAGGCGCGGGCCAACCGCCCTGTTACCTTGTGGGAGCCCACTGATGTCACTGGTTTTGATACTCACGGAGGAACGCTTCCGCGAGCATGTTGAAGATGTCGTCAGCCAGACTGGGTTTGAGCTGGCCGACTTTAAGGGCAGCGGCCAGGAGCTGGTGAGTGCCTTGCCAGGGTTTCTGGCATCCACCCCAGATCTGGTCTTGGTTGTGAGCGAGAGGGCTCACCCCACTTGGGGTCGGACCCTCGATGAGCAGAGTGTGCGGTATTGGTTGGTTCAGGTCGGCCACCCCTCGGGGAACGGGCTGCGCCCTCCCATCCGTCAGCCCCACCGACATCTATTGGGGCTTGACGGCGCCTCAGAGGGATACCTCTCGCAACTCCTGGACGATTGGCGCGAACGACCACTGGTCCGGGTGGATTGCTTCACATTCGCCTACCGGGATGGATTGCCCCCGGAGGCAGACTGGGTGCTCGACACCCGGTTCCTGGACAGTCCCTACTGGATCCCGGAGATGCGCGCCCGGACCGGGCGCGACCCCATGGTGCGCAGGCACATGATGGACCAACCCGGTGCCCGGCAACTGGTCGAGGGGTACCTCGCCATCCTGACGGAACTCCTCGACCTGTATCAGGCACAGCGCCGCTCGGTGCTGAGGGTCGCAGTTGGCTGCACGGGAGGCAAGCATCGCTCGGTCGCCATCGCCAGCGAGCTCGTAGAGCGCATAAACAGGACCGGCAGGGCTACCTCAAGGTACCTGGACCGACCGCCCCTGCACCTCCCCCAGACGCTGGACTGAGCCCGCTTCAGCTCAGCTGTGGCCACGCAGCAGTCCGGTCCGCCGAACTGGGTCGACGGGAGTCATCGCCGACGAGAGGCAAAACCGAGCGCATGAGGTCCTCATAGGCGCCGCGCACCTCGGGATGGCGCATGAGAAGTAGGTGTGCGTATTCATGCACGACCGGGCGCGGCGGCCGGGCCAGCCGCAGGTGCACCTCTTCGGGTAGATGGTTGGCCTTGCGCCCGTTGCAGCGCCTGCAGGCGACCACCTGGTTTTCCCAACTGTTAGACGAGCCACCTCGAGAGACCGGAACCACGTGATCGATCGTCAGCTCAAACGGAGCGGCCTGGACGCCACAGTACTGGCAGGTGTGGGCGTCACGCAGCAGCAGATTGCGCCGATTGGCCCGAATCATTCGGCGGGGAATGGTCACGTTGCGAAGCAGCCGCACAACGATCACCCCCTCCCCTAGCCGCCGCTGCTCGAGCTCCGCCTCCATGGATGCACGTACCCCATCGTCGAAGAAGGCGACTCGCTCCTTGGTGAGAAGCACCACCAGGCGCCGTCGGCTGATGACGTTGAGCGGCTGCATGGAGGCGTTGAGCAACAGCACCGGCATAGGTGCCATTGTGCGCGGTCAAGAGCGTCTAGGAGGGACGCATCCCCAAGTCCACTCTCAGGCCATTTAGGCTGTTTGGCAGGGTGGTGCCCAGGACTGTGAGCACGACTACGACCACTGCTGCGACCAGCAGACAAAGCAGGATGTAGCTCGTGACCGATGGCCCGGACGTGGGCGAGGGAAGGCGCGGCTCAAACATCCCTAGATCGCCTCACCGGGCTCAGCTTCGAGTGACCACCCTCCGCTCGCCTTAATCGCCACGCCCCTCATTAGCCACCTTCCCGACTCGCAGGACAGCGCCCACGGGAGCTGCCGCGCAACCTCCTGCCGCCTCATGACCCTGGCAATGTAGTGCTCCTCAGAAGCCTCCGGAAGGGCTCTGGCGCACATCTCCAAGGCCGCCTCGGCGGACGCCGTATCGATGCCGAGCACGGTTCCACCGTCAGCTCTCGGCAGAGCCCCGAGAAGCGTGGCCAAGTCGGCCGACCCCGGATCGATTACCAAAAGCGGATCACCTTTTAGGGCCACCTCTAAAGCACCCTCGGCACCGGCGACGAGATCGGCCCATGCGGAAGGAGTCCAGCCACCGGCTCCGCGGCCCCGGAAAGCCCTGGGCCGAGTGGCGCTGCCCTGCAGGGTGTCGGCAATTGCCCGCATCGCGAGCTGCGGGCGACGGGCCGCAAGCAGGACTGCCCCCCCTGCGGACACCACCTTCTCGACCCCAGCCAGCACCTCCTGTCCGATCTCGACACCCCTGGACACAACCACACCCACAACCGGTCTCTCCACCAAGGGGGGCGTGATGAAGTCCAATTGGAGGTCACCCACGTAGCCCCAACCGGTGCAATGATCATCACTCAGGTCCAAGGCCCTACGAACGGTGCGAACGGCATCCTCGATCTCCCCGAGACGAAGCGGATCCTGCTGCGAGCTGAAGACTCGATTCCGGCGGCCCTCGACGGGGAAGCCTTCGACCAGCCTTACCGCATCGGCGCCACTTTCCAGAAGGGGCCGGGCCAACCGCGGCGCCCCGGTCAGGTCCAGGCCGGAGACTCTTGGGGTCTCGATCGGAATCGGAGGTATCGCAGAGCTGGCAGACGGCGGCAGCGGCACCCCACGGGATGCTCCCGGATCGCGCCATTCGCCCAATGTCGGACTCATGGAGAGCGGTGGCGCTGTCGGTGCAACCCGAGCAGTGGCCTGAACCAAGGTCAGCTGAACTCCCGCAACCCGCAGGGTCCCACCAATGGGGAGTACCGCCCGGCCTCCGGGCGCAAGCCTGCGACCGTCGACCCATGTCCCACTGACCCCGCCCAGGTCGTGAACCTCAACTCCTCCCTCGTCGAGGAACAGCTCACAGTGCCGGTTGTCCACTCCCTCCTGAGGGTCCAAGTGACTAACGTCGACATCGGGCACGGCGCCACCGGGTGTGGCACGACCGAGAAGGATCGGATACCGCTCCAAAGTGACGGTGGCGCCGTCAGTTGCGCGCAGGGAGAACGGTCCGTTCATCGACTCAGAGCTCAGCGACCCGCAGCCCGCTCACTGAGGCTCCAGCCCGCGCGCCCGCAGCTCCTCGATGAGGGCGGGGAGTACCTTGAGCACATCCCCCACGATACCCAGATCACTCAGCTTGAATATGGGTGCGTCCCGATCTCGGTTGATTGCCACAATGTGCCCTGCACTCTTCATTCCCACCGTATGCTGCATCGCTCCGCTGATACCACAGGCAATGTACAGGTCCGGCTTCACCGTCTTACCGGTCTGCCCCACCTGACGAGCGTAGGGAACCCAACCCGCGTCCACCACCGCTCGGCTGGCGCCAACTGCCCCCTGCAGCTGACTGGCGAGCTGGTCTAAGAGAGCGAAGTTTGACGGCTCCTGGAGTCCCCGACCTCCGCTTATGACCACCCGGGCCTCCTCCAGCTTCGGCCCCGAGGTTGGGGCCACGACCGACTCCAGTCGGCGCGCACCCAAAGGCGACCCGGCAGGCAGGGACACCTCGACCAACCGTGGTGGTGGTCCGCCAAAACCGACGGCCTGGTAGGACTTGGGGCGGACGAGGACGCAAGGGGTGGGACCACGGACCTCAGTGGTCACGTTCAAGGTCGCGCCGAAGATCGAGCTGCACACCGAAAATCCGCCCGCTGCCGTCGAGATACCGGTGGCGTTGGCTACCACGGTGGAGCCCAACTGAGCGGACAGGTGCCCACAGATATCTCTGCCGTCGTAAGTCGCGCCGAAAATGAGCAGATCGGGGCGATGCTGCTCCACCAAGCTGGCGAGCACCGCCGCATGGGGCTGCGCGACGTGCGTGCCGTAAGCCTCGTCCGTGCCCAGATAGACGGTCGTGGCTCCGAACTCCCCCAAGGTCTCTGTAACCAATCGAGCCTGGGGATTCAAGACCACCGCTTCCAGCTCCCCCCCGAGGCCCCTCGCCCCTGTCATCACCTCGAGGGAGATGGGGCTCACCTCCTCCTTTGCGAGCTCTACGAATACCCAAATTTTGCTCATTTCAGATCAACTTCAGCTCGGCCAAATACTCGGCGATGACCAGGGCCGCAGAGCCGTCGTCCTCCACGATCCGCCCGGCGTCGCGTTGAGGTGCCGGCTGGATCAGCGTTACCCGCTGGTGACCCTGCTCCTCGGCGATTAGATCAGCGTCCATGCCCAGCCCGCTGAGGTCGAGTCGTTCCAGCGGACGACCCCGGGCACCCATGATCCCCTTCAGCGTGGGATATCGAGGCTCATTGATGCCGCCGGTCACCGTCACCACGGCCGGGAGGTCGGCCTCCACCACGTCGTGGCCATTCGGCGTCTGGCGGTGGATCAGCACCGTCCTGCCCTCGACCTCCAGCTTCTTGGCAAACGTGAGTGATGGCCACCCCAGCAGCTCGGCGACCGCAGCTGGAACGGTGCCTGTGTAGCCGTCGGTTGATTCGGTGCAGGCGATGACCAGCTCGGCGGCCGAGCTCCTCACGGCCGCGGCCAGCGCTCGGGCGGTGGTCAGCGCATCCGCACCGGCCAGCAGTGGATCGCAAATGTGGATGCCGGACGCCGCCCCCATCGCCATGGCTTTTCGAACCACGTCGACGGCCTGCTCGCCCCCCATCGAGATTGCAACCACCTCCCCGGCAGTGGCCTCTGCGATACGCAGCCCCGCCTCGACGCCATATGCGTCTCCGGGGTCCAACACCACCTCTCCTCCTTCTCGAACCAAGCGGTTGGTGCTGAGATCCAGTTTCCCAGGCGCCGACGGGTCAGGAATCTGCTTCACAAAGACGGCTATCTTCAATACGAAAACGTCCCCTTAACGCAGTCGAAGCGGGCGGCTAGGGTCAATCTTAGCCCTACCGGAAGGGAGCCCGGCCGCACTTCAGTGGGAGGGGCTTGGTCCGGTCGGCCTTATAATCGCCAGGCCCAAGGTGGGCTGGTCAGGTCCGTCAGCTCAAGGCGGATCGCCATTGGCCCCGTGGTGTAGCTGGCCTAACACGCCACCCTGTCAAGGTGGAGATCGGCGGTTCGAATCCGCTCGGGGTCGCCACCTCCTCGCACCTACGGCACTGGGTCGGGGTAGATTCGAAACCCGGCGAGGACTCGATGCCGGAGACTTTCGTAGAAGGGCAGCGCGGCCCCGTCAGCGAGAAGGTCCAGCCGTTCCCCGCCCGCGGCCGTCAGCGCACTGAGCAGAAGGGTACGCCCCAGGCCGGTTCGGCGACGATGAGCAGCGACAAGGAGAAGGGCACAGTAGGCCTGTATCTCCCCATCTGAGAGAACCTGGCAGACCCCGATCACCTGTTCTGAATCCCTCGCCACCATGGTTGTCGATCCGGGACTCGTAAGTGCCCTGAGAGCACGCTCAGGGTCTGTCGGCAAGCTGAGCCACCGCTCGGCGGTGCAGAGCTCTAGCACGCCTGGCAAATCCTGAGGGACGACCGGCGCGATCTCCCAACGGGGTGCCGCTAGGTCAGCAGTCGTGCATCGATGTGGATCGGTTATGGCAGCGTCTCCCCGCGCAACGCACGCAACGCACGCTACGCCCAGCGATTGTAGAGACGGATTATAGACAAATTTCCCTCGTTTACCGCTCCAAACAGAGCGCTCGGTGAACCAAGGGGCCACCCGGTTGCCTAATGGTCTAGCTGGCGGGTCGGGCGCCTAATCGAGGGGCGACCGAACCATGGTCCCGGGTCCCGCGGTGCTGCCGACGCACCAGCTTGTCCCCGCCTGCCCGCTCCCCGTGTCCGTCGACGGTCCGAACGGAAGCGTGCTGTTCTCCCTCAGGGGCCCACCTCGGTAACGAGCCTTAGGGCCTGTTCAGGGCACGCCGCCACGGCACGTTTGGCCAGCTTCGACTGCTCAGGGTCGTAGTCAGGGGATGCAAGCAGGACGGGGAAACCCCAGTCATCCAGATCGATCAGGCGCGGCGCGATCAAGGCGCATATCCCATGCCCCTTACAGCGAACCGCATCGACCAGGAGCTTTCCCATCAGCGCCACCCCGCACCACTTGGGGTAGGCACGCGGAAGGTCGGTAGATGCGATTTTCGATCGCAGGGGCCGCGCCGAATGTGACGCTCCACATCATCGGCGAAGACTGCCAAGGCATACTGGAGCAATAGCGCAGCCCCGTCCGGATGATGGCAGGCCCCGCGATCGGCGAAAGTGGCTGACCGACGTAACAGCTGGCGCACATCACGTCGACTGACCCTTCCGAAGGCCAGCTCCGACATCCCCTCGGCGAGCCTGGGCAACCCGAATATGCAGGGGCCACACTGGCCGGCGCTCTCGCTCGCCAGATACCCCAGCAGCCGTGCCGTCTCCGCGAGGCCGCAGGCCTCCCACGGTAGGATGCCGAGTAGGCCGCACCCCAAAGACAATCCCCTAGCGAGCAGTTGGTCGCGGGCGAGCGGCTGGTCCCAGGCATCCCTGCCATCTACCCATCGCCCGGCATAACCGCCCAACAGCACCGCTCGAGGAGGGGCATCAAGGCCCGCCCGATCGGTCAGCAGCTGGCCCACAGTCACCGCCCCTCCGACCTCGAAGACCCTGGGCCCCGGGGGGGTAGCGCCGGCCAGTGTCACCAGGGTCGACCCCGCGGCCCCACTGGTTCCTGCCAACCTGAACCACCAGGGGCCGCGGCGGGCGATCAGGGCCAGGTGACCCATGGTCTCGGCGTTATGCAGAAGCGTCGGTCGGCCGTGGATTCCTGCTCGCGCGGCGCGCCGGTCGGTGAGCGGGCGAGCGTCGCCGTCCTCCAGGAAGTGAATGATGGCGCTGGACTCGCCAGCCACGTATCGAGACGGGCCGTAGGAGATGTCCATGCGAGGCTCGGTCAGACGGGCGCGGCGGCGCTCCTGCACCGCGTTCTTGAGACTAGTGATGGCGCTCCTGGACTCCCGATGGACATGGATGATCACCTGGTCGGCGTTGACTGCCTCCGCTGCCACCACCGCTCCGTCAAGTACCAGGTGGGGACGCAGCGCCATCAGAGTCCGATCCTTGTGACTTGCAGGCTCGCTTTCTGAGCCGTTCACCACCACCAAGGGACTGCCTCCCCGCGCCGCCACCGTGCGCATCTTGACGGCCGCGGGGAACCCAGCACCCCCGCGGCCCTGAAGCCCGCTCTCCTCGACGACCCGGCGTATGTGGGCGGCGTCTCCCAATCCGGGCAGCGGTCCGAGACGGTCTAGGTGATCTACTAAGGACTCCATACCGGCCACGGCCTTCGGCCCGGCCAGGATGCGACTCCCGGCCTCACCGACCCCGGCCAGCAGCTGGTCCGGATTGCTGGCGAGCTCATCCGGAACAACTGGGGTTTGTGGATTGGTCAAGGACAGCAAGTCGGTGTGGACACCACTCACAAATATGCGTCCCCATGACCGGGATAGGAGGTGGCAGCGCTGGGTTGCCCGGGACTCGAGGGCGGCTCCAACCGGCTCGCGCCAAACCGAGTGGCCACCACGACCAGCAGCACACCTCCGGTGACCACGTACATCGGTCGCAGCACTCCGGTGTCACTCCCTGCCAACACACTGTGCAACCAAGCCAAAGCCACCGCCAGGAGTGCCAACCGATGAACTGCAAGCCAGTGGCGCCCGAAAAAACGGCCCGCCAGGGCAGCGGTAATCCCCATCGCGGCGCCGAGATACAAACTCACAGAACCCAGACCGACCGCGAACGGACGGTACGTCGCCTTTCCAGGTGCGATCACCCCCAGCCATCCGACGCCGGCAAATGTATCCAGGGCGAATACGATGACGTGCCCCGCAACCAGGATGCAGGCAGCCACTGCCAAGGCGACATGAAGCCGCAGCAGGACTGCTGGATGGAGGACCGGTCGCCGCCATCTCCATGGGTGACGGAACCAAGTACCGACCAGAGCGAGAGCGACGATGTCCAGGTAGGCTGCCAGTCCCAGCCCCCGTCCCAGGATCCAGGGCATCATCCGGTCGTGCAGTGCGGGCTCCACCAGCGTTATGAGGAGTGCAGCAGTTACTGCCCCACCAAGTGCCGCGACCACCGCGGATGCGCCGTGGTGAGGGACCCGAGGCAAGCTGCCACCGGCCTTCACGCGCGACGCCAGACTAGGAATGGAGCCATGGCCCTGCTGATGGCGAGACCGCCACCGTCGTCAATCCACAGCGCGGCCAGCCCTCGCTCGTCGGAGAACCGTTGCACCCCCTCGGACCCTTCAAGGAAGAGGGATTTGCTCCAGACCTCAGCGATAGCCGGATCCTTGTCGATGACCGTCACGGCTCTCAGGCCAGATCCTCCTGGCAGGCCGGTTCGAGGGTCGATCAGGTGGTGGACCAGGGTTCCTCCCGCTTCCCAGTGACGCAGGCGGATCGAGGATGTGGCACATGCTCGATCAGATAGCTCCAACACCGCCACCGGCTCGCTGTCTCCAAAGGGGTCCTCGACTCCGACTTTCCAGAGGTCACCGGCGGGTGCTCTGCCTGCGCAGTAACAGTCTCCGCCCGCCTCCACGAGATGGTCAGGGGCGACTGCCCTCAGCCTCTGGCTTGCCCAGCGAACTGCAAGGCCCTTCCCAATACCGCCGAGATCGACTGGGCGGCCACCTAGCAACACAGTCCTTCGGACCCGTCGAAATCGTGGTCGCCACTCGCCCATGGGACGCCTCGCCAGTGGGCTTCGCACCCCGGTCTGAACCGGACCGGAACCGAAGGGCAGGGAGTGGTCGTAGCCCAGGCGCGTTAGGTCCCCCATGATGCGAGGGTCGAAGCGGCCCTGGGTAAGCAGGTAGGCCCGATAGGCCTCCGAAATGGCCCGAAAGCATGGGGGTGGGACCCTGCGCCAGCTGTCGGGGGCGGCATTCGCCAGCATAAGTGGGCTGGTCGGGACGAACCGGGTACAGCTCTTCTCTACCTCCTCAAAGACCTTCAGCGCATGATCGACCGCGCGCTCCGGAGTCGCTCTGTCGGCGCTTGCTAGAGCCCGGATGCTGATGCTGCTGGCCATTGCGACGGCAGTCCCGGAAACCTCCACCGGTGCCCTGTCAGGGAACGGCAACCCCAGAGGCTCCAGTCGTCGCATGCACCGTTGGAGCGGCGGGTAAGGGGGGCAGCGGGGAGCCCGCCAAGTGAGCGATCTGCCGTTCGTCGGAGTCGATGCGCTCCTGCAACCGCTGCACCTGCACCTGAGTCTTGAGCCACGCCGCCTGAGCCGCGGTCTGAGGTGAGGCTCCGTGGGGGGTGACGTTGGCCCCCGGTGTCGACGAGGCCGCCCAGCTGATCGCGCCCATCGTGGCCAACCCGGTGGCGGCGGCGGCCGCCCACGGAGTGATTCGGCGACGGAGAGCGCGGCGCCATCGCTCACTCCGTAGCGCCGCCGCTCTCAGGTCAGTTGTCGCCGCCACTTCCACCTCCGTCCCCGCTCGAGGAGCCGCTGGCGCCGGTGGTGGTATGGACAATTGGAGCCGCAGTCGCCGCTGGAACCGGCCGCTTGCGCATGGCGACCGCTTCAGCGGAGAGCCTCTTTGCCTCGGCGGCCAGCCGCTTCGCCTCCGCGGTGATCACTTGCTGCTGAGTCAGGGCATGTTGACTGGAAGCCGCCGGGCTTGCAGCGGCAGTCCCGGGCGCCGCTGCCAATGCAGCGGCCCCACCAGCCGCTGCCCCGACCACAGCGGCGGCCGTTGCGATCAAGCGACGTCGAGAAACCATGCCTGCGACCTCCTACTTCTATGAACCCTGCTTAGCGTAGCCGTCGATCGATGACGAAGCGGTGACGAGTAGATGAGAGTTGTCTTATTCCAAAGTGCCAGGGCCGAGTGACGAAAGGCGTCGGTGGACGCCGCTAGGCATCAGCAAATCAAGCTAAAAAGATGGGCATTTGATGAGCGCCATCGTGGGGGAAGTCCAGCTAGGATCGGCTTGCGACCGCCCTTCGCTGTTTCCCAGAATGACTCCAGTGCCGCCGGGTGCGCGATCCATCGTCTATGGTGGGACGATGCTCACTGGCACGGCCGGACTGCGTACCCTGCTGCGCCGGGCCGCCGGCGTTGGGGCCGGGCTCGCAGCAGTGGTCGTGGTAAGCGCCGCAGCTGCGGCGACTCTCGGACCCAGCTCGAACAGCAGCCACATCGCCCAGCGGCAGGTTGTCCTAGGGGGCGCAGCGCCGGCGCCGGGCCAACTTGCTACCGCCCCAAAGCCACGGGTCGGCGTCGACAAGGGGACTGCGGTGCGGGTGGTGCCGCCGTTCGAGCCAGTTATCCAAAGTGAGCCCTCCCAGCCCGTGGAGACAGGTTCAGACACCTCAGGAGGGACCGGCCAGTCGAGCGACGCCACCCCAAGCCCGGAGTCGAGCGGGTCCTCCCCTGGTCAATCCACACCGAGTCCATCCGGCGCTGACGGGTAAGCGTGTGGCCGAATCACTAGTCCTGGAACCCACTGAACGTACAAGTCGGCGGTGGCGGCCGGGGCTGGCGGTCCGGTTGGCGGCCTTGCATGCCGGAATTCTTACAGTGGTGCTGGTCGCGGTAGGCATCCAGGTGGACAGAATTGTGGCCGGTAATCTCCTCGCCAGTGTCAACACCGGTCTGGTAGAAGAGCTCGCCGAATACGGCAACGCGGCCGCCCACAGGGTTAACGGCACCCCCTTGGTGACCTTCGATCAGAGCTACCTGCGTTCCCACCAACTTCCAAGTGGGCACGCCGTCCTGCTTGCCGTAGCAAGAGGTGCCGCGCCCCCCCGTGGTGCGATCCTGGGAAGCTCGGGCTCGAATCAAATCCGGAGCTCTCCGCTGGTGGCAAACTGGTTGAACCACATTCCAAATCAAAGCCTTTTCGGCCAGATCACGGCCGGCGGCGTGAGCTACCGGGTGTTGGTCAGCCCTGTGCTCAGCGGCGGCCAGGTCGTCGGCGCCTTCATCGCAAGTGCTGACCTGACCGGTGTGTCTCAGGCGGTAGCCAGCCAGCTGGTGGCCGTCATCGTGGAGGGAGCGGTTGCCCTGATCGCTGCCGTCCTGACTGCCTACCTGCTGCTGCGCCGAGTCTTGAGGGTGGTGGACGGGGTCACCACCACCGCTGCGGATATCAGCGAATCCGACCTCACACGCCGCTTAGCGTACCGGGGCCCGGATGACGAGGTGGGCCGTCTGGCACGAACCTTTGACCGAATGTTGGAACGGCTCTCTGCTAGTTTCGCCGGCCAGCGACGTCTACTCGCGGATGTCTCCCACCAATTGAGGACTCCGCTGACTGTCATCAGGGGCCACCTAGAGCTCCTGCTACGCGACGGGACCTCCGATGCTGACGAGGTGGCCGGCACTCTCGCCGTAGTTCTCGACGAGTTGGATGGGACGGCCCTTCTCGTGGATCGCCTACTCTTGCTGGGACGAGCATTGGAGCCAGAGTTTCTCGAGGAGGAGCCAATCGCGTTGGGCTCATTCCTGGCAGACATCCTCGATGCCGGGGAGGTCCTGGGCGACCGGAACTGGGTGTTGCGACCGGTCCCCCCCGTGGGCGTGTTCGGGGACCGCACCAAGCTCCGCGGTGCATTGCTGAACCTGATAGACAACGCCGTCAAGGCCACCAAGCCCGACGACACGATCGCGCTTGAGGCACGGATTTCCGGCCATGTCCTCACGCTGACCGTCAGCGACACCGGCGTAGGGATCGAGCCCGAGATCCGAGACTCGGTCTTCGATCGATTCGTAGCCGGGAGGGCTGGGGGGCCACGCGGAACGGGGCTTGGCCTGGCAATCGTCCGCGCGGTCGTCGAGGCGCACGGTGGTCAGGTCACTCTGGAAAGTTCGCCTGGCCGAGGGTGCAGTATCGAGATCACCCTGCCCGCCAACCGAATAATCCCCTCCGGTGAAGGGGCCAGCAGTTGAAAATTCTGATCACTGAAGACGACGCGCGGATTGCCAACTTCGTCGCGAAGGGCCTGCGGGCCGAGGGGTACGTGACCGTTGTGGCTTCGACTGGGGCCGAGGCTCTACTCCTCATCCAAATCCGGGACGAGAGCCCCGACCTGGTGCTGCTCGACCTCGGCCTGCCCGACCAGGATGGCCTCACGGTTCTGCGCAAGATGCGTGGAGTTCGACCAGAGTTGCCCGTTATCATCCTCACCGCTCGGCGCGAGCTGGGTGAGAAGGTCCGGGGCTTAGACGCCGGGGCAAGGGACTACGTGACCAAGCCATTCGCCTTCGAGGAGTTGCTGGCACGAATCCGGGCGACTCTGCGCGACCGTGACCAGGAGACTTTGACCACCCTGGTGGTCGGCGATCTTCGGCTTGACCTGCAGACTAAGATTGCCTGGCGCGGGGAGCGCCGGATTGAGCTCGCTCGGCGAGAGTGGGCGCTCCTGGAATTACTCATGCGCAACCCGACCAAGCTGCTGTCTCGAATGCAAATTCTCAACCAGGTGTGGGACTATGGCTTCGACCCCGGCAGTAACGTGGTGGATGTCTACGTGGGCTACCTACGGCGCAAGGTCAACGGACCCGGCGAGACGCAGCTCATCCAGACGGTCCGAGGCGCGGGGTACCGACTGACGCCACCCTGAGTTGATGCGGATTTTTGGCCAGAAGGGTCCCCCAATCTCACACATTTGCCGCCCCGGGATCCGAAATCGCAGGACCCCTGGGGTAGGTGGGGGAGTGTCGGGAAGGCTGGGGTTTAGGCGTCCTCCAAGGGGGCCTGTCCCAAACGATCGATTGATTGGATTGAGGGAGTGTTGGCACTCGAAAGTCAGCGTGGCGAACCACAACCCTGGCCCCTTTTGTGAGGTGACGTTGCACCACCTGAAGTGAGCGGTCGGCGGAGCTCGCGTCGAGGCTCGACCATCGATGACGTAGATGACCCGATGGCAAGCCGATCTGGTCATTTGAGCTGAGCGCGGAACGGAGGTGCGCCGCAGCAAGTTGGTGCTCGGTTCCGCGGAGAGCACAGCCTCTTTGCCGACGCATCATGTCCCAGCTCGTTCTCGGCGGACCACTTCGGTTAAGAGAACTCTCATCGCAAGGTCATCTGTCGTTCACGGCGCAGACGCAAGCTAAACGTATGCCTCGGGCTTCCGGGACACGCAAATGTGGAGGATTGAGATGAAGGACACGCTGATGAGGTGGCCCCTGATTGGGGCCGCCGCAACCGCTGCCGCTGTGGCAGGCGCCGCCGCGGTGGCAGCTGCGGGAGCGCTACCGACCCCCGCGGCACCCACTCTTCACAACGTGAAGACCGCAAGTTACACTGCGAACTGCCCAACAGGACTGCCCGGTGCGGCTGACACTGCTGCGCTCAGCTGGGTCGATGTCCACGCCGGCGGGACCGGACCGGCCGGAGTAGTCAAGACCGAGGCCGATGTCGAGAAGGGAGTCTGCGTCTTCGACGTTCGGACCATGGCTCCTAATGGGACGATCTGGGTCGTTCAGGTACGCCGAAGTGCCGTAGCCGCAAGCGAGGTCGTACTCTCTGCGAACCTGGCCGAGGGCTCGCCCGCCGCCATCCCGGCCACCAGTCCTGCGCCGTCGGTCGCGCCCACCCCGGAGGCGAATAACACCCCGCAACCAGCTGAAACGCCCCAGCCCGAGGAGAGCGCCAAGGCGACAGAGACTCCGCAGGCCCCTGAAAGCCCTCAACCGGACGCCACCCCTAAGCCGAGCCAGTCGCCGGGTGGTAGCGACAATTAGCCCGGCTGTCACCCAGGTTCGCCTTGGGCGCCTGGATTGGGCAGTTTGGGAGGTGCGCTCCGGGTAGGGGGTCTCTGGACGGCACGATTTGCCGGTACCCAGAGGGGTGTCGGCGTCCTGATGAGGTCCCCTCACGATTGACGATCGGTCGTGAGGGGACCGGGCCGGCCGTGTCGAGCGACCGAGAGCTGAGTTCGGACGACCAAACCAGGTCGGGAGCTTTGTGGGCTGCCGACCTGGCTCCCCGGGTAGGTCGGCAGGAACCGCAAGATCGGTCAGCCGGGGCCCGGAAGGATTCGTGGTCTCTTCCTCGGCTCCCATGGTGTCGCCCCCTGCGGGAAGCGGGCCAAGGACGGTTTGCCTCCGGCGAGGTGCCCGTCCCCGGTCCTTCATTTGCCAAATGGTCAGCGCTGCTTTGGCAGCTTCCCACCGATGCCGATGGGCTCGCTGTCAAGAACCTACGGCAGGCGGCCGGCAAGTGGACCATATGGTCGGTCCCAGTGATCTCCTGGACACGTCGAAGCGAAGAGCTATGAGGCGTCGAGACCGAGGGCAAGGGCAGGACAGTCCTCGCAGAGTTGAGGGCTGACTGCTGAACGCTCCCGGAGGAGACCACCAACCCCTTGATGGCATGGGTCAGGCGCGAGTTGTCAACACACCGGGATAAGGAGCATTCACAACCTTGCCGGCAAAGCACACCCGATGCCTTCGTCGGAGATTATTCGAGGCCACCGAGTGCCCACTTCCAACAGTTGGCGGCTAGGAGGATGTGCGCCAATGGGAGTTCAATAGGGTCCCGTTTCCTTGAATATGTTCACCGTGTCCGGTCAGCCGCGGCCGCGGCCGCAACTTGGCAGACGACCCATAGACCGCCCACGGGCCCTGACGCAAACGTAAGCTTTGTCGGTAGCGGGACACCAGCGGTTCTTGGAGTCGGTCAGGAAGGTCCGGCCCTTGTAGTCGAGCGCCGGTCCTGACCTAAGATTGGCGCCGTGCGCCTTCACCCCAGTGCCCGGGTCGGCTTCGCCGCCGCCGCTACCGAATACGAGCGTGGACGGCCGGACTACCCGGTGGCGGCGGTGGAATGGCTGTCAGCCCAGCTCGCTCTCGGGCCTGAGAAGACTGTCCTGGACCTGGGGGCAGGAACCGGCAAGCTGACCAGAGCGCTGGGATCCTCGGGAGCGAGAATCATCGCTCTCGAACCAATCTCAGAGATGGCCACGGTCATCAAGCACGCAGCGCCCCAGGCCAGAGTGGTCACAGCGACCGCGGAGCACACCGGAATCGCCTCCTCCTCAGTGGACGCGGCCACCGCGGGTCAGGCCTTCCACTGGTTCGCGAACTCAGAGGCTCTGCGCGAGATCCACCGGGTTCTTCGACCCCGTGGTGGACTGGGACTGATCTGGAACCGCCGCGACCCAGGAGACCCCTTGTGGGCGGAGATCGACCATCTGGTCGAACCCCTGCGCCTGACTGAACCCGCCTATCGTGATCACGCTTGGCGCCCGGTCCTTGAGAACAGCGGTCTGTTCTCTACATTGGTTGCCGAGACCTTCATCCACCGGCCCTCGGTGACTCTCGACCAGCTTGTTGACCGCGTTTTGTCCATCAGCTATGTCGCCTGTCGGCCGAAGACGGACCGGGAGCTGATTGCAGAGCAGGTCGCGAAGCTGGGACAAAGTTACTCCGGATTCGAGGATGGCCGCGTGATTCTCCCTTACTCGACAGAGGCGTGGGTGGCATTCGCGATTGACTAGCGAGCCGAAGGAATCCCCGGACCTGCCCCTTCCAGCATCATTCCTGAAGCTGCTCGTCGACCGTGAGGAGCTGTTGGTGAGCTCCAGGGGACCAGCCGGTAGCGGAACGGTGCGAATGTGGTTTGCGGTCTCGCCAGATGGACATCTGTACCTGCTCACGCCGTCATACTCGATCAAAGCTCAACGCTGGCTGGAGGACCCGTGGGTAAGGCTGACAGTGCCCGATGGTGGACCCAGCGTGGAGGGCACGGTCACCAGGTTAGGCGCTGAAGACTCGGAGGTGCATTCCGATCTGCTCGTATCTCACTTCGGGATGGCGGGAGCCACCACCAGGGAGGCCCTACGGTGGATGGTCGAGTCGGGGTCGCACCTGCTTCTCCTGGTCAGCGGGAAGGGTTAGAGAGCGGCTCCATCAACGTCGAGCACCGCCTGAAGCAGCGCCTTCGCCCCAAGAGTGACCTCCCAAGGGTCGCTCCACTCTTCGGGGCAGTGACTGCGCCCGTCCCGCGAAGGGATGAAGAGCATGGCAATGGGCGCGATCCGGGCGATATGGGCTGCATCGTGGCTCGCCCCTGAGGGCAGCTCCAGTGGAACAGTTCCGACTCGAGCTGCGGACTGGCTCAGAATCCGCCTCAGCCTGGGATCGCAAGGCACCGGGTCCCCTTGGGAGACCCATTGGACGGTGACGGCCAAGCTTCGCGAGCTGGCCACGCGCCCAGCGAGTGTCTCGAGATCAGTGGAGCGATTCCGAAGCCAAGTCTCGAAGACGCTCCTTAGCTCAACATTGAGCAGCGCCCGAGCCGGAACCACGTTTGTGGAGTTCGGCTCTACCAACAGCCGGCCGGCGGTGGCCACCCCGTCCTCGTCCGCCTCCTGGACTCGTCCGATGACTTCGGTCCCGAGGACAAGTTCGGCCGCCCCCTGAAGGGCGTCTCGGCGCAGGTCCATGGGGGTTGTCCCAGCATGGTCCGCTCGTCCCTCGATGTCGATGCTGGCCCGGCTGATCCCGGCTATGCAGGTCACGACGCCGATCTGGCGACCAGCTCTTTCGAGCCGAGCCCCCTGCTCTATGTGGAGCTCCAAATAGGCATGGAGAGATCCATCGGGCCAGCGCGTAGACGCCAGCTCATCTGGTCGGCAGCCCGAAGTGCGAAGCGCGTCGCCGAGTGAGGCACCTGTTTCATCGCGCAGTGCCAGGTGCTCCGCTGTCAGGTGGCCGGTGACCGCCCGACTGCCGAGACAGCTGATACCGAACTGGTTGGGCTCTTCCCCGAGGAAGTCCACGATCCAAAGTGGGTGGCGCAGCGCGCCGCCGTGGCCTGCAAGTATGCGAGCGACCTCCACTGCAGCCACAACTCCGACCATGCCATCGAAGCGCCCACCGGCCGACACGGTGTCGGAGTGCGAACCCACCACCAGCGGAGGCAGTTCGGGGTCACCCCCTCCCAGCTTGCCGATGAGGTTCCCAGCAGGATCCAGCGTAACCGCCAGTCCCGCCACCTGCATCATCGTTTTGACCAGGGCGCGCGACTGCTTATAGGCGTCGCTGAATACCCGACGCGTCCAACCGGGTTGACCATCCTCCACAAGAGTGGACAGCTCCATCAAGGCTGTCCACAGCCGAGGCTCCGACGGTTCGCCCAGCGATAAGGGCGCAGGGGATGGGGACACGGCAGTTCACGCTAACACCCCGGCCAGCTTGTGAGCGGTGCCCCAAATCTGCTTTGATGCTCCGGTGCCAGATCGCCGAGACGCCGTCGCGCTACTCCACCAACACACCAAGGGCGAGAGCCTCCGCCGCCACGGCTTGGCGGTCGAGGCGGTCATGCGGGCTGCGGCCGAGCGCTCCGGTGGCGACCAGGAGCTCTGGGGCGTAACCGGACTTCTCCACGATTTCGACTACGAGAGCCATCCCGACGAGCACCCCTTCTGGGGCCGACCAGTACTGGAGGCCGCCGGCTACCCCCAAGAGGTGGTGACTGCCATCCAGGGACACGCCAACTTCAGTGGAGTGCCCCGGGAGACGCCAATGGCGAAATGGCTCTTTGCGCTGGACGAGCTCACTGGTTTCTTGATGGCGGTAGCGATGGTGCAACCCGGGAGGGAGATGGCGGCAGTGCGCTTCCCATCGGTACGGAAGAAGCTGAAAGACAAGGCTTTCGCCCGTAGCGTGAACCGCCAGGACATTCTCCAGGGAGCGGCCGAGCTCGAAGTCGAGCTAGAGGAGCTGGTCGGTATGGCGGTTTCGGCGCTGACCCCTATCGCGCCCGAGCTGGGGCTGGGCTGAGGGGCAGTCCGGGGCGCCAGTTTCAGCTGCCAGAGTCGAATCCCGGATTGGTGGTGCTGCTCGTCGCGGCGCCCGCGTCAGCTGGTCTTTCAGCTCGAGAATCCTGGAGCCAGGGCGCGCCGGGTTTGCCTATACTCGGGGTCCGACCTCGATCCGGGGAGGTGGCTGAGTGGCCGAAAGCGCCCGCCTGCTAAGCGGGTGACGGGGCTTAACCTCGTCCGAGGGTTCGAATCCCTCCCTTCCCGCCACGGTGATACCGGGGCTGGACTTTTGAGGACGGGTTTAAGAGGGGGCGAGGCTCGGCCCCCATTCTGACCCGAACGGCGGGCCGGAATACTGCCGGGTGCAACTTCCAAGACCCTCCTTGCGACCGGGTTCTCTCGGACCTCTCCTGGTGGGGTTCAGATCTCGCGGCAGCGAAAGCTCCAGAGGGCGATACCCAGCACCACCAGGAGCCAAATCCCCACCCAAGCAAGGTACCCAACGGTGGGTCCGGAGCTCACCTGAAACGTCGACCCGAAACCTCTACTTGCGGCCAATACCGAACTCAAGGGCTCAATCGCGAATACCGCGGCCCGCCAGAGACCATCGGTGGGAAGCAGGAAGTGGGTGACCACACCCACGTCGGCGATCGGCTGATTGTGGAAGAACTCACCGAAGGCACCGGCCACTCCTCCAAGCCACATGGTGCCAAAGGCGATCACCGAAATGACCCCCGCGGTGATCGCCGAAACCCGGGTGCTGAGGGCAAGGGTGAACGTCAGCAGAATCAGCCCCTCGACCAGCAAAGAAGCCTCAGCGACAGCCATCTGCCGAGGGAGGTATCCGGTGGTCCAGTCGACCAGCAGGAACTCGGCGGTGGTCGACGCCGATGCGTACATCCCGATCGGGACCGCCAATCCAAACCACCGGCCCAGAAGCAATTCCTCCCGTCGTACAGGGCGCGAGAGCAGGGCCTGCGCTATCCCCGACTCGAGATCACCTGCTATGGAGGGCGCGGCCAGGAATGCACAGGTCAGGGCCAGCACAAAGCTGAACATGAACATGACCAGCAACAGCAGCTGGGAAGAGGCGAGCTGGACCTCTCCCGGGGTCAGCGGGGAGCCCCCGATATAGAGGTCATGTACGCGTGAGAAGCCCCAGGCGGTGATTCCGATCACGATCGCCGTCAGTGACAGCAGGGCTAGTACCAAGCGACGGCGGAGCAGCTCTCTGAAGGTGAGGCGGGCGATGACCAGGGTTGTCACTCCTTATCCCCCACCAGTTCCAGAAATCGCTCCTCCAAAGTCTGCTGTCCGGGATCGACCACTTGAATCTGACCGCCGGCAGCGACAACGGCCGACACGAGCGCCGGTACCCGGTCTCGGGGGAGCCCCCGGACCGTGAGCCAGCCCTCGGCAAAATGCGAAGCGCCGAAGCGGGCCAGACCAGCCAACGCCTCGGGCCCAAGGTCTGAGCATTGGATCCGAACACGAGGCCCCGCCAGCAACTGGGGAAGGCTGCCCTCGGCGACGACACGCCCATGATCCACCACCGCTACTCGGTCGCAGATCTGCTCAACCTCCGACAGCAGGTGCGAGTTGAGGAAGACCGCTACCCCACGACGCTTCAGCGCCCTCAGCACCTCCCGGACATCGTGGCGGCCGACCGGATCCAGCGCTGAGGTCGGCTCGTCCAAGAGCACGAGATCAGGTTTCCCAAGCAGAGCCACCGCCAATCCCAGCCTCTGTTGCATTCCCTTCGATAAGGTGTCCACGTGATCTTCGGAGCGCCCATCGAGCCCCACCAGCTCGAGGGCTGACTGGATCTCCGAGCGCCGTGAGCCGCGCTCGATGCCCGCCAGCTCGCAATGAAGCCGGAGCACCTCTCCGGCCCGCAGCCAACCCTGGTAGCGGAACAGCTCAGGCAGGTAACCGATGCGACGGCGAGCCTCCAGCGAACCAAGCGGAAAGCCCAGCACCATGCCTTCCCCAGATGAAGCTCTGGCTAGCCCCAACATGAGCCGCACAGCGGTGGTCTTCCCCGCGCCATTGGGACCGAGGAATCCGAAGACCTCGCCTCGCGGGACGGTCATGTTGAGTCCCGCCAGGGCGACGGTGCTGCCGTAGTGCTTGGTGAGCCCCGACAGGTGGATCGCCGGGCTGGCTAAGTCAGCGCCTGGGTTGTCGCCGGAACTCTCCCTCACCGCCGCCAGCTCAGACTCATTGAAGGCTCCTCAGCATCAGCACAGTCCTTTCAGCTCCAGCAGTTCCCGCGCCCGCATCCATCAGGCCCGGGGCCCGCAACACCCCAGTTGAGAACGGCCCGCCGGAATCGGCCGCTGCCTGATGACGCCTGCCGGCGCCTTGGGGATCCAGGTTAGCGACCACCGGCAGTGCTCCATCTGCGCGACTGTCGGACGGGGGTGGTAAACGAGGGGGGGCACCCTCGCCACGAGGGTCGGTTCCTGGGACGGTCGGCCGGGCCGAAGGCGAAGGTGACCGTCACTCGGGGACCCTGATGTTGGTTAGCTGTTAGTGGGATTCCGGTGAGAATTTGGGCTGGAAGCGGGAGGTTGGTACCGGGTCGACCTTCGGCGGCTCCGAAGCTCGAATGGCGCACCACTGCTGGGATGACAGACTTCATGACCCGGCCGAGGTCCGACATGCGCGGCAGCGCGAGCAGCTCGACGATAGGAGACCTGTACCAGCTCCTGGGACCGGTCGGCAGGGCCTAGTTGGCCTTGGTTCGCCCATAGTCCGCGCCTTTGGGTTCACCGTATCGAGAGCACAACAATCCCGCGCGAAGTGTCGGGCCGAAATGTATCAGCCGATCGCGGCGACAGAGGAGAACGGCGCTGGGCTGACGGTCCTGCCACCAGCGCCCCGTCTTGACCGGTTGGCCCGCAATCCGGCACGGCGCCGGTCAACTGTCAACCCCCCTCGGGAGCCAATTCTGGTACCCCTTCCAAACTCCGGGTCGCTTCGCCGGCTGCAAAGACGTGGATTCGTGCACGCTCGGACGCGGCCCGTCGGCTGTGGAGAGGATGACGAGGAAGCGAAGATCCGGCGACGGGACTGGAGCGAGGCTGTATCTCCACCTTCAAAGGCTGTTACGAGAGGGGCAAAAGGACGTACGATTCGCCGGTGAGCACCCGATTCGCCTCCAAAGCACGACCCGAACGCCAGAGTAGCCTGATTTCCCTTCCGGGACGACTCATCGCCCGGTATCGCGAGACGGCGGCCGATAGGCCAGACGAGGAGATCAACCTGCGGGTACTGACCTCCTTCGTCGCGACCTTCACGGGGGTTCGGATAATCACCCATGGCATTCGGGGAAATTGGCTGCCTCTCAAGAACATTCAGCTCGGCGGCAGCAAGGGATCTCATCCCCTACATATTCATCACCTGGTTTGGGGGATTCTCATCCTCACCGGGTGTGGGTATGGGACCTTGCTTCGCGCCGAGCCGAAGTGGCGACGGCGCCTCTCCCCGCTGTATGGGGCCGGAGTCGCTCTCACCTTCGACGAATTCGCGCTCTGGCTGAGGCTGGAGGACGATTACTGGAGCGCCGACGGTCGAGCGAGTGTCGACGCCGTGGTCCTCCTTAGCTCCCTTTTTGCGCTGGCAGTGGCGTCACCGCTCTTTTGGCAACGTGCCCTCGACGAGGTGGCCAGAACCGCCGCCCCCATCGGGTTATCCGGCAAGAATCGGGGCTCTGTCCCCCAGGGCGCTTGAGCGCCCTGCCCACCGTCACATGAGGTAGCAGCGGTGCCAGACGAGTTTCTCACCATCGATCAAGTAGCACAGCGGCTGGCCCTGCCTCCAGAGATGATCCGCCGTCGGATCGAGTCGGGAGACATTCCTGTCCACTGGGTGGAGTCGGACGGCAAGCTTGAGATGCGGGTCGCGGCCGACGACGTCGGTGGGTCGCCGCCACCGTCTCCCACCTTCGATCGGCCAGTCGGACAACCCGGGCCGGTTGATGAACTTCGGCCGGTCGCTGGAGAGCCCGCAGCCGAAGAGTGGGCAGATCCGGACGAGACCGAGTACCCCCAGGGCCTCTGGACGCCGGTCGAGGAAGCTCCGATCGCGGAGATGAGCCCTTGGGAGGCGAGCACTGTCGGGGAGACGCCGGTGGCGGAGCAGGAGCCCCCGGTGGTACCGGTTTGGCGCCCCGATCCCGAGACGTGGGAGGATGAACCGCTTGGGGAGGTCGCGACTGCGGAGGTGAATTTCTCGCAACCCACCGCCGACCCGTACTTTGGTTCGAGCGCGTTCCAGGCTGAGTCTCCCGCAGAAGAGGAGCCCGAGACGGAGCCCGAGGTGGAGTCCGGTGAGGAGCCATCGGAGCCGGAGGGCGAACCAATCCCGACGCCCGAGTCGGCGTTCTTCATGCCTGAACCCGATCCGCTTCCTTTCTCCGCTCCGCCGGCGCCAGCATTCGGCTTCGAACCGGCGACGGCGTACGAGGATTTGTCCGAGGAGACGACTCAGTACGAGGAGCCGGTCAGCCCAGTCATGGAGCAGACTGTGGCTCCCGAACCTCCTCCACTCGCCGAGGAGGTCTCAGCACCTTCGGCGGTGATCACCTCCCAGGCCGGGGGAGCTGGATCGCTGGCGATCAACTCAATCGACGCCCGGGAGCTGGTGGCCGGCCTGTTCGAGCGATGGGAGAGGGCGCTGGAACAGCGCATCCAGGCGGAGCAACGACTTCGCTTCGAGGCCGAACTGGAGCAAAGGATGAGGCAGGTTCGTGACCTTCGTCAGGAGCTCGACCAGTCCAGGAAGACTCAGGCCGCCCAGCAGGCGGAGCAGGAGCGAGAGCTGATGGATCTGCGCAACAAGGTCCGGGAGTTGGAGCAGGCACCGCGAAGTCGCGGGCTGTTCCGCCGATAGGAAGGGGTCGTCGGCCCTGATCCGGCGGCCGGATCGGGGCCTCTCCGCGGGAATGGCTAGCTCCACTGACGTCGAGACCATCAAGGCCCGGCTCAACCTCGTTGAGGTCATCGAGGGATACGTCCGTCTGCAGAGGGCTGGCCGCGAGTACAGGGGGCTGTGTCCCTTCCATAAGGAACGCAGCCCCTCCTTCTACGTAAACCCCGAAAAGCAACTGTGGAACTGCCATGGTTGCCAGCTCGGGGGTGACCTGATCAAGTTTGTGGAGCTCATCGATCACACCGATTTCCGCGGCGCACTGGAGGAGCTCGCCAAGAGGGCCGGAGTGGAGCTGTCGCCGCTGGAGCAGATGTCCCCAGCTCAGCGCAGGCAGGTGCGGCTCCGCGAGAGCTCCCTGCGCCTGAACCAAATGGCGGCTGATTTCTATCACGAGGTCCTGCTTCACCACCAGGCGGGAGCACCGGGCCGAGACTTTCTTAAGGCCCGCGCGGTAACGGAAGATGATATATCCAGTTTCCACCTGGGCTATGCGCCTCAGGGGAGCCGCCGCGACAACCTCGTTCGGTACCTGGTCAAACGCCAGGCGACCGGCGAGGAGATCGTCGCCGCAGGGCTGGCGGGTGCCCGCCAGGGATTGACCGATTTCTTCAGGAGGCGCCTCATAATCCCAATCCGGGACGAGCGCCAGCGCTGGGTCGGCTTCGGGGGCCGAGCGCTGGGGGAAGACCAACCGAAGTATCTGAACACCAGATCCACCGGACTATTCGACAAGTCCCGGGTGCTCTTCGGCATGGACAGGGCGGTGGCGGCCATCGGGAGGGAACGGCGCGTGGTTCTGATGGAGGGCTACTTCGACGTCATCGGGGCTCACCGCAGCGGAGTGGCCACGGCTGTTTCCACCTCCGGAACCGCGCTCACAGAGACCCAGGTGCTGCTCCTGCGTCGTTTCGCCGACGAGGTGATCCTTTGCTTCGATGGCGACGCCGCGGGGCAGAAAGCCGCCAGACGCGCCGTGGACCTCTGCGGCGGGGCTGGCCTGATCTGCCGGCTGGTGCTGCTGCCGGATGGTGTCGATCCAGACGATCTCAGCCGCACGGCTCCCGATCAGTTGAGAAGGATGCTCGACGATGCCGCTCCCGCATGGGAGGTACTCATAGACCAGGCTCTGGGAGACAGCTCGTCGCAGTCCGGCTCGCAACGGCAGGAAGCCCTGCGCCGCTGTATGGCCATTCTGGCCAAGATCCCCGAGGCCAGTATCAGAGAGCTCTACGCGGAGCGGGTGGGTCGCCGGTTGGGACTGGCCCACGGACGTATTCTGGAGGATGTGGAGCGAGGGGCCAAGGGGCTGGCAGGAGTTCCTGGTTTGGAAGTCGCCAGGGCTGGGAAAGGTGCAATGGGCGCGTCTGCCCATTTGCTGGGACTGCTGTTGGGGCGGTCAGAACTCGCTTCGGAGGTCAGAGATCGCTATCAGGTCACGCGTGGCGACTTCCCTGATAGGGAGGATGGGGAGCTGTACGCTGCAATCTGCGAAGCGCTTCCTGGCAGACCTGACCCCGCGGCGTTACCACCCAATCTTTCCCAACGGTTGGCGGAGGTTGAAGGAGCAGAGCTTCCAGAGCTGGAGGAGCCAACCGGCAGCCCACGTGTGCAACGGGCATTGGAGGACTGCGTGAGGGTCATTCGAATCGAGGTGGGCGAAGCCACCATAGCCGATCTGCAGGGCAAGCTGACCGGGCTGGGACATCACCGAGCGGGGTCGTCGCCAGCCCTGGTAGCCGAGATTGAGGCGGTGCGCCGAAGGATTGAACAGTTGCGCCGCAGTGACGGATTGGAGTCCTGATGGCGAGAGCGATGAAGCTGGCCATTCCCACCGCCCCGCCGCGCACGGAGGACTTAGTCAGGGCGGCGGAGCAGCTGATCCTGAAGGGAAAGGAGCAGGGTTTCCTCAGTCCCAATGAGATAGTTGAGCCATTTCCTGAGCTGGACACCGACCCAGACCAGATGGAGCGGCTTTTCGTCCTCTTCCGGGAGATGGGGATCCTGGTGTCGGACGGGGACAAGGACTTCGACTCGGATGAGTCCGAGGACGAGATGTTGGCGTCCGACGCGGATGCCGTGTCATTGGACGACCCGGTGCGGATGTATCTCAAAGAGATCGGGCGGGTGGCCCTGCTTAAGGCGGAGGACGAGGTCTATCTCGCCAAGCTGATCGAGCAAGGTGATGAGGACGCAAAGCACCGACTGACGGAGGCCAATCTGAGACTGGTGGTCTCCATCGCCAAGAAGTACATCGGTAGGGGCATGTCCTTCCTTGATCTGATCCAAGAAGGCAACATGGGCCTGATCCGGGCCGTTGAGAAGTTCGACTATCACAAGGGCTACAAGTTCTCGACCTATGCCACCTGGTGGATCCGACAGGCGATCACCCGAGCTATCGCAGATCAGGCGCGCACCATCCGGATCCCGGTCCACATGGTTGAGACCATCAATAAGCTGGTACGCATTTCGAGGCGCCTGCTGCAGGAGCTGGGTCGGGAGCCGGCAGATCCCGAAATCGGCGAGGAGATGGGTATCACCCCTGACCGGGTCAGAGAAATTGTCAAGGTTGCACAGGACCCGGTCTCCCTGGAGACCCCGATCGGCGAGGAGGAGGACTCCCATCTCGGCGACTTCGTGCCCGACAGCGAGGCGGTGGCCCCCTCGGAGGCAGCCTCCCTCACCATGCTCCACACCGAGGTGGAGGACATCCTCGACACCCTCACCCCGAGGGAGCGGCGGGTGCTGCAGCTCCGCTTCGGCCTGATCGACGGCCACCAGCGCACGCTGGAGGAGGTGGGCAAGCGCTTCGGGGTCACCCGGGAGCGGATCCGGCAGATCGAGGCCAAGGCGCTGCGCAAGCTTCGCCACCCGTCCCGGAGCATCAAGCTCAAGGACTACTTGGAGTAGCCACCAGGTCTGTGCGGGAGGACGGCTGCCCGCGGCTCGCAACCGCCCACCTGGTGCGTTTCTTGCGCTCTCGCAGAGTTCAGGCCCAAGGTTTCGGAGCCGACAAGCCAGAACTGGCGCGGTGACCTGATTCAGCCAGGCGTCAACTGCCTGCGCCAGACCGCCCTCCCCCGGGCTGACGGTCGCCCAGGTGTGGGCCGAGGCGGCGTGGAGCGACGGTTCAAGACCGCTGTCGCCCGCGCTCGAGGACCTGTCCCACCGCTTCTGACGCGGTCTCCGATCTTCGGAAGCCCCCTGGGGCTCATCCTGCCGGGGGCCGCAGCCCTACGGGGTCGGCGCTCCAGTGCTCGAGCATGGGATCGCCAATCCGCCAACCCTCTGGTTCCTGGTGGTGTTTGTGGTGGGTGAGATCGTGGCCGCCAGCGCCGCCACCGGAAGCGGACCCGAGACTCAGCCCATCCAGCGATCGAACCAGGCGCAGGTCCGGGCGGCGAAGTCGGCCAGGGCCACGGCGTCGCGTACGCCGTGCCCCTCCTCAGGGTAGAGGGCCAGTTCGGTCTCGACCCCGGCGGCGAGCAGAGCCTCGTGGAACTCCACCGCCTGCCCGGGCGGAGTGCAACGGTCGAGCTGGCCTGCGGTGAGGAGGGTGGGGGTGCGCGACCTGCCGGCGAAAAACGCCGGGCTGCGATCGAAGTAGGGCCCCCCGGGACCCGGGCCCCCTACCCCCAGAAACTGGGCGTCGAAGTCCGGGATGTTGCTGGTGAAGTGCTGGCTGTACCAGTCGGTGACCGGGGATCCCGCGACCGCCGCGGCGAAGCGGTCCGTCCTGGTGGTTATCCAGCAGGCCATGTAGCCACCATGGCTCACCCCCAGGACGCCCAGACGTCGGGGGTCGGCGACGCCCTCGGCGACCAGGTGATCCAGGCCGGAGAGGTGGTCTTGGACCTCAGCCCCGCCATAGTCGCCAACCTCCAGCTCCAGGAAGTCCTGGCCGCGCCCGCAGCTGCCCCTCGGGTTGGGCATGAAGAGGGCATAGCCGCGGGCGGAGAGATAGGCGTAGTGGAGGAGGCCCCTCCCAGGCCACTCCGACTCCCAGCGGCCCACCGGGCCTCCGTGGACGGTGAGGACCGTGGGGTAGGGTCCGGATCCCTGCCGCGGCTCGACCAGCAGGCCGGAGATCTCCAGCCCGTCCGGGGCGGGCCAGGAGATCTCCCGGATGGTCCCGATCTGGCCCTTCAGCCACTCGAAGCCTGGATGGGAGAGGGAGACGATCTCCGATGCCCGGCCCTGATCCACCCGGGCCAGGATCGGCGGGGAACCCCAGGACTCCAGGGCCAGCAGCGCCCCGCCCTGGGGGTGAGGGGCGGCGGCGGGAGTGAACGGGCCCGAGGTGGTGACAAGGTCCTGCAAATGGACCTCCACAGCCCCAAGGTTCAGCTCCAGCTCGGCCACCACGGTCTCCTGGCGGCGCACTCCGGCGGCGAGGAGGTGGGACCGGTCGCGGAATCGGAGGTAGGAGACGTCAGCGTCAGCGCAGGGGATGATGCGGCCCGGTCCCCCGCTCGTCGCGAACTCCAGGATGTCCCCGTAGACGATGCCGCGGTCGCTGGCCAGACCCTCCACCACCGCCAGCCGTGATCCGTCCGGGGAGATCACGGGGGACGTAAGCTGGCGCCGGGGACGATGGACCACGCGGCGCTCGCCGCCCTTGAGGTCCAGCAGTTCCAGACGAGAGTGGGTCCAGTCGCCCTCGGTGGGGCGGTCGGACACCACCGCCAGCAGGAGGTCGCCGGTCGCCGCGAACTCCCACACGTTGCTGCCCTCGGGCAGGAGCCGCGCCGGGATCCAGCTCTCGGGTGAAAGGGCGAAAACGGTGCGCCAGCCGCGCACGCCTCCGCACCGCACCTCCGGCCACCAGGACTCCGCGGCATCGGAGTCTCCGGCCACCGGGAGCTGGCCCGACCCCGAGGTCACGCCCATCTCCGCCCCCTCCTCCGCCGCCAGCACCAGGATCCTTCCGTCCGAAGCCCACTCCAGCGCCTCCGGCACAAAGCCGGAGAGGACCACGACCTCGAACGACCGACTCGGGAGGTTGGGGTCAACCACATGGACCCCGGGCTGGCCCGAGCTGAGGGTGGCGATGAAGCTGACGCGATCCCCGGCCGGGCTCCAGCGCCCACCATGCTGCCCGGGGAGCGGGTCGGCCAGAAGCGGCCGGGAGGTCCGGTCGTCCAGGTCGGTGAGATAGATTCGGGACCCCATCCTACCCGCCAGCTGGAGCCGGGTGTCGGCTGTCCAGAGGGCTCGACGTCCATCGGGGGCAACCTGGAAGTCCTTGGCCGCCAGGGGCAGATCCAGCCCCGGCTCCAAGACGCGCCGGAAGAAGTCGAGTGCCGCCTCGGATCCCGGCGCGCGCTGCCGTCGCTGGCCCATGCCTTTCCTCCCTCACCGGGGCGTTGCTGGCCGAAGGGGCTCTCACCGGTGGGAGGAGACGGCCCCGGCGGCAGCCGTCCGGGACGGCCAGACTAAACTGTAGCGGCGATCGTTCCGGAGTAGCTCAACGGTAGAGCAGGCGGCTGTTAACCGCAAGGTTCACGGTTCGAATCCGTGCTCCGGAGCCACCAATCGACTTCGCAGCGGCCGCGCCCAGTCCGATCGGCCGAACCGCTGCTGACGCGCTCCTCACAAAGCCCCGGGGTCTCTTGTGCGGCCACTTCGGCCTGCAGGTCGCCACCTAGGTTGTGATGGAGGTCGAGAGTGATCAGGTAGCTCCCGTGCCCTTGCCTCTTTCTGGACGATCTCGGGGGAGGTGAGCGCGGGGTGAGCCCGCCGGCGAGCAGGCACCACGCCGGTGATGGGCGTGGTGGTGGCCCGGTTCACCTTAGGAGGCGCCAAATTGCCGGGCCGAGCTGGGCGGGGCGAACCAGGTCTCCGCTGAGAGCCGTTCCTAGGCAAGGGACAGGGCGCGACATGCGTCTGTCCGTGTGCTGGGACCACCGGTCGAGGCGGTGGGCTCCGGGGCAGGCCCGGTTCCTGCTTCACGGCCACCTGCCGGTCGAGGCCCGGGCTTACGGTCGGCTCCACAGGCAGTTAGCGTCTCCGCCGCACTGGCGGTGACGGCCGGGTGAGCCCACCCAGCCAGGTTGATCGCCGCGTTGAGGTCGCGGTCCAGCTCCAGCCCGCAGCTCTCGCACCGGTAGGTGCGCTCCGAGAGCGCCAGCTCCGGTTTGACCGCACCGCAACCCGAGCAGCGCTTGGAGCTGGGGAACCATCGGTCCGCGACGACCAGCCGGCTCCCGTACCACTCGCACTTGTAGCCGAGCTGGCGGCGGAACTCGCCGAAGCCGGCATCGGCCAGTGACCGGGCCAGCCGTCGGTTCCCCAGCATCCCTCGGACGTTCAGGTCCTCCACCAAGATCCGGACTTGGGTCTTGGCCAGTCGGGTGGTGAGTTTGTGGAGGTGGTCGCGGCGGATGGCGGCGACCTTGGCATGATGGCGGGCCAGCCGGCGAGCGGCCTTGGCCCGGTTGTGAGAACCCTGACGTTTGCGCGAGTGGGCTCGGGAGAGCCGCCGCAGCTTGCGCAGACCCCGGCGCAGCGCCTTCGGGCCGGGCACCACCGTGCCGTCTGAGATGGTGGCTAGCGCGAGGATGCCGAGGTCGACGCCGATGGTGTCCGTGGCAGCCGGGCTGGCGGGGATGTCCCGCTCGGCCTCGACTGCCAGGGATACGAACCAGCGGTCCGCCTCTCTGCTGACGATGGCCGCGGTGACCTGAACCGAGCCGGTCTCAATCCGCTCAGCCCACCTGGTGGCATCCTCAAATATCCGAATCGTGCCGATCCGGGGCAGGGTCACGGCCCGACCGTGGAGGTGGACCGATCCGGTGAGCCGGAAGCTGTCCCGGCTGCGGCCCTTCTTCTTGAAGCGCGGGAAGTGGACCTTGGGGCCGGGCCGCTTGCCGGCCTTGCTCTCCCAGAAGGCCTTCATGCCTCGCTCCAGGTCGCGGAACGCCTCTTGGGGAGCGCACTTGCTGACCTCGATCCACCACGGGATGCCGTCGGGGCCCTTCTTCCAGCGGTTCCACTCCTTGTGCAGCGTCATCGCCGAGGGCAATTGGACTGTGATGTCGCCC